>NZ_LT607412.1:4820651-5121942 GCF_900091455.1 Micromonospora coriariae | reverse complement strand
CATGCCCCGAGTCTGTGGACCGGCCCGGGTCGGGCACGTCGGTCCGGACGCCGCGGTGCGTACATCCGTCGGTGGCGCCGCGTACTACCAAAGGAGGTGGTCCGGCCCTCCGCGAGCCCAGTAGCCTGCGCTGGTGGATGCGGCGACGTGCGACGTGGACCCGCCGCGGACGTGGCGTTCCGTCCCGGCGGGCGTGGCGACCGTGGCGATGGGCGTGCTCATCGCGACCGCGCTGTGGTCCGCCACCCGCTCCGGGTCGACCGCCCTGGTCCGCGCCGATGTCGCGCTGGCGGTGGCCGCCCTGGCCCTCGTCCCGGTGGTCGTCCGCCGCCCGGAGGTCGCGGGCGTGCTCGCGGGCCTGCTGGTGGCGCTGTCGCCGGTGGCCACTCCGGTGGCGAGCTTCGCTGTGCTGTTCGCCGCCCGCAACCGGCCGTTCCGGCAGGCCGCGGTGGTGGCGGCGGTCGGCGTGGCGGGCGAGGCGGTGCAGGCGCTGTGGCGGCCGACGCCCAGCCTGCCGTTCGGGTGGCGGCTGGTGCTCATGACGGCCGCGTACGCGGCCCTGCTGGGCTGGGGCACCTGGGCGCAGGCCCGGCACGCCCTGCTGGCGGCGCTCCGGGACCGGGCCAGGCGGGCGGAGCAGGAGCAGGAACGCCGGGTCGTCGAGGCCCGGGCGGCCGAGCGCAGCCGCATCGCGCGGGAGATGCACGACGTGCTGGCCCACCGGCTGTCGCTGCTGGCGGCGGCCGCCGGCGCGATGGAGTACCGGCCGGACGCGCCACCCGAGCGGCTCAGCGCCGCCGCCGGGGTGATCCGGGCCAGCGCGCACCAGGCCCTCGACGAGCTGCGCGAGGTCATCACGCTGCTGCGCAGCGACGACGCCGAGACTCCGGCGGACGCGCCACCCGGGCAGAGCCTCGCCGACCTGCCGCGCCTGGTCGAGGAGGCCCGGGCGGCCGGGCAGCAGATCGAGGTCGACGACCCGCTCGGCCCGCCGGTCGAGGTCCCGCCGGCGGTCGGCCGCACCGCGTACCGGATCGCGCAGGAGGCGCTGACCAACGCCCGCAAGCACGCCGCCGGACAGCCGGTCCGACTCGCCGTCGGCGGGGGGCCCGGCTCCGGCCTGAGCATCGCGGTGAGCAACCCGACGACACCCGACGGCGGCGCCTCCGGGCACGACGGCGCGGGCCTGATCGGTCTCGCCGAACGGGCCGCCCTCACCGGCGGCCGTGTCGCCCACCACATCGACGCCTCGGGTCGGTTCCACCTCACCGCGTGGCTGCCGTGGCCGACGTGACGGGCCCGGTCCGTGTGGTCATCGTCGACGACGATCCCCTGGTACGGGGAATGCTGACGATGATGCTCGACGGCGCCGACGGGATCGTCGTCGTGGGCGAGGCCGCCGACGGCGGTGCGGCGATCACCGCGGTGGACCGGCACATGCCCGACGTGGTGCTGATGGACATCCGGATGCCCGGCGTCAACGGCATCACCGCCACCGAACGTCTGCGCCGCCGCCCTCGGCCACCGGAGATCATCGTGCTCACCACGTTCGACACCGACGAGCACGTGGTGCGGGCCCTGCGGGCCGGCGCCAGCGGCTTCCTGCTCAAGGACACCCCGCCGCAGCGGATCAGCCAGGCCGTCCGCGCCGTCGCCGCCGGCAACCCGATGCTGTCGCCGGGCGTCACGCGCCGCCTCATGCAGCGGGTGGCCTCCGGCGCCGAGTCCTACGAGTACGCGCGTTCCCGGCTGGCCCTGCTCACGCCCCGCGAACGTGACGTCGTGCTGGCCATCGCCCAGGGACGCTCCAACGCCGAGATCGCCACCGAGCTGCTGATGAGCGTGACCACCGTGAAGGCGCACGTCTCGCACATCCTGACCAAGCTGGACCTCGACAACCGCACCCAGATCGCCCTGCTCGCCCACGACGGCCGGCTCAGCTGAGCAGGAGGTTGAAGGCCAGACGTGTGGCCGGGCGGCTGTCAGCGACCGTTGCCCCGTCAGCGCGGGTGAAACCGCACCGACGGGGCAACGATCACTGGAGGGCCACTACTTCTCGGCGATTTTGATCGTCGCCGTGCGGTAGTTGTTGCGCTTGTCGTTCTTCGTCGGGTCGTAGTTCTTCTCGATGTTGCCGGCGCTGTCGACCGAGAACCAGCGGAACGTCGTCGTCTCGGTCACGTGGAACACCTGCCCCGGCTCGCGGAACTCGGTCGCCGCGTAGCGGGGCGACTCGAGCGTGGGTCGGCTGCCGTCCGTCGTGTAGTAGATGGTGGCCGGCTCGTTGGTCTCGAAGCGCACGTCGACGGGCCCGGAGTAGCGCCCCGCGCCGGGGACGAGCTGGGATGTCGGGTCCTTCTTGTCTCTGCCCCAGTCCGCCGCGACCCGGAACATCTCCATGATCCCGTTGGCGTACTCCATCGTTTCGGCGTGGCCACTGACGAGGTCGGGGTTCCCCGCCCACTCGGGTTGGAACGAACCGCCCTGCCAGTTGCCGGTGGCCGGGTTGTAGACCGAGCCGCCGACCTCCCAGCCGAACGCGTAGATCCCGTACGTGTGGTACAGGTCCTCGCGCACGTTGCCCGCCGAGGAGTAGAGGACGTCGGACGAGCCGCCGACGTTCTCGGGCGTGACGACGGTTTCCCGATGCGCCTTGACCTGCGACAGGATCCGGGCGGCCGACTGCCAGTAGAACGCCTCGTCACCCAGCGGCGGACGCGGCGTGGTGATCCGGCCGTCCGCGATGTACGCGCCGGGCTGCCAGAACAGCTGACCGCCGTTGGAGTGCACCGACATCATGAACTTGATGTTCGAGTACTTCTCGACCAGCCAGATGATGTTCTTCGACTCGGGCTCGGACAGCTCCTCCGGTCCCTGGTAGGTGCCGCTGACGCAGTTGGTCGACCCTCCCGCGTAGCCGTCGTGGCCCGACCCGACCCGGTAGTTCCGGTTCAGGTCGACGCCCCAGGAGTTCCGCTGCCCCGGATCGGCGCTCGCGTCCGGGCAGTGGTTCGTCATGTTCTTACGCTGGGAGGCGAAGTTGTAGAAGCTGTAGTTCGCCCCGTCGGGGTTGTTGGACAGGATGAAGAAGATGTCGGTGTTCTCGACGATCTTCTTCGTCTCCTTGTCGGACTTGTAGTTGTGCACCAGACGCTCGGCCGACTCCAGGCTGGTCGTCGCCGGCACCCACTCACGGGCGTGGTCCTGCGCCTGGATGAGAACACCGGGCTTCTTGCCGTCCCGGTGCTTGCCGATCCGCAGGACCGGGATCGTGACCGGGCCTCGCGGCACCTCGCCCGCCGGTGCGCCGGCGCGCTTCTGGTCGAGGAAGTCGGTCAGCGCGACCGGTCCGGCCGTCGGCGCGACGATGCCTGTGCCTTGGTTGGTGCGGTACGGGTGCGCTCGGTCGATGAGGCCCTGGGACCGGGTCCGCAGTGCCTCCGCCACCTCGGTGGCCGTACTCGCCGGTCCACCGGAGGCGTCCGTGGCGAGCAGGACGCGGACCGCCTTGTCCGCGACCTCCACCGCGAGCGGGAGGTTCGCGTCCGAGCGGTCCACGAACTCCACAGTGATGTCGTTGCCGCCCTCGTGGCCCCACGCCGCCGAGGTGACGACGACCGCCGCCTGCCCGGTGCCGCCGATCTGGGCCTGCGCCTTGCGCTGGTACCCGTTCGTCTGGTTCGGCAGGTAGACGATCTCGGCGATGTCCGGGTACTGGCGGGCGATCTCCTTGGCGCGGCTGTAGAGCTGCTGCGGGTGCTTGTAACCGTCCACGAAGTCCGACTTGTAGGACGGGTTCGCCGTCAGCGGCGGCGGGGCGTCCTCGAGCCAGTTGGAGACGACGCCTGTGGTGACGCCGCCGGTGGAGCTCGTCACCTGGATCTTGTTCGGGCGGACGTCGAGCTTGAACAGGTTCCGGTGGAACATGTACTGCCCGGAGTCGACGAACCGGCTCATCGTTCGGGCGAAGCCGAACGCGGTGCCCTTGCCCGAGTCGTTCTCGAGCTGCATCCCGACGATCGGGTCCGCCTGCTGCCCCTCGGTGGTTCGCGCCTCGACGTACAGGAAGCCCTGGCCCTTTGTGGTGAACCAGTCGGCGCGGGCGATACGTACCGTCGCCTCGTGGTTCGACGGCTGGACCGCTCGCGTGCCGGCGGCGTCGATGTCGATGCCGCCGTCGGCCTCGTCGCTCCAGGCGAAGCCCGCGTCGTCGCCGAGCACGTCGACGCCCATCGACGTGAGTTCGGTGATCTGCTCGGCGGTCACCACCGCCTCGCCTTCGATGCCGCTCGGCACACGCCGGAGGCCGTGCTCAAGGTCGAAGCCGGCGGCTGCCACCTTGTCCAGCATGTCCGCGCCGGTCAGCCTGATGTGTACGAGGCGTTCCGACTCGGCGTTCTCGACCTGGGATCGGCCGGCGGTGGCCGACGGCCCCGCGGGATCCGCGCCCGCAGGCCCGGTCGCCACGAGGATGCTACCCACCAGGGCGGGCAGCGCGAGAAGCGCGATGCGCCGTTGTGTGCGCCGCATTCCCCCTCCTTCTACTTACGACGGGTGATTGAGGTGGTGGCGGAACTCCGTGCGCGTCGCCCCCGTGTAGGACAGCCGTGCCGAACGCGCGAAGAGCCTGGGTACGACGACCATCGTCGGTGCGAGAAGGAGCGGGAGGGCGTGGGCGGGCTGGGTCCGGTGAGCGTATGTGCGTTCGTGGCCTGAGTGGATCGTGTCGATCGAATTTGAGCATTCCTTGAGGCGACCGACGACGCGGATGGCACCTCGACGGCCACTGTGGCCGGTCTTTACGGCGCGCGGTCGGCCTCAACGCTGGGGTCCGCGCCGAATTTGTCGACGCCGGGGCTGTCGTCGGCCGGTGCGCTGACGGGCTAGGTTGCTCGGATGAGTCTCCTCGATGACGTCGCGAAACGTGACAGTTGGCGGTGCTGGGTGTGCGACGAGCCGGTCGACGCCGACATGTCGGTGAACGATCCGCGTGGTCCCAGCGTCGACAGCCGTACCGCCGACAGGAAGGCCAAGGTCGTCGAGCGACTCGCGCACCGTGCCTGCAACACCCGCAAGGGCGCGGTCAAGGTGGCCATCGCCTGGCCGGATCGCCTGCACGTGGTGGAGCCCGCACCGCTGATCACCGTCGCCGAACGACTCGAACGTAAGGGTGGCCGCGAGCTGGTCGCCCGCTGTCCGAGCCAGAAGGACGCCCAGGAGGCGGCGGACTGGCTCGTCGACCGGTTCTCCCGGCTGGTGCCCGGACTGCCGGTGACCGCGAACGTCGACGCAGGTGGTGGACAGTACCTCGTCACCCTGGCCACCGGCCGCCGCTGACCGTGGGGCTTCTCAGGCGACGGCGGTGGCCATCCGGCGTACCGCCTCGGTGATCAACTCCGGTGCGGTGGCCAGATTCAGCCGGACGTGGCCGGCGCCGCCGGTGCCGAAGGCCGAACCGGAGTTGAGCGCCACCCGGCCACGGTCGAGGAACACGGTCGCGGGGTCGTCGCCGAGGCCCAGGGCGCGGCAGTCGAGCCAGGCGAGATAGGTGGCCTGACCGGGGCGGTAACGGATGGCCGGCAGGTGCTCGGCGAGCAGCGCGGCGAGGAGCCGACGGTTGTCGTCCAAGCCGGTCAAGAGGGCGTCGAGCCACTCACCGCCGTCGCGGAAGGCGGCGGTGTGGGCGATCACGCCGAGGTGGCTCGTGCTGACGCTGGCCTCGAACGGAACGCGGGCGAGGTCTCCGGCCGCGGCCGGGCCGGCGATGAGGAGCGCACCGCGCAGGCCGGCCAGGTTCCATCCCTTGGAGGCGGACATCAGCGACAGGCCGTTCTCCGCGCCGGGCACCGAGAGGTACGGCACGAACCGCGCTCCCCCGGCGATCACCGGAGCATGGATCTCGTCGGCGATCACCCGCACCCCGTGCTGCTCGGCCAGACGGGCGACGGCGGCCAACTCGTCGACGGTGTGCACGACGCCGGTCGGGTTGTGCGGGCTGCACAGCAGGTACGCCGCTGGCCGCCCACCGGCCCGAGCCTGCCGGAACGCGTCCTTGAGTGTGCCGAGGTCGATCCGCAGGTCCTCGCCGAGCGGCGCCTCCACGATCCGGCGTCCGGCGTGCGTCACGAACTCGTAGAACGGCGGGTAGACCGGGCAGTTGACGACCACCGCGTCCCCCGGCTCGGTGACCAGCCGCAGCGCCTCGACGACACCGTGCATCACGTCGGGCACCAGCGCGGTGCGCGCCACGGCCAGCCCGTCCCAACCCCACCGACGCCGGGCGAACTCCGCCAGCGCCTGCGGGTACGCCGTGCCGGCGGTGTAGCCGGTGTCGCCGCGCGCGACGGCGTCGGTGATCGCCCGCGCGACCGGCTCGGCCAGCGGCACGTCCATCTCCGCCACCCAGAGCGGCAGCACGTCGTCGGGGTACTCCCGCCACTTGAGGCTCGTCCGTTGCCGGAGCTGCTCGATCGTGAGCTGGCGAAGCGGATTCACCGCGTCGGGGGCACCACGAAGCACAGCACTCATGGCATAAGCCTATTCCGCTCCCCGCCACCTCGCGATCACAGCGCAGGGTGGAGATGACACCCACGCGCGCGATCCACTGTGTAACGCTGCCGGCCGGGCGGCCGCATAACCCCATGGCGCGACGATCTTGTCGCGGGCCCGGCACCGGCTTCTCCGGCCGCCGCGGCACAACGGGGTTACCACCGAAAGGGGACCGCACGTGCGATTTCGCACCGTGATCGGCTCAGTCCTGGCATCGACGATGGCCGCAGCAGTCGGCCTCGTCGCCACCACCTCACCCGCCGCCGCCAGGGACACCACCACCCTGATCCAAGGCGTTACCGGTGTCGTCGACACGGCCGCGGCCGGCGGCCGGGTCTTCGTCTCCGCGAACGACCGCATCGTGGTCGCTGACGCCGACGGCACCCTCACCGGAAGCATCACCGGCCTGGCCAGCCCGAGCGGCCTGGCCGTCACGCCCGACGGCACCCGGGTTTACGCCGCGCTGTCCGGCTCGAACGAGATCGCCGAGATCGACGCGGCCGCCCTCGCCGTCGTCCGACGGATCAACCTGGCCGGGTACCCGTCGCCGGCAAACCTGTCTCTCGACGGCGACCAGCTCTGGGTGGGCTACGGCATCAAGAACGACTTTGTCGGCGGCGTCCTCGGCCTCGACCTGTCCCTGGCGGCGCCCACGCCCGTGCCGGTCGCCACCCGGATGTATGGCGCGCCCCTGGTCGCTGGCGCCGGCAACACGGTCTTCACCGCCGAGGCGGGGATCAACCCCGCCAGCCCTCGGGTGTACGACGTCAGCACGATCCCGGCGACGCTGCGGGGCGTCATCGACGGCGCCGACAACGACCTGTCGAATCTGACCGACCTCACCATCACACCCGACGGCGCCCAGGCCATCTCGGTCTTCGCCACCTCCGGCTTCGACGTCTGGGACACCACGACCCTGACCAAGGTCCGCAGCTACGGATCGAGGGCCGACTACCCGGGCGCACCGGGCGCGATCGCGCTCAGCCCGAACGGCGCGCACGTCGCCACCGCCTTCTACGGCTCGAGCTATGGCCCCTACGCCGAGGTGTACAACGCCGCCACGGGGGCGAAGACCCTGCAGGCCCAGATGACCTACAAGGGTGACCTGGTCACCGGCAGCCTCTCCGTGCTGGGCGATGACCTCTACGCCCTGCTCAACGACTGGCCGAACAACCGGTACTACCTGTGGCGCGTGGAGGGCGCCTTCCTGCCGACGTCCACGCTGAGCGTGTCGGCGACCACCGCGGCGACCGCGCTGGACCCGTTCACCATGACCGGTCGGCTCGCCTTCCCCGACGACTCCGCGCCGGGCGCACAGCCGATCGAGATTGCCCGCACGCTGCCCAACGGCACCACCACCACCCTGCCCGGCGTG
The DNA here is from genome assembly GCF_900091455.1 of Micromonospora coriariae. Lineage (NCBI taxonomy): Bacteria > Bacillati > Actinomycetota > Actinomycetes > Micromonosporales > Micromonosporaceae > Micromonospora > Micromonospora coriariae. The sequence goes on along the minus strand of NZ_LT607412.1, from coordinate 5,114,018 downwards.
ACCACTGCGCAGGACGGCACCTTCACCGTCACCGACACCCCGCCGGTCGGCGGGGGCGTCAGCTACACCGCCATCTGGGACGGTAACTCCGCCGTCCGCTGGTCGAAGACCACGACCACGGTCGACGTGGCCCAGCACCCCACCTCGCTGATCGTGACCGGCCCGACGACAGCGAACGCCAAGAAGTCGCTCAGGCTCACCGGTCAGATGAGCACCGCCGGCAACGTGCCCACGCCGGCCTCCGGGTCGATCGTGGTGTATCGGGTCTACACCAACAGCAACGGGTCCGTCGGGGCCGACCGGCCGCTGGTGCCGCTCGCCGCTGACGGCTCGTTCACCATCACCGACACCCCTCAGGTGGGCGGCAAGTACACGTATCACGTCCGCTTCGACGGCGACGCCACCTACGCCTACGCCTACACCAGTTGGGACGTCGCGGTTCGGGGCCCCAGCGCCTGAGCCACCCGCCTCGGTAACCGCAACGGTGCCCGTCCGGTCACGTACCGGGCGGGCACCGTCGCGGAGCGCCAGGCGGCCTCAAGGGGCGATCAGATTGTTCTGTCGCAGCCAGGCCTGGACCGTAGGCCCGGCATCATCGACTTCTTCGCCGCGTACGGCCAGCCCGGTGGCGACCGTGGCGCCCCGGCAGGAGGCGGCGTAGTCACGCTCGGTGGTGCCCAGCCCGCTCATGGCGTAGGTGGTGACCGGATGAACGATCTTGCCAGTGAAGTCGTAGCTCTCGGCGAGGGTTGACATGATCATCGGTGCGCGGACGTTCCAGATTCCGCTGGCCAGCAGCACGGTGGTGTACCGGTCGACCGATGGGAGCGGGTTGGCGATGGCGGGGCGTGCGTCGACGTTCTGCTCGCGTACGTTGCGCGCGACCGTGTCGTCGTAGTCGTCCGAGTAGGGGTCGGCGGCCTCGATGCGGTGCACGTCGCAGCCGATGAGCTTGACGATCATGTCGGCCAGCCGTTGGGTGTTGCCGGTTTGCAGGTACCGGCGGCCGCCACTGTGGTAGTTCCAGCCGGCGCGGGAGAAGTACGCCAACAGCACCGTTGGCCGCCCGCCCGGTGTCGGAGAACGGCCCTGGGCCGTGCTGGCTGTCGACTGCCGTCCCGAGTCCGCCGAACAGCTTCCCAAGGCAGCCGCAGCCGCGGCGCTGACCACTCCTGCCCCGCTCAGCCGCAGCAGCGACCGGCGTCGAATGGCGATGCTCTGCACGTCGTCCACCTCCGGGCTAAGAACTCCTAACTCTTTGAGCGTTGGAGTCGGCGCCAGCAGATGATGGCGCAGGCGAGGGTGAGGAAGGCTTCGTGGATGTCGTCGCGGATCTCCCAGCGGATGCGCAGGCGGCGGAACCAGTGCAGCAGGGCGATGGTCTGCTCGACGACCCATCGTCGGGTGCCGAGGCCAGAGCCGTGGTCGACGCCGCGTCGGGCGATGACCGGGGTGATGCCCTTGGCCCGCAGATCGCGGCGGTAGCAGTCGTAGTCGTAGCCGCGGTCTGCATAGATCCGCTTCGGTCTTTGTCGGGGTCGACCTCGAATGCCTCGCAGGGGCGGGATCTTCTCGACCAGGGGCATCAGTTGGGTGACGTCGTGGCGGTTGCCGCCGGTCAGGCTGACAGCGAGGGGGATGCCACCCGCATCGGTGATGACGTGGTGTTTCGAGCCTGGCTTGCGGCGGTCGACCGGGCTCGGGCCGGTTTTGGGCCGCCCTTGAGCGCCCGGACGTGGGAGCCGTCGATCACCGCCCGCGACATGTCCAGTTGATCGGCGGCCCGTAGTTTGCCCAGGAGGACCTCATGCAGCCGTTGCCACACGCCGGCGTCGTTCCAGTCCCGCAGCCTGCGCCAACAGGTCATCCCCGACCCGAAGCCGAGCTCCTGGGGCAGGTACTCCCACGGGATCGCCGTGTAGAGCACGAACAAGATCCCGCACAACACCTTGCGGTCGTCGAGGGGCTTGCGTCCGGGGAACCGGTGCCGGCGTGGTGGACGGGGCGGCAGCAGCGGCTCGATCTCAGCCCACAGGTCGTCCGAGACGATCCACGGCGGCTGGTCACCTCTCCTCACGGCCGAGCACTCTAGTCGACCATCCGATAAGGACGGACGGCCCCTAGGTCATTCTGTTAGGAGCTCTAAGTCATCGGTGTGCCAACCAGCCGGCCCGGCTGGGTCAGTCGACCCGGCGTCCGCCGAGCCACTCGACCATCTTCGGGTCGCGGTGGTCGAAGAACACGGTTTCGCCGGTGTCGAGGCCGGCAATGCGGGCCATCTCCTCGTCGCTGAGCTCGAAATCGAAGATGTCGAGGTTCTGCGCCATGCGGTCGGGACGCACCGTCTTCGGGATGACCACGACGTCGCGCTGGGTCAGCCAGCGCAGGATGACCTGGGCGACGGACTTGCCGTGCGCGCTGCCGATGTCGGTCAGGGTCGGGTTGCTGAACAGGTCGTTCTTGCCTTCGGCGAACGGCCCCCATGACTCGATCTGCACGCGGTGCTCGCGCATGAGCTGCTGGTCGCCGTGGCGCTGGAAGAACGGGTGGGTCTCGACCTGGTTGACCGCCGGGGTGACGTCGTTGTGCTGGATGAGGTCCACCAGCCGGTCGGGGAAGAAGTTCGACACGCCGATCGCCTTGATCAGCCCTTGGCCGTAGAGCTTCTGCATCGCCCGCCACGAGCTGTAGTAGTCGCCCAGCGGCTGGTGGATCAGGTACAGATCGAGGTAGTCCAGGCCCAGCTTCCGCAGGGATTTGTCGAACTCGCGCGTGGCGGTGTCCTCGCCGGTGTGCTGGATCCAGAGCTTCGTCGTGATGAACAACTCCTCACGGGGAATGCCGCTGGCGGCGATCGCCCGGCCGACGGCTTCCTCGTTGCCGTAGGAGGCGGCGGTGTCGATGGACCGGTAGCCGGCCGCCAGCGCGTCGGTGACGACCTGCTCGGTCTGCTCGTCGGGGACCTGGAAAACGCCGAAACCCAGGATCGGCACCTCGACCCCGTTGTTGAGCGTGACGAGTCGGTTCTGAGCAGCCATACCGGTTCCTTCCGCTGGTTCACCGGGCGTGCCAACCGTGCATCTGCGGCTCACCCTGGTCTTCGTCCTGACCTCTACCCAACCCGCTTTCGCGGCCGGTAGGCAGTGACGGTCCTGCCCGGTAATGCCAGACCCTCCCTACGCGCCCGGACAGCGCCGTACGTTCGAGGACATGGACAACCGCAGTGAGGTCCGCGACTTCCTCACCACCCGTCGTGAACGCCTCACTCCCGAGCGGGCCGGCGTCCCGTTCTTCGGCGGAAGGCGGCGCGTCAAGGGCCTGCGCCGCGAGGAAGTGGCGATGCTCGCCGGAATGAGCACCGACTACTACACCCGTCTGGAGCGCGGCAACCTCACCGGCGTCTCCCACTCGGTGCTCGACGCACTCGCCGGAGCGCTGCAACTCGACGAAGCCGAACGCACCCACCTGTTCGACCTGGCCGAAACCGCCAACGCGCCCAAACCTGGGTCCCCACCCCGACGTGTGGCACGCCGGACGCCAGTGAGGCCGGGCGTCCAGCGCGTCCTGGACACCATCAACGCCCCCGCGTACGCCCGCAACGGGCGGATGGACGTTCTGGCCACCAACCGACTCGGACGGGCCCTTTTCGCCGACGCCGTCGGCGCGACCGGCGGTTTCAACCTCGTCCGCTACCTGTTCCTCGACCCCCGCGCACAGGAGTTCTACCCCGCCTGGCGCACCGTCGCCGCCGACAGCGTCGCCGCACTGCGCACCTACGCCGGACGAAACCCCTACGACCGCGTGCTCACCGACCTGGTCGGTGAACTCAGCACCCGCAGCGAAGCATTCCGCACGTTGTGGGCCACCCACAACGTGAAACTGCACCACACCGCCACCAAGACCATGCACCACGCCATCGCCGGAGACCTCGAACTCACCGGCGAAGCCCTCCACCTGCCCGGCGACCCCGACCTGACGATCATCACCTACACGTGGGAGCCAGCGAGCCCCACAGAGCAGGCACTCACCTTCCTCGCATCATGGAATCCCCAGCCCGTCGACGGCACCACAAGCCAACACTCGCGCTCTCGCCGAGACCCGACATCCAGGTGATCCGTCGGAGGCGCTGCTGCCACGTTGGGGTACGACGCAGAACGACATGGTGACCCATCTGGCGGGGAGGGACTTGGATGTGTGTCGCCCGTGCAGGCGTACCAGGGAGGAGCTCAGCGCCCCTATTGGGCGAGCAGCACATCACCGCGGCCACTCGATCACGAGCTACCGCCGCCGGACAAGCCGCTCCGCGAGGGTCTCACGGAGATCGTCGGGCAGCCCGTCGACCTCGATCAGCTCGGGCAGCAGCCCCGGCTCGGTCAGGTACGCCCGAAACGCCTTCGCGATCGACACCCCGTGCGCCGGGCGGTCCTCCACGGTCACCGGATCGCCGGCCCACACCTCGCCGGGCTCCAGCACCCGCAGGTACGCGCCCGGGCGGTTCGCCCGGGCGAAGGTCTTCACCCAGCGCGGCTCGCCCATCTTGTGCTGAAACGTGACGCACGGGATGCGGCCGAAGGTCGGCTGGAGAACCAACCGCGGACCGATGCGCCACCGCTCGCCGATGACCGCGCCGTTGACGTCGACCCCCTCAGTCGTCAGGTTTTCGCCGAAGAGTCCGTTGGACAGCCGTCGGCTCAGCCGCGCCTGCCACCAGTCGTAGTCCTCCCGCGCGTACGCGTAAACGGCCTGGTCGTCGCCACCGTGATGCTCGACGTCGAAGATCTGGTCACCAACCAGGCCGCTGTGCAGCCCGGTCGTCTTGGGTCCCGGCGCGCGCACGGTAACCAGGTGATCAACCGGACGCTTGTTGATACCCGTGACACCAACGCCCTTGGCCGGGTTGGGCTCCGGCACCGCCAAATTGACCGAGACAATCCTGCTCACGCGGGCAACCTAACCGCCCGTGCCCCCGCACGCCGAGCAATTTCCCGCCACTTGCAGCGGGCGTACCCTCGGACATTCTCCTGCTGAGGCACCTACCGTCGAGGCGGTGGACAGGACAGCGGCGCAAGGGATCACGTGATGGCAACTGGGGACGAGGCGTCGGCCTCGCGTCGGGACGGCGGCGGATTTCTGCGATGGGTGGAGCTGACGGACGGCGACATGGACACGTCGAGCTATCCGTTCACACTGCCCATCGTCGCCGGACTGCGGGCGGCCGGCCGGTTGGAGCTGGATGCGGCGGTGACGTTCCTGGCCGGAGACAACGGCACCGGCAAGTCAACGCTTATCGAGGCGATCGCGGTAGCCGCCGGGTTCAACCCCGAAGGCGGATCCACCAACTTCCGATTCAGCACACGGGCCACCGAATCATCGCTCGGTGAGCACCTGCGACTGGTACGCGGGATCGGTAAGCCGCGCTCCGGGTTCTTCCTGCGTGCCGAGTCGTTCTACAACGTGGCCACCGAGATCGACCGCCTCGGTGTGGCCGACGGCTACGGCGGCATCAGCCTCCACGAACGATCCCATGGCGAGTCGTTCCTCGACCTGGCCACTCACCGATTCAAGCCGCGAGGCCTGTACCTGCTCGACGAGCCGGAAGCTGCCCTGTCCGTCCATGGCTGTCTGGCGCTGCTCACCCGCATCCACGACCTGGTCCAGGCTGGCTCACAGTTCATCATCGCCACCCACTCCCCCATCCTGCTGGCCGTTCCGCACGCCCGAATCCTGCAAATCGAAGGCAGCGGCACCATCAGCCACGTCGACTACGACGACGCACAACCGGTGCTGCTGACCCGATCGTTCCTGGCGAGCCCGCAGCGGTACCTGCACCACCTGTTCAACGACGACAGCTGACCCAGGCTGGGTAGTGCAGGCTGACTCTCGATTACGGTGACCATGAAGGGGGTGGGCGGTGGCGCCGGAGGTATCGCCGCGAAGGGCCAGGGCCGTGCTCGTCGCGCTCTCCCTCGCCGCGTTCGCGTTCATCACGACCGAACTGCTGCCCGTCGGCCTGCTGACCCACATCGCACCCGACCTCGACCGGTCCCGCACACAGGTGGGCCTCCTGGTCAGCGGATACGCCGTCGTGGTCGTGCTGGCGTCCGTGCCGCTGGCCCGGCTGACCCAGCGGGTACCCAGGCGTCAACTGCTCGGTGTCACGATGCTCCTGTTCGCCGCCGCGAACGCCACCTCCGCGCTCGCGCCGACGTACGCCGTGCTCGCCGGCTCCCGCGTCGTGACAGCGCTCGCCCAGGCGCTGTTCTGGTCCATCGCCACGGCGACCGTGACCGGACCCTTCCCGGTCGCGGTGCGCGGCCGGGTGGTGGCGCTGTTCGCGACCGGGGCGACGCTCGCCCCGGTGCTGGGCGTACCCCTCGGCACCTGGCTCGGGCAGCAGGCGGGTTGGCGCGTGGCGTTCGCGGTGCTGGCCGGGGTCGGTCTGGCGATCGCCACCGTGGTGCTCGTCCTCCTTCCCTCCTATCCGCCGGCCACTGGCGGCGCCGCCCGGGGCACCGCACCGGACGGGCGGCGCTTCGCCCTGTTGCTGATCGCGACGGCCCTCGGCATCGGCGGCTTCATGACCCTGCAGACCTACGTCACACCGTTCCTGCTCGACGTCAGCGGCTTCGCCGACGGGGTGCTGGCGCCGTTGCTCTTCGTCTCCGGCGCGGCCGGCGTCGTCGGCACCCTGGCCGCGGCCCGGACCCTGGACACCCGGCCGATCGCTTCCCTTCTGACGCCGCTGAGCATCGGCACCGCCTCGCTGTTCGGCCTGTACGCGCTCGGCGCTCTCCGGCCCGGCGCGGTCGTGCTCCTCGCCGGGATAGGCCTCGGTTACGCGGCGTTCGGCTCCGCCGTGCAGAGTCGGATGCTGCAACTGGCTCCGGGCAGCACCGACATCGCGTCGGCCGGCGTCAGCACCGCCTTCAACGCCGGCATTGCCGGGGGATCGCTGCTCGGCGGGGCGCTCCTGCCCACCTCGGGAGCGCGCCCGCTGGCACTCGTCGGCGGGTTGCTGACGCTGGCCGCCCTCACGCTGCTCACCGTGGACGTGAGGCGGTCTCGCACCGCCGGGCCGACGCCGACCACCGACCTTTCCCCCACCAGCCGCGCTGACGGGTACGCCTCAGCGGGGCGGCGAGGCCTGCTCCAGTGGGCGTCCGTGGGCTCGGATCGCGTCCGAGACGGCGACGCCGAGCAGGACCGCGGCAGCTGCCGCGGCGACCCAGAGTGACGGCAGGCCGACCATCACCGGCGCCATGGCCGCGAGGACGACGATCCCGATCGGCCGTGGCCGGGACACGCGGGCGAAGGCCACGTACTCGAATACTGAGCGCCCGGCGAGGTAGAGCGCGGGCCCGCCGAGGATGGCGCCGACCCAGGCGGGTCTGGCGTGTCCGGATGGATCCATCAGGACGAGCTCGAAACCGGCTGAGGTCGCGAGGATGCCGGCCACCATGAGCAGGTGGGACAACTCGGCCGACCGACCGAGCCGGCCGGGGTCGGCGGACGCCTCGATGGCCTCGCCCAGGATCTGGCCGGCTCGGTAGAAGTAGATCCGCCACAGCAACACCGTGGTGAGGAACGACAAGGTCAGGGCCCATGTTCGTTCGGCCACGATCGGACCGCGTAGAAGACTCGAGCCGGAAGTCAGGATCGTCTCACCGAGCGCGACGATGACGAGCTGCCAGTAGCGTTCGGCCAGGTGCTCGCCCGCGACCGCCCACGGGGACACCTGCGCGCGACCCAGCCCCGGTACCGGCCAGCCGAATCTGCCCCCCAGGTAGTCGATCGCCAGGGCCAGCGCCCACAGCGCATTGCGCGTCACCTCCCCCGGTGCCAAGGCTCCGGCGAGCCACGGCACCGCCGACGCCGCGAACCAGACGAGCGCCAGCATGTTCACGCGGCGCAGGACGTTGCCCCGCAGGGTAAGGACGAAGAAGAGGGTGCGGCCCACCTGGATCGCGACGTACGTGCTCGCGAAGAGCAGGCCGGTCTCGGCGAGAGCCCCGGATATCGCGACCGCCAGGAACAGACTCCCGAGCATCGTCGCGAGGACAACGAACTGGATCGCCGGCTGGAACGGGTCGAATTTGCTTGTCACCCACGCCGTCTGGGTCCAGATCCACCAGACGGCCAACAGCAGCAGCAGAGTCTCGCCGTTTTCCGAGAGAGAAGTGGACAACGTCTCGGCGACGTGATCCCTGCTGTAGTCCAGCACCAACTCGTGCACGATCCGGGTGAGCGCGAAGACGAACACGAGATCGAAGAACAGCTCGAGGAACGTCGGCCGCTGCGGACTCTCACGCCGACGCAGCAGATTGGCCACTCTGTTCGTCGTCACCGGCCCGCCCGCTTCGTCAGCTTGTCGCTGAAGCAGTCGTACCACGTCGCCGTGCCGCCCACGGATAGAACGCGGCGCGGAGGGCACTGTGATGGACGCTGTCACCACCGTTGAGGCAGGATGCGCGAGATGCTCGCACCGATCCCGCGCCGCGCCGGCGTCGTCGCAACGCTGTCCGTCATCCTGATGGCCGGTTGTGGGACTCCGCAGCGGACGACCACCGCCGCGCCCACCTCCAGCGTTCCCGCCCCGGGGACGGCGGGGGCGCAGAGCGCCGCGCCGACCGTACCGTCGCCGAGCGCGTCCGCACGGACCGGCATCGGCGCCCGCCCGCGCCCGCCCGTCTCGGCGTGCCCCGTGTTCCCCGCCGACAACGTGTGGCACGCCGACGTCTCCCGGCTGCCCGTGCACTCCCGCTCGGCGGCCATCATCGGCAGCATCGGCCCGGCCGCCGCCGTGCACGCCGACTTCGGCGCCGGCACATGGCAGGGCGCACCGATCGGCATCCCGGTCACCGTCGTCGGCGCCGGGCAGCGACGCGTACCGGTCACCTTCTCCTACGGCGACGAGAGCGACCCCGGGCCCTATCCGATCCCGCCGGACGCAGCGGTAGAGGGCGGGCCGCGCGGCGACGGTGACCGGCACGTCATCGTCTGGGACCGCGACGCGTGCCGCGCGTACGAGCTCTTCGACGCCCACCCGGCCGGAAAGGGCTGGCGAGCGGGATCCGGGGCGGTCTTCGACCTGCGCTCCAACCGCATGCGGCCGGCCGGTTGGACCTCCGCCGACGCCGCCGGACTCTCGATCCTCGCCGGCCTGGTCCGCTACGACGAGGTGGGCGCCGGGCGGATCGACCACGCGATCCGGGTCACCGTGCCACGCACCCGCAGCGGGTGGACCTGGCCGGCGTCGCACTCCGCATCCGGCAACAAGGACGCTTCACTGCCCCAGTTGGGTCAACGACTGCGGCTCAAGCGCTCTGTCGACGTCACCCGGCTGCCGAAGCAGGCCAGGATCGTCGCCGAGGCAATGCAGCGGTACGGCGTCATCGTCGCCGACCACGGCTCGGCGTGGTTCATCTCCGGGGCACCCGACAGGCGATGGGACAACGACGCGCTGCACACGCTTGACGCTCTGCGCGGCAGCGACTTCGAGGTTGTCGACGCCACCGGATTGATGGTGAGTCGCAGCTCCGGGAAGATTCGCTGACCAGAGGCACTCCTCGGCGATGGCGCCGTCGCGCTACCGTCACCATCCGGCTGGACCCGGCCGGGCGGGCGATTGTCGACAGGCCCGATCAGGAGAAGTGCGTCTTCGGCCGGGCGAGTCGTTCCCCGTCGACGGTCAGGTCGACCTTCTCGTTGTAGAAGGCGATCAGCCCGGCGATCGGCATGAGCGCGCTCGTGGGAAAGGAGTACGACCAGGCCAGGTCCGGGTGGACGGTGCCCGCGGCACGCACCGACCAGTAGCGGCTGGTTCGGCCCTTGTACGGGCAGGAGGTCGTTGTCTGTGACGGCACGAGGTGCCCGAAGTTCACCTCAGTCTGGTTGAGGTAGTAGCGGGTCGGCAGACCGGTCTCGAAGACCAGCACCGGCGACGCCGACTCGGCCAGCACGACCCCGCCGAGTTCCACACGTACGCGGCGGGTGGACCGTACTGCGTCGACCCGCGCGTACGGGTTACGGGGGTGTACGAAGACCTCCTCGTCCTCCTCGAACCAGCTGTCCATGGCGGCCCAGTCGAACCGGACGGTGTCCGCCAACCCGGGCAGAACGTCTTCGTTCCCGTACCACCGGGCGGACGACGGACGGACCGTGTCGCCGACCCGCAGCCCATGCACCTGGCCGGTCCCACACCGGACCCGCTCCGTGCGGTGCTCGTCGATCAGGAGGCTGCGGTTCACGTCGGCGGCCGGGATGTAGTACTGCGGGTATAAGGGCCACTCCCACACGTACCGCGCCCGTCTGGTGTCCAGCACCAGTTCGCCGGCGAGGTAGGCGCGGATACGGCGGGGCACCGCCTCAACGCGGTCGTCCGGGGCGATCGCCCTCGGGTAGTCCGACACGATGTCCTCCAGTTCAGCGGCAGCCCCGATTCGTGGGCATTGGCTCAACGATCAGGACGCCTTGGCGTCTCGCCGATGTCAGTGGCCGCCGACCCGCACTGGCCCGGGTCCTGCCGCCCTCCAATCAGCGCGTCGCGGCCCGCCGCAGCACCGCGACGATCTCCCCAATGTCGCTCTCGGAGAGCCGGGGCAGTTCGGAGGCGAACTGCTGGTGCGCGGCGGCGATCACTCCCTCCGTCGGCGCGCCGGCCTCGAGCGCCAGCTTCAAATCCTTCGCGGCCAGTCCGTACGAGAACTGCGTGGGTGCCTCGGGACTGTCCAGCCGGGCGCGCACCCGCGGCACGATCGAGCCGAGGGCGGTGCCGCTCAGTGTTGCCAAGGTGGTCTCGGTGGACAGCCCGAGCCGATCGCCCAGCGCCAGCGCCTCACCGACGAGCACGAAGGAGCCGCACAGCGCCACGTTGACGACCAGCTTGACGGCCGCGCCCGCACCCAGTGGCCCGACGTGCTGGACCTTGCCGAGCACCTCCAGCACGTCGCGTACCCGGGCGAGGGTCTTGTCACTGCCGCCGAAGAGGATCGCCAACTCGCCGGCCGCGGCGGCCGGCAGACTGCCCTTGACCGGGGCGTCCGCGAGGTCCAGGTTGGGCAGTCGATCGTGCAGCGAGGCGATGTGGTCGGGACCCACCGTCGACATGTCGACAAGCGTCGCGGCCGGGTGGAGCGCTGCGGCGGCACCGTGGTCGCCGAAGAGCACCGCGTCCACGGCGCCCGGGCCGGTCAGCATGGTGATCACCACGTCGGCGCCGGCGACCGCCTCCGCGGGGGTCGCGGCGGCCCGCGCCCCCGCCCGAACCAGCGGCGCTGCCTTGTCGGCGGTACGGTTCCAGACCGTCACCTCGTGGTCGGCAGCGACCAGCCGACCGGCCATCAGGGAGCCCATCCGGCCAAGGCCGATGAAACCGATGCGTGTCATCCGAACAACCTAACGTCACCCGCTGCGGCGCGCGCCCCACCCGCTCACCGGCGTCGCCCGTCGGTCGAATGTGGGTAAGGTTCGGCGGGTGACTGTCGACCGTACGCCCCTCTTCGTGGTCGCCGACGTGCATGGCCACCGTGCCGAAATGCGAAACGCGCTGCACGATGCCGGCCTCACCGACGGGGCCGGGCACTGGTCCGGCGCAGACGCGCGGCTGTGGCTGCTCGGTGACTACGTCGACCGCGGGCCCGACGGCATCGGGGTCATCGACGACGTACGGCAGCTGACCGTGCAGGCCGCCGCGGCCGGCGGCCAGGTGCAGGCGCTGCTGGGCAATCACGAGGTGCAGTTGCTGGCGGCGTACCTCTTCGGCACCAGCACGGTGCCCGGTTGGCTGCAGGAGGACGGCTTCCGGGGTGGCTGGGCGCGATTCGGCGGTCGAGATGACGACCTGCGCCGGCTCGGGGACGAGCACATCTCGTGGATTGTCTCCCGGCCGGCGATGGCGGTGGTCGACAACTACCTGCTGGTGCACTCCGACACCACCCGCTACCTGGAGTTCGGCGACAGTGTCGCCGCCGTCAACGCCGGGATCGCGGAGGCGCTCGCCCGCCGGGACGCCCCCGGTTGGCTGGCGTTCTGCGGGCAGATCAGCGACCGTGGCGCGTTCCGGGACAGCGAGCCGGCCAAGCCGGACGACCCGGTGGCCACCATGCTCGGCACGTACGGTGGCGAGGTGCTGGTGCACGGACACAGCACGCTCACCAAGCACTTCGGGGTGGCCCCCGGCGAGGTGCGCGAGGCCCTGCGGTACGCCGACGGCCGTGTCCTCGCCATCGACGGCGGAGTGTACGAGGGCGGCCGGGTCCTGGTCACCCGACTCGATGGCGGATAGACGCCCCTCCCGTCGGTCTCCCCCCGGATCCTTCGGTGGGTCGTCGGATCACGCATCGCGCAGCTGCAGCGACAGCAGGCCGATCAGCAGGGCGCCCGCCGCCCACAGGGCCAGGACGCCCAGGCCCTGCCAAGGTCCGATCGTCAGCGACTCCAGCGCCCTCGTCGCCTGGATCTTCAGACCGGCGGACATCGGTGAGATCCGGTCTATGCGCTTCAGCCACTGAGCGTCCGTGACCACCGCGCTCAGGATCGGCCCGGTGTACAGCAGGATGAGCATCGTGGCGATGGACCCAGCGGTGTCGCGTAGCACAGCGGCGACGCCGTAGCTCAGCAGCGCCACCAGAGCGAGGTACAGCATGGTGCCGTACACCGCCCGCAGCGTCGGCTCGTCGGCCAGCGAGAGCGAACGGTAGCCGTTGGCGGCGTTGAAGCCGTTGCCGGGCAGTACCTGCCGGGCGACGAGGAGCGCGCCGAGGACGCCGAGGACGCCGAGGGCGACCACCACGCCGGTGAGGACGACCGCCTTGCTCAGGTACACCCGCCACCGGCGCGGCACCGCGGCCAGGGTGGCGCCAATCGTGCGCGTGCCGTACTCCTCGCTCATCATGAGCACGGCCAGCACGACCACAGCGATCTGGCCGTACCCGGCACCGGTGAGGCTGAGCTTCGGCAGGTCCTCGAAGCAGGTCGACGGCGTCGGGCACCTGCTGGTGCTGGCCGCGGCCATGACCACCGCCCCGATGCCGACGGTGCCCCCGACGGCGGCGAGTACCAGCCAAACCGTGCTCGTCACCGTCCGCAGTTTCGTCCACTCCGCGCGGACCGCGTCCAGGGTGTTCATGCGTCCCGCCGGCGGACCAGCCACAGCGCCACCACCAGCATCGCTACCGCGTACGCGCAACAGACGGCGAGCCCGGCCCAGGACTGGTCGTAGGCGCAGCCGTCCTGGGGCAGGCAGATGCTCGACACGTGGTCGTAGTGCGGGGTCGTCTGCTGAATCGTGAAGCCGGCGGCCGGCGTGAGTCGCATCAGCCATGTCCCAACCGCTCCCGGCAGCCCGGTGGCGAGCAACTGCGGCAGGAAGAGAAGCACGATGACGATGGCGACCGCGCCCGCGGCACGACGCAGCACGCTGCCGAGCGCCATGCCGAAGACCGCGATCGCGGTCAAAACGACGGCGGTGCCGATGACCGCCCGCAGCACCGCCGCATCGGTCAGTGACCAGTCCGGATACCTGGGGGGCAGGTAACCGTTCTGCCGCTGGATCGGTCCGACGACGAGCAATGCGGTCACTGCGGCCACCAGCCCGAGGATGAACGCGACAGCGCCGACGACCAGCGCCTTGGCTGCCAGGACCCGCCTTCGTCCCGGAGTTGCCATGAACGTTGTGCGCAGCATGCCGTGCCGATGCTCGGCGGTGACGAACAGGACCGCCACCGCGACGGTCGCGACCAGACCGACGGGAATGCCGGTGAGGCCCTGCGCGACGGTGTCCTCCGACGTCGTTCGCGGCGCGACGTCGCCGGTACCGGTGAGCGTCAGCCGGTCACCGGCCCATGCGGCGCCGGGTTTGGTGGCCGTTCGCTCCTTGATTTCCGGTACGGGGGCGTCGTTGATTTCGTCGTCCTGCCAGCCGCGCCCCGACTCGCCAGGTTCGGCAGCTGGGGCGCCGGCGGGCTCCAGGGTGGGCCGCTCGAAAGTCGCTCGGGTGGAGGTCGGGAGTTGGGCGACAGTGCCGCTGCCGAACTGCCGCTGCACCCGGAATGCGGGCGGTGAGGTGACGAACGGCCCGACCTCGACGGTCTGCGGCAGGCCGGCCACTGTCACCGTCCCGACCGGCGTCCAGGAGACGCCGTCCGCCGACTGGAACGCACTGATCGTCGCGCCGACCCGGGTGAGCCTGAGCCAGGTCGGCGCGCCAACAGCGGGACCAGCGATGTCGGTCGTGAAGTTCGACTGCAGCCGGACGCCGTGCCCGGCGGTCACCATCACCGCGGCGTAGCGCGCACCGGGCCGCACGCCGTCCTTGATCATCAGCCCGGCCTTGGTCCACGTGGGCGGCTGGATCTGCTTGGCCTGTGCGTCATCTTGAGCAGCCGGGAAGTCGAGTGATGTCTCGCTGACCCGGGTGGTCACGCTGCCGTCGCCGGTCAGCGGGCGGTGCACGAAGTGAAACCGGTCCTGCACCCAGGTACCGTCCGGGCCCTCGACGATCGAGTCCGGGTTGCCGGGTCCGCTGCTCGCAGCGGCCAGCAGGCTGACGAGGACGGTCAACACCGGTGCGGCCAGCAGGGCGAGCGTCCAGCGACGGACCGAGCGCAGCTTCGCCCACTCCGACAGCAGGAGCCGTCCGAAGCCGGGGCGCCCGGAGTCCGGTAGTGGGTCCGCGCGGCGGTGCACAGTAGTCATCGGGCATCCCGCCCGTCACGTTCACCGGTGGCAGACCCGAACTCGACCGCGTCGCGGGTCAGTTCCATGTACGCCTCTTCAAGCGACGCCCGGTGCGCGGACACGCCGGTGAACGCCACCCCGCGGCGGGTGAGCAACTCGACGACGCGTTCGACCGGCAGCCCGGACACGATCACCGTCTCCCCGTCGGTGATGGCGGCGAGCCCGCCCGCGTCAGCGAGCGTCGTCATGGCCTCGGTGCGCATGCCCGTCCGGACCGAGACCCGATCCCCGGACGCCGCAGAGACCAGTTCCCGAACGGTCGTGTCGGCCAACAGCCGGCCGCGGCCGACCACCAACAGGTGATCGGCGGTGTCCTCCAGTTCGCTCATCAGGTGGCTTGAGATCAGGACCGCCCGGCCCTGGTTTGCCAGCGACCGCAGCAGCCCGCGGATCCACTGGATGCCCTCGAGGTCGAGGCCGTTGAGCGGCTCGTCGAAGATGACCACCGCCGGGTCCCCGAGCAACGCTGCGGCGATGCCAAGCCGCTGCCGCATACCGAGGGAGAACCCGCCGACCGTCCGCTTCGCGACCGCCGCTAGCCCGGCCAGGTCGAGGACCTCGTCGACGCGCCGAGCCGGGATTGCGTTGGACCGGGCGAGCCAGAGCAGGTGGTTACGGGCGCTACGCCCCGGGTGCGCTGCGGACGCGTCGAGCAGCGCACCGACCGTGCGCAGCGGCCGGGTCAGCGTTCGGTACGGCCGGCCACCGACCAGCGCAGTGCCCTCGTCGGCCGCGTCGAGGCCGAGGATGATCCGCATCGTGGTGGACTTGCCCGCGCCGTTCGGCCCGACGAACCCGGTCACCATGCCGGGCGCGACGGTGAACGACAGGTCGTCGACGGCGACCGTCGAGCCGTACCGCTTGCGCAGCCGACACACCTCGATCGTCACGCCGGAGCTGCAGGGGGGAGGCTCGGTCATGGCAGTAACGCTAGGCGGCCGGCGCGGCCCGGTCGTCCCCGTGGAGAGCCGTCCTCCGGGACCGGACCTGGGTGACAATGCGGCGGCGGCTCCCCCGCGCGGGGGACGGACACCCGGGGGACGCGGTGGATCGGCTGGGCCGCGAGAATGGTGGCATGCGGGGCGAAAGGCACGGCCGGACCGCCGCCATCGGGCGGTTCGTCGGACGGGTCACCAGCCTGCCCGAATTGCCGGCGGCCGGCGCGGCGCTGCTCGGCTTCGCCGCGATGGTCGAGACCGTCCTGCGCGACGCGGTTTCCAGCGCGCTGCTGCCAGCCGCGCTGCTCCTCGCCGTCTGCGCCACGGCGCCGGTGGCACTGCTGCGGAGCCGGCCGGTGTCGGCCGCCGTGATCACAACGGCGGCGGTGACGCTCACTCTGGCGTTGTACCCGCGGCCGCCGATCGCGGTGCTTGTCGCCGAGGTCGCCACGCTGTACCTGGTAGGGCGGCGCCGTCGGGCCACGGTGGCCGCCTGGTTCACACCGCCGTTCGTCGTCTACGCGCTCCTCGGCCCGCCGGGCGACGGCATCGACGGGCGGATGTTCGCGTTCGCCGTCGCGGCGGCGACCATCGGGGCAACCGGCGCGGGTGCCGCCGTGCGGGTGCGGGCTGAGGCCGCGGTCCGCGACGAGTCCAGCCAGGCGATGGCAAAGGCCCTGCTCGCGTACGCGGCGCGGGGCGAACGCGCCCGCATCGCCCGCGAGCTGCACGACGTCGTGGCTCACCACATATCGATGATCGCGGTGCAGGCGGAGACGGCCCGGCTGACCACGCCGGACCTGCCGCCCGACGGAGCGAAGCGCCTCCTCGCGATCGGCGACACGGCGCGGGCGGCGCTCACCGAGATGCGTCGGCTCCTCGGGGTCCTGCGCGACGATACCGAGGAACCCGCGGTGACCGGCCAGCGCCGCACCCCGCAGCCCGGCCTGCGGCAGCTGACCGACCTGCTCGACGAAGCACGCAACTCGACCGGGGCGGGAGCGCGACTGCTCGTGCGCGGCCGGGTCATCCCGCTCGATCCGGGGGTGCAGCTCACCACGTACCGGATCGTGCAGGAGGCGTTGACCAACGTCCGCCGGCATGCGCCCGGCGCCGCCGTCGACGTGGAACTGGCGTACACGAGCGACGCCCTGCGCGTGCGTGTCCGCGACAACGGCCCCGGGCTGGCCCCCGGACGCGCCGGCAAGGTCGGACACGGCCTGCTCGGCATGCGCGAGCGGGTCGCCACCGTCAACGGCGAGTTGTGGACCGGCTCGACGCCGAACGGCGGTGGCTTCCTGGTCGACGCGGTGCTGCCGTTGCCCAGGGAGGCGACCCCGGTCACAGCCGCGGATCACCGACGGGCCGCAACCGCCGTCGAGCCAGCCGGGACGGACGGATGAGCGAGCTGGTGCGGGTCGTCATCGCCGACGACCAGGAGGTCGTCCGGGCCGGCTTCGCCGCGCTCCTCGACACACAGCCAGACTTCACGGTGGTCGGCAGCGCCGCCGACGGCGCGGAGGCGGTGCGGATCTGCCGGGAGCGGCGACCCGACGTGGTTCTCATGGACGTGCGCATGCCGGTGATGGACGGCATCGAGGCCACCCGGCACCTCGCCGCCGCTGGAGGACCCCGTGTCCTCATCCTGACCACGTTCGACCTGGACGAGCACGTCTACGACGCCCTCGGCGCCGGAGCGAGCGGCTTCCTGCTCAAGGACGTCACCGCCGAGCGACTGTTCGACGCCGTCCGGGTCGTCGCGGCCGGCGAGGCGCTCCTCGCGCCGACGGTAACCCGGCGTCTGATCAGCGAGTTCGCGCGGATACGCCCGCGACCGCCCCTGCCCCTCACCACGCTCGGCGTGCTCACCCCACGGGAGACCGAGGTGCTGCGACTGCTCGCCGAAGGCCTGTCCAACCCGGAGATCGCGGAGCGGCTCGTGGTCGGCGACGAGACCGTCAAGACGCACGTGAGCCGGCTGCTGGGCAAGCTGGGCCTGCGGGACCGGGCGCAGGCAATCGTCGTCGCCTACGAGAGCGGCCTGGTCATCCCGCGCAGCAACCCGGGCTGACGGGTCAGTTCCCGTGGCATATCTTGCCCTTGCCCCGCTCCCGCGCGGACTGGGCGAAGGAACTCAGGGCTCTGGCAACTGGCACACCGCTGGGAAACTGACGGCGTCTGATGTTGGTGGTTGCGGTGAGTTCTCCAAAGCTACGGTCTGCGCATGCCGCCACCGCCACACCGTCCCGCGCTCCTCGTCATCGACATGCAGGACGACATGCTGTCGATCATGCACTGCCCCGAGCGCACAGTCGCAACCATCGCGAGCCTCAGCGCCAGGGCGCGCGCTTCGGGCGTTCCGGTAGTCACCATTCAACAGCAACAGTGCGGTGGCGTTTTGCCCGAACTGACGCCACAGACAGGCGAGCCGATCGTGACGAAGACGACCGCGAACGCCTTCCTGGACACCGAACTCGATGCGATGCTGCGTCGTCTCGGCGTGACCGAGATTCTGGTCACGGGCTTCGCCACGGAGAACTGTGTGGAGACGACCGCGCGCCAGGCCCTCAGCCACGGCTACGACCTGGTGCTTGTGGCGGACGGGCACACGACATCCATTCGCCCCGAACCGACAGATTTCGTTCCGCCGGACCAGTCGATCGCCCACCACAACGAGATCTACCGGCACATCGACTTCCCCGACCGCAGCGTTCGGGTTCTGTCAACGAAGGATGTTGACTTCGCGGCACCGGAACGGGCCTCGCGAGATTAGACAGGTTCCCGGCTTACGCCGGGGCCCCGTTGCCCTCTGATCCGGCCCGCTGGAGAACGCCCGCCGAGGCAATCGACGAGCAGTTACGGTTGCTCCAACCAGCAGGCGTTGCAACGACCGGTTGAACCCAGGCAATACACGTCCTGGGCCTTCGGGCAACGGCTCCGCTCAGCTGGGCTGCTCGGCTCGATGGGCTCCATCGGCGACTGCTACAACAGCATGGTCGAGTCGTTCTTCGGCTCCATGCAGCTCGAACTGCTCGACCGCCGACCCTGGGCAACCCGCCAGGAACTGGCCAACGCGATGTTCGAGTGGATCGAAGCCTGGTACAACCCGCGCCGACGCCACTCAAGCCTTGGCAACCTGTCCCCGATCGACTACGAACGACAACACACCCCGGCCGCAGCCGCGGCCTGACCATCACAGAAGAGCAGTCCGGCAAACCGGGGGAAGCTCATCTGGCCGCCGGCCGCACCACCATCAGGTCACCTGTGCGCCCCAGTTGCGCCCTTTGGGGCGGCACCGCGCGAGCGAGTCAGAGCTGGATCAAGAACCGCAGGTGTTGATGCCCTGCACAGAGGCCCGGGAGTGGCCATTTGGCGATCGCCGTGTCGGCACACGGAGGCCCCGCAGCGTGGTACGAATGCCTTAACCTCGGCGTGAAGCCGGCAGAACGGGCGGCCCGATGACGACGAGCGCGGCACGAGAGTTGCTGCGGAGACCAGGGGATCCACGGTCAAGTTTCCTGGAACTGTTCTTCGACCTCGTGTTCGTCCTCGCCCTCGCCCGGCTCTCGCAGGCGCTGCTGGATCATCTCACCTGGAGCGGTGCCTACCAGACGCTGGTGTTGCTGCTGCCCCTCTGGTGGGTCTGGTCCCGCACGTCGGGAGTAACGGACAGGTTCGACCCGCAGCGACCGTCGATACAACTGCTGGTCATCGCGTCCATGCTCGGCACTCTGGTGATGGCCGCCGCGGTGCCGGAGGCCTTCGGCGAGCGGGGCCTGGCCTTCGCGGGCGCCTACGTCGCCATCCTGATCGGCCAGGCCCTCTACTTCAAGATCGCTTTGCGTGGCCACGAGGCGCAGCGCACCTTCGTGCGGCTACTCTTCTGGTCCGGCATATCCGCGGTGCCGTGGATCGCGGGGGCTCTCGCACACGACACAGCGCGTGTGGCGCTGTGGACGCTGGCGGTGGCGGTGGATTACACGGCGACCGCACTCCGCTTGCCCACACCGGGCTTCGGCCGGGTGAGGGCAGCAGAGCTTGCGATCCTTGGCGAGCACCTGGCCGAGCGCTACCGGCAGTTCTTCATCATCGCGCTCGGCGAGTTGATCCTGGTGACCGGGCTGGCCTTTAGCAGGAGCGGATTCGAGGCTGACCGGAGCGCGGCGGCCGTGGTGTCGTTCGCGGCCATCGTGCTGCTGTGGCGGATCTACATTTATCGGGCCGGTCAGTTGTTGGCCGCAGCCCTTGCCGCGGCCCGCGACCCGCTCCGCGTCGGCCTGTTGGCGGTATACGCCCACGTGGTCATGGTGGCCGGCATCGTCGTAACCGCCGTCGGCGAGGAGGTTGTCATCGCCCACCCGCTCGTGCACACACAGCCGTCCTGGGTCGCCGTCATCCTCGGCGGACCCGCACTGTTCCTGGCCGGGCGTGCTCTCTTCGAATACCAGGTGTTCGGCCGCGTGTCCCGGGATCGGACGATTGGGCTGCTCGTGCTGGCCGCGGCGACACCGGCGATGCTCCTGGCGCCGCCATTGGTGGCCGCCCTCGCCGCCACGGCGGTCCTGGCCGGGATTGCTGTCGCCGACGCCGCGCGCGCACGTAGGCGTCCACCCGAAGCGCCGTCGCCGCCCGGGTGACATCGTGACAGGCCGCGGGTGGGAGCAGCGCGGCGTAGCGGAGGGCACATGCCGTGACCCCGATTGCGCCTTTTGCCGAGCTGAGGCCGACTTGTCGCACACCACGCCGTCCTTGTCTCGGTCGATGGGCGAAACCGGCGGCGGGCCGGCGGACAGTGAGGTGAGGTGGTTTGACCACCAGCAGAGCGGCCTCCCGTATCAGCCAGTCCATCCCCGCGACTGAATTCCCTGGTTCTTGACGCGGAGCCGCCCGGGTCAGAACGGCGGGAGATGACCGGGGGTATACGACGGATGAACGGTTTGCTGCTTCGCGCAGACGTGCACAACCTCTTCGACAAGGGCCTGATGTGGATCCCGATGTCGAGGCCCATGGTCTGCCGGGCATGAGTAAAAAACTCGGTGTCGGCGTAGTTAGGGGCGTAATGGTGGTACGTGCGCGTCAGTCCGGTACGGTCACCCGCTGCTCCGGGGTCGGCTTGCCGGCGCCCGGGAAGTGCACCTCGGTGTCGAAGGCGAGCACCCCGTAGTAACCGCCCGAGGTGTAGCCGCTGAACCGGATCGTGTAAGCGTCGCTGCCGGTCGTCGGGGTGACCGCGTGCGGGACCAGCCGGCCGCAGGACGCGGTGTGCCCGGGCCCGTTCCCGCTCGGTGAGGTGGCGGTGAGGGAGTAGTCCTGTTCGCCGGCGTGGCTGACCCGGCAGGTGATGGTCAGGCTCAGCGGCTCACGCGAGTCCGGGGTCCATCGGCCGTCGTCGTAGAAGAACGGCTCGACGAAGACGTACGGGTTGAGGTGGTAGGCGCCCGTGTCGTTCTTGCGCAGCCGCTGGGTGCAGAAGCGGAAGTTTCCCTTCGTCTTGCCGCTGCGCGAGACGTACACCTGATTGCCGGCCTGAAGGGTGCAGGTCTGCGACAGCAGGGTGTAGCCGCGGGGGAATTCCGGGGCCGGGGTGGCCCTACCGGCGGGGGCCGGGGCGGCGGCCGAGCCGGCCCGCGCTGTCGCCGACGTGCGCGGCTTGGGCGTCGGGGAGGCGCTCGCGGGCAGGTTGCTGGGCGTGGGGGTCACCGCCGTGGCGGCACTCATCGTCGCCGCCGCGGTGGGCGCCGTCGCCACGACGGTGGGCGCCGTCGCCACCACGGTGGGCGCCGGGGTGGCCCAGGCGGCTCCGGCAGCACCGGATTCGCCGCAGCCGGCAGCGCCCGTGGCGAGCAGCAGCGGCGCCAGTAGGCCGTAGCGGAGGAGCGGAGGGCGCCGCCGGACGGGTGCGCTCATCGCTGCAGCGTCGCGGTTGCGTAGCCGTCAGGATAGAACTCGTAGTAGTCGCGGTACCGGACCGTGAAGGTGGTGGTGCCGCGAGGCAGCGAGTAGGTGAGGGTGTATTTGCCGCTGACGTCCAGCTTGCTGCGCCAGAACTCCCGCTCCGCCCCGCCGTTGGTCGACGCGGTGATCCACCAGTAATTGTCGTCACCGATGGGCGAGCTCCAGGTCACGGTGAGCTGCGCGGTCTGCTTCTCCTTGCCGGTCCCGACCTGGGCGGTGACGGCCAGATCGGTGACCGGCGGCTTCGGCGGGTGCGCCGGCCCGAAGGAGTGCAGCAGCTGGGTTTCCTGGTAGGGGTCGGTCGAGGTGACCGCCCAGGCGCGGGTGCCGTCCCGGTTGACCAGCAGCGTGCCCTCCCAGAGACTGTCGCCGCTGCGGAAGTCGACGGCGTACGTCGGGACAGTGCTGCCCTTGCCGTAGAGGTAGACGTCCGCGTCACCGGAGGAGGTCGAGGCGCGGCCGATGGCGACGGTCGAGCCGTCCCCGGACCAGGCGGCGTCCTGCGGATAGACGCCGCTCGGATAGACGGTGGCGTCGGCGAGATCCGGCAGCCGGTACGAGTGGTGCTCGTACGGGTGGCCGACCGTCTCCACCACCTCGGTGCCGTCCGGGCTCACGGCGTAGTCGATGAGGTTGCTGCCGGTGTTGTCCCGCCGGGCGATGATCGTCGGGCGGTCGCCGGAGACGTCGATGACGTACGTGGTGACGGGCGAATACCCGGTGTCGCCGGCGACGAGGAGACCGGGCGCGCCGGGGCTGGCGTCGATGATCGGGTGGTAGTTGGGGCCTTCGGTGTAGACCACTGGCGGGATTCCGGGCGCGGACCAGATCAGCAGACCGCCGGAGCCGATACCGGCGTCGATGAACCCGCCGATGACCTTCTCGCCGGTCGGTTCGACCGTGTACAGGTGGGCGCCGACGGGTGCGGGATAGCTGGCGATGATGGTGAGCGTGGCGGCGTCCAACGCGATGATCCGGTTGAAGCCCTGGGCCGCGTACAGGATGCGTCCGTCGTCGCTGAGGACGAGGTCGGAGATGTCAGCGACGGCGGTGATCCGGGACAGCAGCCGACCGTCGAGGTCGGTCACCACCAGCGGCAGTCCGCCACCGACCCCCTGTGCGAGGTAGAGGCGGCCGCGCGCCTCGTCGAGCTCGATCGCGCGCAGGTCGTCCACCGGCAGCTGGACGCCGACGCTCCTCAGCGGGGCCGCCGCGGCGGCGGCCGGCGCTGCTCTCAGTAGCTCCCCGGCACTGAGCCCGATGGCCGCAGTTACCCCGGACGCCAGCAGTTGACGACGTCGCATGACACCTCCCCGTGTCGGCCAGCCGCGGTACCGACGGCCAGGCGAGATCCTAGTACCGGGCTCGCCACTGGCGTTGTACCCCACCGCCCGCCCCGCTCTTGATCTAGGTCCCGTCCACCCGCGGTGGACGATGGGGCGCACGAGCCTCCGCACGCCTCGGCCTCCTCCCAGCTCCGCGCGTTTCATCAGCGCGCCTTCGGCACCTGCCGGTTGAAGCGGGGATTGAGGGCCAGGACCAGGGCCTCCTTCGCACCCTCCGAGTTGTCGGTCTCCTGCCAGCGGACCTCGCAGCGACCCAGCCAGTCGGCGATGTCCTGCGCTGTCGCCACCGCGCCCTGCTCGTCGAGGAGCTGGACGAGCTGCTCGTGCAACACCGACGACGCGCGGTTACCGGTCAGGTGCTGCCGGAGGCGGTTGCGGAGGTTTCCGGTCCGGCTGACGTAGATCACCTGCCCCCGTCGGGGACCACGTGCACGCGGGTGCGCGGGGAGCGTCGGCGACAGCCTCCATCGTGTACGGCTGGGGAGCCGTGAAGCTGGCCAGCAGACCGTCGATCAAGGGGTCGGGCATGCACGGCGGCTACTCCGCCGTGGTTCCGCACGGGCCGTCGTGGTCATTGCGGCGTCGGCAGCGACCAGCGCCGTCGAGCTTGGCGTCACACCAGATCGGGGTACGCGGGAACTGACGGTCCTCCTCGTGGTCCTCCGCGCCATTGCGGGTGCCACCCCGCGCCGGACGAGCCGAGCAGAGATCACGGCCCTGGTGACCGCGCTCGGCGACATCACCACCGTGCTCCGCGACGCCGATCCCGCCGACAAGGCCGAGGTCTACCGGCAACTCGGTCTCCGGCTGAACTACCAGCCTGAAACGCAAACGGTGCGCGCTGCAATCGATCTCAGCGCGCACCGTGGGGTAATGGTTCGTGTCCGAGGGGCGACACGATTCATTGCCCCACCGCCGATGACGCTCGGCACGACTCTGATGCTTGCACCAGCCTAGCTGCACGGGTGACCGCTTGGCGCAACCGAGGAGGCCAGCAAGCTGAAGGTCCGGCCAGAGCCCCGGATCGGCCGCGCCAATTGGCGCTGTCGTGGTGCGGCCGTCGCGCTGTTCGCCGGACCACGCGGAGCGCCGCTCGGCGGATGGACCGTGCTCGGCCCGAAGGTGCAGCACAAGGCCGTGCTGGAGCTGCTGTCGCGCTGCGGCGGCCCGGCCGGGCTACGCAAGGCCGGCCGCCGCAAGCTCGTCGTCGCTACGTCGCATGCCCCTGAGCCGGTTCACACGTATGCCGGCGTGCTGCCCCGGCAGGGCCGGGTCAGCCGCCGCCCATGACTGGATCTGCCGCTGGCCGGCACCCGAGAGCTCGGGTGCCGCCAGGGACTGTCGTCCAGATTTTTTCTACCTTGCCATCTCGGCCCCGACATCACGCAGGTCAGGCCGAGGGCAATTCTGGCCAAGTAGGCTCAGGGTCTGGCGGGTTTCCGTACGCTGCGCTGAGTGAAATGGGCACGTTCCTTCGTCGCGCTGGCGGCGACCCTGACTGTTACGGCGTGCGATGCCGCCCGGACGCCGCCGGCCGGTGTGCCCACCCGCTCCGCCCCTGCAGGCTTCCCGTCGCCCCCCGCCGAAATCACCTTGGCCTTCGCGGGCGACGTGCACTTCGCCGGCCGTACGGCCGACCTGTTGGGCGACCCGGCGACCGCGTTCGGGTCGATCTCGTCGACCCTGCCGGCCGCAGACCTGGCGATGGTCAACCTGGAAACGGCGGTCACCACACGCGGCGCTCCCGAGCCGAAGGAGTTCCATTTCCAGGCGCCAGCAGGCGCGTATGACGCAGTAAAGGCCGCCGGCATCGACGTCGTGTCGATCGCGAACAACCACGCGTTGGACTACGGGCGGACGGGGCTGGCCGACACCGTGGACGCAGCCAGGACCGTCGGGTTGCCGGCCGTCGGGGCGGGCGCCGACGCGGCGGCGGCGTACAGGCCGTGGATCACCGAGATACGCGGTACCAGAATTGCTGTCCTCGGCTTCAGCCAGGTCTCCGAGCTGTGGTCGGAGTGGAAAGCCACCGACACCCGGGCCGGCATCGCGCTGACCCGGGACCTGCCGCGCGCCGTCGCGGCGGTGCGCGCCGCCCGGCGCCAGGCCAGCGTGGTCGTCGTCTACGTCCACTGGGGCACCGAGGGCAAGGCGTGTCCACCCGCCGAGGCTCGCGCGTTCGCTGACAAGATGGCCGAGGCGGGTGCCTCGATCGTGGTCGGCACCCACGCCCACCTACTGCTCGGCGACGGGTGGCTCGGCAAGACCTTCGTCCAGTACGGACTCGGCAACTTTCTTTGGTGGCGCGACGACGCGTACAGCAACGACACGGGGGTGCTGCGGGTGACCCTCGCCGCCTCGGCGATCTCGAAGACGGAACTGGTACCCGCGACGATCTCCCGACGCACCGGTCGACCCGAACTCGCCGACGGCGAGGACACGGCCCGGATCCGCCAGAAGTACGCGGGCCTTCACGCCTGCACCGGACTCGCCGCGAGCCCCGCCCAGTAGTCGGGCAAAGCACAGTCCGGCAATGTGGAGCACGGAGGAGTGAATCTTCAGCCGACGTCGACACGCGCAGCTTAAACCGCGCGGACCCACAGCTCCGTGAGCACCGCCGAGTGCAGCTCGTGCAGCCGTCGGCCTCATGCCACTCCCTTAAGCGGTACGCCGCGTCACTGCGGGCGGGGCTCCGTGAGGGTCCGGCTGGAGTTCGTCAGCCGCAGCCAAATGTTTCACCCGATGCACCTGCACGGGCACACCTTTGCCGTGGCCGGTGGCGGCGTCCGCAAGGACGCTGTCATCGTCGTTCCCGGCCGGACGGTCACCGTCGAATTCGACGCTGATAACCCGGGCCGCGGGATGGCCCACTGCCACAACGCCTACCACGCCGAGCCCGGCATGATGGCCACCCTCGGCTACCGGGACGGAGGCTGCCTCGACGGTCCCTATCGACAGTCCAGGCGCCTTTCGCCAAAGCGGTGCCCGAGTGGCACTGGAGGGAGCCGCTCGGGAGCGGCCGTCAGGAGACGACGGCGTCCACGACCTCGGTGGCCCGCCACTCGTGCTGGGCGTACAGCCATCCGAACGCCGACACCTGCACAGTCTGCGCGGCGACGGTCAGCGGAAGGTCCTGCCAGCCGGGGACCTCCAACAGGGCGGTGAGGAACTGCTGAGTGGCGTACTCGGGCTTCATCAAGTCCGGAACAGCGCCCCAGCCGGTGCTGGGCCGTTGCTGGAAGAGCCCGACGGAGTCGTGGTCCCAGCCGATGGCCTGGTGCGGGTAGTTCTGCGACTCCGGCAGCACGCCGCTGGCGTAGTTGTACAGGTTGCTCTCCTGCATCGCCGTGGCCACCGCGATGACGAGGGCCCGGCGGGGGACGTCCATCTTCTGCCCGGCGCGGACGATCGCCGTCGCGTTGTCCATCTGGGCCTGATCCAGCCCAGCGACCGGGGTGATCCGCTTCGGCTTCGGCTTGGGCTTCGCGGTCGCCTTGGCCGAGCGGGTGGGCTTGGTCGAGGGGGTGGGCTTGGTCGAGGGGGTGGGCTCTGCCGTCGGCGACGGGGAGCTTGAGGGGGCGGGGCTTTCGGTGACCGGGGCGACGGACTCGCGGGCCTTTCCGCGGGAGGCGGCGTCGGCTTCCGCGCGCTGGGCGATCTCGGCGCGTTGGTCGGGGGTCGGTGACTGACCGGCGGGGTTCGCGGGAATCAGGCTGAAGCCGACCAGGCCGAGGCAGCAGGCCGCACCGCTGATGATCGTCATCCGGTTCCGGCGCCGCCGGTCGGCGGCCTGGTTATCGAGACCCCCGAGGCCCGCAAGCCGGGACAGGGCGTTGGAGAAGCGGTACTTGAATCCGCTGACTGCCCAATTGGTTGGGGTGACATCGTCCGATCGGTCAGCCGGTCCGCCGAGGCCGTGGTGGTCATCGAGGTTGCCGTCGTTACGCATTGGACGAGGCTAAGCAGGGGCTACGGCAGTTACACACGGTGATCATGTGGCGATGGCCACACTTTGCCCCTCGGCAACGGGAGCCTCAGGGCCACTCCGGCGGCCACGGGGTGAACCCTCGCCGTCCGGGCGAACCGGTCATTTCCTGCGCTCACCGCAGGGCAAGGCAGGAACGACGCAGCAAGCCAGGCGCTGCCTGATGATCGGCTAGCTCAACCTTTCAGGTGATATCGGGTTCAGCCGTTCGCGAGAATGCCGATAGCAGATCGGCGAATTCGCCCCTATTTGATCCCCGCATCCCACGTCTAGTCGCAGGGGTTGCCGACGCCGTTCACGTTCACCGGAGGGGCCTGTTCGGTGCCTACGGCGATGCCGCCACGCTCCGCAGCAGGCGTGCGGCGACACCCACCGCGAGGCTGAGGGCGGCCAGCCGCCGCCGCACCCCTCGCCGACCATCGCCTACCCGGCGTGTCATACGACGGGGGTGGTCCCTGTTCGGCGATGCGAGCGCGAGGTCGCGGCAGGTCGGGACGATCCAGCGCAGGTAGTAGAACAGGCTGACCAACGTGTTCAGGAAGCCGACGACCGCAAGCCAGGCATAACCTCCATCCCACGCGGCGGTGGCCGTCGTGAGCTTGCCGACGAACACGGCGGTGGGTGGGATCGCCACCAGGCCGAGCAGCGCCACCAGCAGCGCTCCCGCCGACCCAGGGCCGCCGGACTCCCCCCTCCCCGGTGGGCGAGGTCCCCGTGCTCGGGCAGCGCCGCGGTGCTCAGCAGCTCGGCTCGTGCGGGATCGGCTGAACGCTTCGGGAGGGTGACCACTTCGGCGGCCTGCACCCAATTTGCTTCACTCCCACACCGTTAGATCCACAGTCCCGGACGTGTTGCTGCGCGGCGGGCCGGGTGACGGCCAGGTGGTCCGCTGCGGCGGGGAGAACGTCGTGTGGCAGGCGTGCCTGTACGAGGTCACGTCCGAGGTAGCACTCCGTCACGGACGTGATCTGCGGGTGTACCGACACCATCCCGATTGCTGCGAGCCGCAGGGGCGAGGCTCCGAGGACAAATGTGAGCGAGTTGTCGGACCCGACGCCCGTGTGACCGTGCAGCGGTTCAGACCGGGCGCGACTTGGTTGATCGCCTCAACTCTGGGCGGTGAAGGGTTGCGGCGCAGGTGTTCTCGCTCGCGTGGTCATACCGATCGCGGCGAGTGCGCAGCAGGTGGCGACGGCGGTGAGCAGCGGTGTGTATCCGCCAGCGGTGTGCAGGAGAACGGCGGCTGCCAGGGGTGCGGTGGCTTTGGCGATGGTGACGGGGGCGGCGAGGCGTCCGGCGATGGTGGCGTAGGCGGTGGTGCCGTAGCGGTCGGCGAGCAGGGCTGGGGTGGCGAGGCTGGTGATGCCGAAGCCGAGTCCGAAGCCGACGACGGTGATGACAGCGCCGGCGCGGGTGTCGGCGAGTAGGGGCATGGTGAGGACGGCGGCGGCCTGGGTGGTGAAGACGGCGGCCACGATCGTGGTGACGCGTAGGTGTCGGCGGGCGGCGGTGAGGACGAGTCGGCCGGTGACCGACAGGACGCCGAGCAGGCCGGTGGCGGTGGCGGCGAAGGTGGCGGGGTGGCCGCGGCTGATCAGGTAGCCGACGAGGTGGACGGTCATGGTGCTGGTGGCCGCGCCTTGCGCGATGAACGTTGCGGTCAGGATCCAGAATCGGGCGTCGCGCATCGCGGCCGTGACGATCGCGCGCCGCTGGGCGTGGGCCGGCGGTGTGGGGTCAGCACGTGTCGGCGCCGTTGATGTGCGGGGTCGGCGGATGGTGAGTGCGTGCAGAGGCACGGTGAGCAGCCCGTGGATGACGGCAAGGACGAGGAGTGCGCCGCGCCAGCCGAGGTGTGCGGCCAGGAGACCGGTCAGGGGCATGAAAATGGTGCTGGCGAAGCCGGCCACGATGGTGACGGCGAGCAGGGCCGTGGCGCGCCGGTCGGGGGTGAACCAGGCGATGATGACGGCGAAGGCTGGCTCGTAGAGCACCATCGCGCCGGTGATGCCGATGCCGATCATGACGGTGTAGAGCTGGCCGATGGTCTGCACCTGGGACCAGGCCACGAGCAGAGCGGTAGCGGCGATCGACCCGGCGGTCATCAGCGCGCGCCCGCCGTGGTGGTCGAGCCACCTGCCGACCGGGATGGCCATGACGGCGCCCGCGAGGACGGAGACGGTGAGCGCGCCGGTGACGGCGGTGGTGGAGGCGTCGAGGGTGGCGGCCATGGGGCGCAGCAGCACTGGGTAGGCGTAGTAGAGGGTGCCGTAGCCGATGGTGGAGGTGATGGCCAGGGCGGCGACGATTCGCCAGCTGTGGGCGTGGTGCCCGCCGACTGTGGGGTCGGCGGGCACCGTCGCGGTGGTGAGCATCAGCTGCCGCAGCAGCCGCCGGCCTGACCGCCGGCGGGGGCGGCGTCGAGGGTGACCAGGTTCAAGGGTGTGGACAGCAGGCCCCCGGTGATGCCGGTGGCGAGTCCGCGCGCTGCGGGCTTGGCGGTGGGCGCCGGTGCGCAGCAACTGTCGCCGGTGCCGGAGTCGGCGGGGTTGCTGTTGCAGACGCCGGTTTCGGGCAGGTCGAGCTGGACGTCGCGGGCGGCGGCCCAGTCGCCGGCGAGGGCGGCGACCACGGAGCGGACCTGCTCGTAGCCGGTGGCCATGAGGAACGTCGGCGCCCGGCCGTAGGACTTCATACCGACGGCGTAGTAGCCGGGCTCCGGGTGGGCGAGCTCGTTCACGCCGTGCGGGGGCACAGTGCCGCAGGAGTGCTCGTTCGGGTCGATCAGCGGCGCGAGGGCGCGGGTGGCGCCCATGATCGGGTCGAGGTCCAGGCGCAGCTCGGCGGTGATCGAGTGGTCCGGTCGGAAGCCCGTGGCCGCGACGATCCGGTCCACGGTGACGGACTCGTCGCCGCCGTCGGCGTGCCGCACGACGACACTCACCCGCCCGTCGGCGGGGGTGAGTGCGTGCACCCAGAAGCCGGTGAGCAGCCGGATCCGGCCGGCGTCGACGTGCGCGCGCAGCCGTGAGCCCAGGGCACCGCGCGCGGGCAGCGCGTCGGCGTCCCCGCCGCCGTACGTCCGCGTCGGCGAGGCGGTCCGGATCGCCCAGGTCACCTCGGTGCCCGGCGTGGCTTCGGCCAGCTCGGCCAGGGACAGCAGCGTGTTCGCGGCGGAGTGACCGGCCCCGACGACCAGGGTGTGCCGGCCGGCGAAGCGGTCCCGGGCCGCGCCGAGAACATCGGGCAGCGCGTGCTCCAGGTACGCAGCGACAGTGCTCTCGCCGTGGGCGGGCAGCCCGGACGCGCCCAGGACGTTCGGCATCCCCCAGGTACCGGAGGCGTCGACAACGGCGCGGGCCAGCAACTCGTCGCCGTCGGCGAGGCGGATCAGGAACGGCGTTAACTCGCGGCCGGCGGTGCGTAGCCGGTCCAGACCCAGACGGCTGATCGCCTCGACCCGCGCGCCGTAGCGCACGTACGGCTTGAGCTGGGGCAGGTCCGCGAGGGGCCGGAGGTAGTCCCCGACCAGCTCCGCCCCGGTCGGCAGGGCCTCCAGGTCGGGGGCGACCCAGCCCGCCTCGTCCAGAAGCCGCCGGGCGGCCGGGTCGATGTTGTAGCGCCACGGGGAGAACACCCGCACGTGCCCCCACTGCCGCACCGCCGCACCCGGGGTCTCGCCGGCTTCCAGGACGGTGAAGGCGAGGCCACGCTCGTGCAGGTGCGCGGCGGCGGCCAGACCGACCGGCCCGGCGCCGATCACCACGACGGGTAGCTCGTTCAGGGTGCTCATCGATCAAACTCCTCTGTGTTGATAACTGTCGAATCACATGGGTAACGGGGACCCACTGGTGCGGCGCCGGGGTTGGTCAGGTGACGACGGGACTGCGCCGCTCGAGCAGGACGACGTCGCGCCAGCGGCCGTGGTGGCGACCGACCCGCTCGCGCACGCCGATGACACGGAAGCCGGCCCGCTCGTGCAGCGTGAGGCTGGCGGCGTTGTCGGGGAAGACACCGGACTGGATCGTCCAGATGCCAGCGGCTTCGGTGGAGGCGATCAGCGTGTCCAGCAGCAGCCGGGCGACGCCGCGGCCCTGCGCGGCGGGGTCGACGTAGACGGAGTGCTCGACCACCCCGGCGTAGACCGCGCGGGTCGAGGCGGGTGCGACCGCGATCCAACCGAGCACCGTGTCATTCCCGTCGACGGCAACGAAGCGGTGTTCGGGCAGTTTTGCCGCGTCGAACGCCGCCCAGGTGGGTGCGGTCGTCTCGAAGCTGGCGTTGCCGGCATCGAGTCCGGCCTGGTAGATCGCCAGGACCCGCTCGGCGTCGTCGTCCCGCAGGGGGCGCACCGTGATGTCGGCCATCAGCAGGCTCCGTTCGGGCTGGGGGCGGGTCGGCCCATGACCACGTCCGCGGCGGAGGGAAAGCAGCCGACGCAGGCGTCGTTGATCCGGTAGTGCCGGGCGGTGCCGACCGGCTGGACGAGGACGAACCGCACCTCGGTGAGGATCTTCAGGTGCTGCGAGACGGTGGACTGCGCCAGACCGATCGCGGTGACGATCTCCCCGACGCTCATCGGCCGAGCGTGCCGGGCGAGGTATTCCACGATCTGCACCCGGGTCGGGTCCGCGAGGGCCCGGAACCACGACGCGTAGGTCTGTGCCGTCGCCCGATCGAGCAGGTCGTTCATCACTACACCTTTGATCGTTCATCGCCGATAAACGATGGAAGTGTAGCGGGTGCGAGCGCGGCGAGGGACACGGTCGCGACCACCAGGCGGGCGATAGCCATCAGGGTGTGCGGGTCGACGCGATCGGGGGTGTCGGCGGGGCTGTGGTAGCCGGCCATTCCCGCACCGATGCCCACGGCCGCGAGCCCGGCGGCGCCGTAGCGGCGGTTGTCCGACGCCACCGGCCCGGCAGTGAGGGCGAGGCCGGTGTGGCGGCCGGCTTGGTCGAGCAGGGCGAGCAGCCGGTGGGCGGGACCGCCGGCCTCGACCGCGGCGGCCTGGTCGAGGCGGCCGGCGCCGTCGACGTTGAGGACCAGCGGATTGCCGCCGCCGGCCCGCAGGCGGGAACTGTGGTGGGCGGAGCCCAAGGCGCCGATCTCCTCGGCGTCGAGCAGCGCGACGGACAGTCCGAGGTCGTCGGGGAGCATGGCGGACAGGACTCGGGCGGCCTCCAGGACCACGGCGACGCCGCTGGCGTTGTCGGACGCGCCGGGCTGACGCAGGCCGGGGTGGTCTCCGACCCCGTCGTAATGGGCGGTCAACAGCAGCTCGACCGCACCGGGCGCGGGTCGGTCGAAGGTGGCGTAGATGTTGGTGCCGGTGGCGTCGACGCGGCGCAGTGGGCTGTTTGCGCTCATCCAGCCCTCACCGGCGGCGTCCAGCACGACGGGGTGCGTGCGCGAGTCGAGCGTCAGGACCGGCAGGGGCCCCGGGTCCGGGCCCGCGAGGGCTGTGTACTGCCATCCGTCGGCGTCGACGGCGCGGCTCAGGAGCAGACCGGCGGCCCCTCGGGTGTCACGGTAGGCGTCGAACAGGCTCATCCCCGCTGGCACCACCAGCCAGCGGCCGGTGGGGTCATCGCTACCGGCCACGCCCAGCGGGCCGCGCCTGACCTCGATGGTGTCGGCGGACGCCGGGTGGATCGACACCTCACGGCCGAAGGTCAAATCCGTCGACACGGCGCCGACACCCCATGTGACGGTCGGTGCGGCGTGAATGTCCGGCACGGCTCGGACCGGGAAGTCGTCGGTTTCGACCTTCGCGCCGAGGGCGGTGAGGTGGTCGGCTAGCCAGGCGCGGGCTGCGGCCGCGCCCGGTGTGCCGACCCGCCGACCGGCGAAGTCGTCCGCGGCCAGGGCGGCGACGGTCGTGGTCATCCGCTCGGCGGACACGGCCGCGAGCCGCGCGTTCATGGTGGCGGGCGGGCCGGCTGCCGGGGTCATCCGCAGCACCCCTGTCCGGTGCGCACGGCGTCGGCCTTCGCCGTGGTGCCGCAGCATGAGTCGGCCGCTTCGGCGGCCCGTTGGGTGCCGCAACACGGGCCGCCGGTCGTCGCTGTTTCGCCGGCGGGCGGGAGGATCGAGCCGACCCCCTGTGCGGGGCTTCCGCAACAGGAGCCCGACCCGGTCACGGCCAAGGCGGCGGCCGGGTCGCCGGTGAAACCGCCGGCGACCGTCTGGGTGTCCTCGCTCATCGCGTTGTCCCTTCCCTTCCTGGTTACCGTGAGCCGGTCAGGGTGTAGTAGCTGGTGCGGATGCGGTCGTAGCTTCGCTGTGCGCGCTGCGCAGCGGTGGTCGCTGCGGCGCAGGAGTCACAAAACCGCACTCCCGCTCGATCCACCGCTGAGCGTCGGACTCTGGAGAACATGACAAGCTCCTTCCCGCGACGCCTGTCTTGACGTCTGTCTAAGCAGAGAGTTGCACGTTGATTAGAAGGATGTCAACCTAGAGGCATGTCAAAGCAAGGCACGCCCCTCGCGCCCGTGGATCTGACCGCTGACACGCCGTGCTGCCCACCACTGGCTCAGCGCCGGGTGCCGGCCGAAACCGCCGCAGTGCTTGCTCCGGCGTTCAAAGCCCTGGGCGACCCGGTGCGGCTGCAGTTGATGTCGATGATCGCCTCGGCGGAGGGCGGGGAGGCATGCGTCTGCGACCTCACTCCTGCCTTCGACCTCACCGGACCGACCATCTCGCACCACCTCAGGACGCTGCGCGAGGCCGGCCTCGTCGACGCCGAGCGACGCGGAACGTGGGTCTACTACCGCGCCCGCCCGGCCATCCTGCGCCAGCTCGCCGCGCTGCTCACGGTCGAACCGACCCCCGCGGCGTAGGGCGCGGCCGACGGCGCAGCCCGCCGGGCAGGGCGAGGGCGGTGAGGACGCGGGTGGCGTCGCGGCCAACGCCGCGCAGAGTGTTCGACGAGAACGACCGTTGGAACTCCAAACCGAGGTAGACCAGCTGCGGGTGGGTGGTGGAGACACCGCCCGCATGCCGGGGCAGACCGTCGCGCTCCAGGGCCCCCAGCGCAGCGAGGTATCCGAGGTTCGGGCGGTAGCCGGTCGCGAAGATCACCGCGTCGACCGCCTCCTCAGTACCGTCCGCCCACCTGACGCCGTCGGCGGTGAAGGCGGTGAACATCTCGCGGCGGGCGAGCAGGCCGGAGGCGATGGCGTCGCGGTAGACGCCGGTGTCGAGCACGGCGGCGTGGCGGACGAGTCGGGTGAGCACCGATCGGGGCAGGAGATCCGCGCCGGTGACGCGGAGCCAGTGATGCAGGTCCCGGCCGCGGATGCGCTGGGGCATGAACTGGATCGGCGCCCGGGCGGCCAGGGTGACCCGCGCCTGCGATGCCAGCTCGTAGGCGACCTGGATGGCGGAGTTCCCGGCGCCCACGACGAGGAGCCGCTTTCCGGCGTAGGGCTCGGGCCGTCGGTAGTGCGCGACGTGCCGCACCTCGCCGGCGTAGTTGTGTCGGCCGGGCAGCACCGGTAGGTACGGGTTGCCGAAGGAGCCGCTCGCGGCGACGATGCCCGCCGCGGCGATCTCGTCGCCGCTGTCGGTATGGACGAGGTAGCCACCGCGTGGGCGCGCGTGCACAGCGGTGACCCGGGTACCGGTGCGGATCTCGGCGTCGATGCTCGTGGAATAGCGGTGCAGATAAGCGACGACCTCGTCGCGGGTCGGGTATCGGTCGGGGTCTCCCCCGTCGAACGCCATGCCGGGCAGCGAGCTGTATCGGGCAGGGGAGAACAGGGTGAGGCTGTCGTAGTAGTCGGGCCAGGACCCCACCGGCGCGGCGCCTGCCTCCAGGACGACGGGGCGCAGGCCAGCGGAGAGGGCGGCGCGAGCGGCGGCGAGACCGGACTGGCCGCCACCGACGATGACGACGGGTTCTGAAGGGGTGGTCACTCCACCATCGTATCGTCATTTTGTTGAATGACAATATGAAGGTGATGCGAGAAGGTAGGGCCATGGACCAGCCAGAGCCCGCAGCGGTCGCGCCCGGCGCCGGACCAACGGGGCTGGCGCCGGACACGCAGGAGTTCCTCAAGGCGCTGGGCAGCCCGACGCGACAGCGGATCATGATGCTGTTCTCCAAAGGCGCCGAGCTGTCGGTCGGGGAAGTCGCCGAACGCACGGGCATCAGCCAGGCGACGGCGTCTCAGCAGCTGACCTTGTTGCGCCGGGGGCGGATCGTGACTTCACGGCGCGACGGGAAGTCCGTGTACTACCGCGCCGACCGCGACGGCGCCGTCGCGGCGCTGGCCGAGCTGCAGTCGTACCTCATGACCTGCTGCTGACCCACAGCAGGGCCGCCACCGTCAGCACTCCCCCAGCCGCTCGCCGATCGGCGCGAACCGCCCGCGAAAGCGGCCCCTGTCGGATCCAGGAATCACCCCTCTCGGCCAAACGCCCACCCAGCCGGGTGCTCTCAGCGCGCCCTATCGACCACCGCCTCGTCGTCATTTGACAGCGCCACAGTCGCTCAGCAATAGTTGACTCAATGGCTACTGAGCTTGATTCCCTGCAAGGGCGCGCCCGCATCCACGCCGCGCTCGGGGACCCGGCGCGCCTGGCGGTCGTCGACGCCCTCACCCTGGGCGACGCCTCTCCTGGTGAGATCGCCCACGACCTGAGGATGCCGACGAATCTGGTCGCCCACCACGTCAAGGTCCTCACCGAGGCCGGACTCGTTGTTCGCGGCCGGTCCGAGGGAGACCGCCGCCGCACCTATCTGCGGCTGCGGCCCGAGGCCCTGGCCATGTTGATGCCGGCGCCGTTGCCCGAGGCGGGTCGGGTGGTGTTCGTCTGCACCCACAACTCCGCCCGCTCGCAGCTCGCCGCCGCCCTCTGGTCCGACCGCACCCACACCTCGGCGGCGTCCGCCGGAACCAAGCCCGCCGAGCGGGTTCATCCGCGCGCTGTCGCCGTGGCTCACCGGCACGGGCTGCGGCTGAACCCGACCGGCACGGCGCACGTGGCGGACGTCGTGCGCAACGGCGATCTCGTCATCGCGGTCTGCGACAACGCCCACGAGGAACTCACCGGCCCAGCCGCGCCCCGGCTGCACTGGTCGGTGCCCGACCCGGTCCGTGTCGACACCGACGCCGCGTTCGAGGCCGCGTTCGCCGATCTCGCCGCCCGTGTCGACCGCGTCGCCCCCATCGTCGCCCCCGCCGCGACGTCGGCCAGCCGCGATGACTGACACCAGCCCGTACGTGCGCGATGAACGAGCGCAACGCGTTGCCCCACCGCACCCCGTAAGCACCAAGGCGCAGCACGGTAGGGCGGGCAAGACATATCGGCGTCTGGTGAATCCGTCGCGTCCCGCCGGCCAATACCAGTTCCTCGACCGCAACAGCGGCCCCGCCCGCGCCCTGCCGACGATTCCCGACCAGGCACTCATCAACCGACCCGGTGACTCTCACCGCAAGGAAGGCTCCTGATGTCCGACAGGCCCAGCGTCCTGTTCGTCTGCGTGCACAACGCCGGCCGGTCCCAGATGGCCGCCGGCTGGCTGCGCCACCTCGCCGGCGACACCGTCGAGGTCCGCTCCGCCGGCTCCGCCCCGGCCGAGACGGTCAACCCCGCCGCGGTGCAGGCCATGCGGGAGGTCGGCATCGACATCACCGACCAGACCCCAAAGCTCCTCGAGTACGCCACCGCCGAATCCTCGGACGTCATCGTGACCATGGGCTGCGGTGACACCTGCCCCGTCTTTCCCGGCAAGCGCTACGAGGACTGGAAGCTCGACGACCCCGCCGGCAAGGGCGTCGAAGCCGTACGCCCCATCCGCGACGAGATCCGCACCCGGGTGGAGAAGCTCCTCACCGAACTGCGCCCCGCCATCTGACCCGTGACCGCACCGTCCGCCCGGCCACTGGACCTATCACCGGCTTCGGCCCGCAGCGGTCCACGCACTCGGCCAGGGCCTCGCGGCCCTCGCCCACCACTCGTCCACCGGCGCCGAGGCAGACGGCCCAGTGGGCCGGACGCACCCACCCCGGAACCAACAGAGGAACCGAGCACATGACGACATTGGCCATACCGGCGCGCACCACACCCCGGCTCTCGACGCTGGACCGGCTCCTGCCGGTATGGATCGGCGCCGCCATGGCCGCCGGGCTGCTCCTGGGCCGGCTGATCCCCGGACTCGACGATGCCCTCGACCACATCAAGGTCGGCGGGATCTCCGTACCCATCGCCCTCGGTCTGCTGGTCATGATGTACCCGGTCCTGGCCAAGGTCCGCTACGACCGCCTCGACACCGTCACCTCCGACCGGCGCCTGCTGATCTCCTCGCTGGTCATCAACTGGCTCATCGGGCCCGCGGTCATGTTCGCCCTGGCGTGGCTGCTCCTGCCCGACCAGCCCGCGTACCGCACCGGCCTGATCATCGTCGGCCTCGCCCGCTGCATCGCCATGGTCATCATCTGGAACGACCTCGCCTGCGGCGACCGGGAGGCCGCCGCCGTCCTGGTCGCGCTCAACTCCGTCTTCCAGGTCCTCGCCTTCGGCCTGCTCGGCTGGTTCTACCTCAGCGTCCTGCCCGGCTGGCTCGGCCTGGAGCAGGCCGGCCTGGCGGTCTCCGGATGGGACATCGCCGGCAGCGTCCTGGTCTTCCTCGGCATCCCCCTAGCCGCGGGCTACCTCACCCGCAAGTTCGGCGAACGCGCCAAGGGCCGCGACTGGTACGAGGCGACGTTCCTGCCCCGGATCGGGCCGGTCGCCCTGTACGGGCTGCTGTTCACCAT
Organism: Micromonospora coriariae; assembly: GCF_900091455.1. Classification (NCBI taxonomy): domain Bacteria; kingdom Bacillati; phylum Actinomycetota; class Actinomycetes; order Micromonosporales; family Micromonosporaceae; genus Micromonospora; species Micromonospora coriariae. The sequence continues at coordinate 5,076,292 of NZ_LT607412.1, read as the reverse complement.
CGTGCTGCTCTTCGCCCTGCAGGGCGACGCGATCACCGCCCAGCCCTGGGACGTCGCCCGCATCGCGCTCCCCCTGCTCGCGTATTTCGCGATCATGTGGTTCGGCTCGTTCGCTATCGGTCGGGCCATCGGCCTGAACTACGAACGCACCACCACGCTCGCCTTCACCGCCGCCGGCAACAACTTCGAGCTCGCCATCGCCGTGGCGATCGGCGTGTTCGGCGTCACCAGCGGCCAGGCCCTCGCCGGAGTCGTCGGACCACTGATCGAGGTACCGGTCCTGGTCGCCCTCGTCTACGTCAGCCTTGCCGCCCGCCGCCGGTTCTTCCCCACCGGAGTCACTGACGCCTAGCCGGGCACAGGCACAGCCCGCAGCAATCGAGACCTGCCTGCGATCTGAGGCGCTGCGGCGCCAGCAGGGTCCATTCGACGGCCGCGTACGACATCGTCGCCAGATCTCGGATGAGTGCGACTGATCAGCGGCCGTAGCGGGGATGGGCACGATGCGTAAGGGCTCGCTCTTCTACCCGAGTCGGTCAACCACGTCGGGTTGGCTGGTGGCGGCGGAACCAACTGCGGACCTGGGGGCGGCTGGCTAGGAAGAGCAGCGCGAGCACCACGAGCGCCTTGGCGACGTTGACCGCCCGCACCCACCAGGGGAACGGCTGAAACATGGCCAGGCCGACGCCGAGCAGCACGATCACCGAAATAAAGATCACCTGCCGGTACGCCCTGCGCCGGCCCAACCGCAGCCCGCCGATCACCACCAGGTAAGTGAGCGCGACCAACATCACGGGCAACACGCGGGACCATACCGAGGAGGGCAGATCTTCCCGGGCGATGGCCAAGTCGGTGCCGGTGGACACATCGAGATGGGCGAGCTGGTAGTCCAAGCCGAGCTCGTCTCGGCCGCCTGGCTGGTCATTTCATCCCGGCACTGAATTTGCCGCGCTGTGGGGCGGATCGACTCTGGCGCAATGACGCCGGGAAGGCATCTACCGTGGACTGATCGTCCGCTGCGCGCGAACGCCGTCGACCGGACCATCACATACCTCATGGTCGACGCATCAAGGACAGCAATCCACTCCTTCAACGACTGCGGCTGCAGGGGAGTCTCATCCATATGCCCGTCGAGCGTGTCCCGCCGGGTTCGCCGCCGTGGTTCCTGCAGCCCGGCGGCGCAGTTGGCCGGTGGCGGCATGCCCGCCAGAAGCTAGTGGCCCGCTCGTCCGCGAAACGAAACCTTCGCCGGGCCCCCACGGGCCGGACTTCGTCGGGACGGCATCGACTATGGCATTACCCGGTTTCCACTCCTGAGCCACGCGTCGTAGGCACAGTAGGTGGGTGAGTGGCGGCGGTGAGGAGGTGGCCTCGCAGGGCGCATTCGGCGCCGGTGGACGGATGAAGGCCGCGACGCACGGCGGGGTGACGCGCTCGGAGCTCTTCCTGGATCTGGTCTTCGTCTACGCCTTCCTCAACGTCACCCATCTCATGGCGGAACGCCCGGCCCTGGACGGGGTGCTCCAGGGAACGCTGGTGGTGGCGCTGACCTGGCGCGGTTGGGCCGGGTACGCCTGGGTGGGAAACCTGGTCCGGCTCGACCGCGGAGCCCGGCCGGTCGCGGTGTTCGCGGCGGCGATCACGATCCTGCTCGTCGCCGTCGCCATTCCGGAGGTCTTCGTCGATCATCCCTCTGGACTGATCGGGCCACTCGTCTTCGTCATCGGCTTCCTAGCGGTCCGGGTCGGGTCCCTGGTGATCGTCTCGCGTGCCCGGGGCGGCACGGAGGGGTCGTGGGTCCCTGCCGCACGCGCCTGGCTGCCGCTGGCCGGCAGCCTGCCGCTGCTGCTGTGCGCGGTCCTGCTGCCTTACCACCTCCCACCCGGACGCGACACGGAAGTCCTTCAGCTTCTGCTCTTCGCGGTCGCGATCGTCATCGACTACCTGGGGCTGCGGGCACCGGGCGTCGGCACGTGGCAGCTGACGTCGGTGCGGCACTGGACCGAGCGGCACAACTTGATCATGCTCATCGCGCTCGGCGAGACGATCATCTCGATCGGGACGAGTCGCGGCTTCGGCGGCGGCGATCCGATCACCTGGTCCCTGCTCGGCGGGTCGGCGCTCGGACTCGTCGTCGTGGCGTTCCTGTGGTGGGCGTACTTCGACATCGCGTCGCCCGCCGGCGAGCAGGCGCTGGAATCCACCCCACCCCACGAGCGGTCACGCCGCGCCCGCGACGCCTACACACTGCTACACCTGCCGATGATCGCCGGGCTCATCCTGGTGGCGTTCGGGCTCAAGAAAGCGCTCGGCGGGACGCCCCTCGGCCACCCTGACCAGTGGACCGTGACCAACCTGTCGGCTCTCTACGGCGGTGTGGTCCTGTATCTGCTCGGGTTGGTGGCGTTCGAGTGGCGCACCGTCCGGCGGGTCGGTCGAGGTCCCGTGCTCGGCCTCGTCGTCGTGGCGCTTCTGGTTATGCCGGCCCGAGGCTTGACCGCTCTGGGGTCGCTCACGCTCCTCGCCGGCGCGCTGGCCTGTGTGGTGGTTGCCCATGTGACCGTGCTACGGCGCCGCCACCGCCAACTGCATCGCGCCGTCGCGGTGACGGCTGGCCGAGAGGTGGATGCCACCCCCGAGGAGCTGTTCCTTGATCTGGTCTTCGTGTACGCGTTCATCCAGGTCACCGTGCTGATGACCCGGCGCCCGTCGCTGATCGGGGTGCTGCAGGGGCTGGCCGTCCTGGCGTTGCTGTGGTGGTCGTGGGTCAATTACACCTGGTTCACCACGACGATCCGCAGTGCGGGGAACGCGCTGCGACTCGTCGTCCTCGTCGCGGTGGCGCTGACCCTGATGCTCGGCGTCGCAACACCCCAGACGTTCAGCTACGTCCCCGGAGGCTTACCCGGGCCGCTGATCGTGGTCGCTTCGTACGCGGCGGTGCGGTTGCTGCACCTGGTGTCGTTCTGGTGGGTGCTCCGAAACGATTCCGAGCTTCGCGCCATCGTTGTGCGCGCGGCGATACCGACCGGCGTGGGGATAAGCCTGCTGCTGTGCGCGGTGTTGACCGCGCCGGGCACCGGCGACCCGCTCACACCGATCACCACACCCTGTTGGATTGCCGCCATTGCCATCGACGTGGGCGGGGGATACTTCATCGGGTCCCGCAACTGGCGGTTGCGTTCGGTCAGCCGATGGATGGGCCGCTTCAACCTGATCATCCTCATCGCGCTCGGCCAGGCGGTCATCTCCACCGGCATCGCCGTCGGCGATCCACCCGTCTCAATGCCCAGCTTCGTCGCCGTCGCCCTCAGCGCCGCCCTGATATCCGCACTGTGGTGGACCTACGTCGGCAGCGACGTCGTCGTCGCTCAACGGTTCATCGAGCTCCGCACCAGCCGCCAACGGGGGGCCCTGGCCCGGGACGCCTATGCATACCTGCACCTGTTCCTCGTCGCCGGCCTCGTACTGGTCGCCTTCGGGTTGCGCACGACCCTGCCGAACCCGGGACAGGACCTCGGCGCACCGGCGATGTTCGGGCAGGTGGCTCTGGTGTGCGGAATCGTCGTCTACCTCCTCGCGGACCACCTCATCTGGCAAAGGGCACGGCGTCCAGTAGGTGGCCGGCGGGCGGCCTACCTGGTTGTTGCCGTGCTGGCTCCGCTGACGACACTGTTGCCGATCATGTGGGCGTTGGTTGTACTCACGTTGTTGCTGTCCGCCGCGCTTCTGGTCGGACGCACGGCCACGCCGCCTCTGGATACGACCGAGCGGCCCTGCGATTCGTGACAGCAGAATTCGCCGCTGGGCCATCTGTCACGAATCGGATAGCTGCTCGGTCCGTACCTGGTGACACTCGCCCACCACCGGCGGGCACCCGATGTGCCCAGCTACGTCGGCTGGCCCGTCAAGGGCGACGACACCTCGGACGTCGAGCTGGGACAGTGCAAGGAGCAACGCTCGTGACCATCATCATCCGCATCGCGCTGGCGATCTTGTTTGTCGACAACTTCATGGTCGGGGCCTGGAACGCGATCTGGCCGGCCAGCTTCTACGCGAATTTCCCGACAGTGGACCTCACGCCGCCGTTCACCGAGCACTACGCGCGGGACTTCGGTACGGCGTCACTAGCGATCGCCCTGGTGTTGGGAATCGCGGCGATCAAACCCAAGGCACATTTCGTCATCCCGTCCGCGGGTGCCTATTCGGTCTTCGCGGTGCCGCATTTCTTCTACCACCTCACGAACATGGAGGGGGCGACCGTAGGTCAGGCGGTCCTCCTCACCACCGGAAACGCGGCAGTGGCGCTCGTCGGCCTGGTGGTCATCCTTCTGACGGTGCTGCGTGACCGTCGAGCGGCTCGGCGCGGCTTCGCCTCGGCTCGGGCCGCCGCCGCGCACTGAGCCTTCCGCGTCAACCACTGGGAGAACCGATGGTTCCCGAACCCCGCCGGCCACTTCGGTCAAACGCGCTGCCCAGCGCGTTCTGCGTCGTCGTCGCCGAACGACGCCTCCTCATGAACCTCGCATATCACCTGCTCGGTTCGGTCGACGTCGCCGAACAAGCGGTACAAGAGACGTACACCGGCTGGTACACGATGCCGGACGACCAACAGGATGGCATCGACACCCCCTTCACCTGGCTCGTGAGCACGCTCGTGCGGATCTGTATCGGTCTGCTCGAGTCGCCGCCCCGGGCCGGTGGCCAGATCGCCGATCGAGCAGGTCGCCTCCATGTTGCGGGCCCTCCGTCTCAGCGGTGGGGGCCCTGGCGCAGTGCGCCGATGCTGTAGTGCGGCCGCACCGGGTATCCGTATGCGCTGGTGCCCCAACGGACAGCAGCGATATCGATGATAGTTCGGACTAACCTGCATATTAAGGGATAGAAGCGACGAGGCGGGCGGTCATGGTGGGGCGAGGGAAAGACGGGACACTGATCGACGCGTTAGGAGTGTTCGGCGCAGTCCGTCCGCGGCTCTTCGGCATCGCCTACCGGATGCTCGGAAGTGTCGCGGAGGCGGAGGACGTCGTGCAGGAAGCCTGGCTTCGGTGGCAACAGACCGACCGCAGCCAGGTACGGGACCCGATCGGGTTCCTGGTCACGACGACTTCTCGGCTCGCTCTGAACGCCGCGACATCGGCTCGCGCCCGACGCGAGCTGTATCCCGGACCGTGGCTACCCGAGCCCGTCGACACCTCGGCCGACCCGACACTGCAGGCCGAACGCAATGAGTCGCTCGAACTCGCCGTGCTGCTTCTGTTGGAACGGCTCACCCCGGCCGAGCGGGCGGTGTACGTGCTGCGCGAGGCGTTCGACTATCCATTCCGGCGGATCGGCGAGGTACTCGACGTCAGCGAGGCGTACGCACGGCAGCTCGGGCGTCGCGCCCGTACGCACCTTGCCCAGCAGCGGCGCGATCCGGTCGCCCGCGCCGACCACGGCTGCCTGCTGCGTGCCTTTCTCGCCGCCGCCCGGTCCGGTGAGCTGACCCAGCTCGAGGAACTGCTCGCCGAAACAGCCACCTCCTACGCCGACGGCGGCGGCATCGTCCGGGCCGCCCAGGTACCCATCGTCGGACGCGACAACGTCGCACGTTACATCGTGGGACTGATGCGGAAGTTCGGCCACGATGTCTCACTGGAGATCGTTGAATCCAACGGCCAAGCCGCGATCCTCCTCTCGCGGTCCGGAACAACGGTCGCGTTGGTCACCATCGAGGCATCCCCCGCCGGAATCGAACGAGTGCTCATCATCCTCAACCCACAGAAACTAGCCCAGTTCCAGCGCTAGCCGTCGTCAACGGTGACACAGCGACGGGCAGCCCGGTCAGGCTGGCACCGCCGTGATGCGTCAGTCCGCGCTGTCACGAACGCTGGCCTGAACGACTCTGTTGGGTTGGCTGGTTGTCTGGTCGGCCACCGGTCTACCCGCCTACTGATTTGTGGAGGCCGGGATCCGCACGTTCGCGACGAGAAGGCGTACGACCTCGGGATCGCCGATGACGGCGCCGGCAGCTACGAGCCCGGCCAGGTCGTCGCCGCCGAAGGCGCCGAGAAGGGTATCCGTCGTGGTGACCAGGACGGCGTCCGGTTCTTCGGGCGGCTCGTGGGCGACCTCGGCGCCGTCGGGTGTGAGGCGGACGCCGAACACCCCGGCAGGGCCGTGGTCGCGTAGTTCGATCCGCAGCGTCGCCTCGGGCCGCTGCTGCGCCGGCACGAAGAAGGTGCGGATGGTCAGCATGGCGCTGTCCGCGCTGACGAAGAGCTGTTCCGCGGTCGGCGGGGCGGCCAGCGCCCAGGTGCCGAGCGCGACGACGATCGGCTCGAGGCCGCGACCCCACGCGGTCAGCTCGTAGACCCGCACATTGCCTGGCGGAGGCAGCTGCCGACGGCGTACGACGCCCGCGTCGGCCAGCTCGCGCAGCCGGTCGGACAGCGCGTTCGGGCTGGCGGTTGGGAGCGCCTGCTGCAGGTCAGTGAACCGTTTCGGCCCGAGCAGCAGCTCGCGCACTACGAGCAGCGACCACCGCTCACCCACGATGTCGAGGCCACGCGCGACGCCACAAGCCTGTCGATAACCCCGCTGAGCCGGCACCGAACACCTCCCCTTCACACTTGCTCGATCATAGCATCTACTATTAGCCTCATAGCCCTCTACCTGAGGAGGGCCCATGACCACGCCAGCGGTACCCCCGATCACCGACCGCGAGACTTGGCAGAAGCAGCTCGACGCGCTCCGGCTCCGCGAGAAGGCGCACACGCGTGAGGGTGACGCCATCGCCGCGGCCCGTCGGCGGCTGCCTATGGTCGAGGTCGACCCGACCACCCGCCTGGTCGGTGCCGACGGTCCGGTGCCCCTGCTCGACGTCTTCGAGGGCAGGAGCCAGCTGTTCGCGTCGTACCACATGTGGCACACGGGCAGGCCGGCCGCCGACCAGTGCGAGGGCTGTACGTTCTTCACCGGCCAGGTGCTCGAGCTGGCCTACCTGCACTCGCGCGACGTCACGTTCGCGGTCTTCTGTCAGGGGCCGTTCGAGGAGACGTCGCGCTACCGCGACTTCATGGGCTGGCAGGCGCCCTGGTACTCCGTGCCCGCGCAGTCGCTCGACCCGCTCGTCGCCGGGCGCGCGTTCGGCATGAAGGCGTGCTACCTGCGCCAGGGCGACCGCGTGTTCGAGACCTACTGGACCACCGGGCGCGGCTGCGAGGCGATGGCAGCCTCGTACGGGCTGCTCGACATGACCGTCTACGGCCGCCAAGAAGACTGGGAGAACTCGCCGGAAGGCTGGCCCCAGCGTTTCCGGACCGACGGCGACCAGTTCCGGCTCGACGGCCGACCCACATCGCAATGGTCACGCCTCGCCGCCGGCCGTGACGACGACCTTGGCACCACCGGGCACGCCGACAGCGAGCACCACTGCCACTGCGGTTCGACGTCGGCTGAGTCATGAACCGCCCCTGCGATGATCGATAGTGATCCCCTCCGATGGCTGCTGACGGTGGCCTTCGGCGGGGCCTCCATCTCTCACCTGCTGCAACGCCTGCGCCCATCCCCTGCGTGGCCTTCTCTGGTGGCGGAGCATCGACTCTCCGAGATACTGCACTCGGCCATGGGCCTATCGATGATCGCGATGATCTGGCCGTGGGGCGCGGCGGTACCGACAGCCGTCTGGATTGTCGTTTTCATGTTGTCTACGGGGTGGTTCCTGGTGCAGGCGGCGCGGACGTCGCGACGTCGTGCGGTTCCGGCGTTCTTCGCCACCGCGACGGGAACCATGGTGTGGATGGGCGCCTCGATACACGGGCACGCCTCACCCGGCGGTCACGGCGGCATGGACATGGCCGGGATGCGTCATGCGCCGGTCGGGTGTGCCGGATGGGTCAGTGCGCTGCTCGGAGGCTACCTGGTGCTCGCCGCATTCTGGTGGGTGGGCCGCGGGGTGCACCTCGCTGGTCTGTCCGCGGCGACAACGACGGACGCGGTGGCGCGTCCGCTGGACTGGTCGGCGCTACTCCACGGCGTGATGAGCGCGGGTATGGGCATCGCCCTACTGGCGATGGCGTAGACAAGGGAACTTGCCAAGATCGGACATCCGCTCTTCGACAGTTCCGGATGCCGTAGCCACGCAGACCGCCGGCACGGACGGTGACGAGCCGACCAGCGACCGGCGCGCCTTGACAGCGGGATGACAGCGCATGTGACCTTGGGGCAGCAGTTCCGGGTAGCACCGCGCCCGGCGGACCGCACGGCACCGCCGCTTTCTGGCAGGATCCGTCGGATGCGCAGACTGATGGTGCTCCTTATCGTGATGGCTGTTGCCGGCTGCGGCGACGGTGACGCGACCGAGACGGGAGCCACCGAACAGTTCACCCAGGGCGGCGTCAGTATGGAGCCGACGGTCAAGGCCGGCCAGGTTGTCACCGCACGGACAGTAACCGGCACGTATGAGACACGGCGCGGCGATGTCGTCCTGATCCGTTCCCCCGGCGGCCTCTGGGGTGACCGTAAGGCGCCGCTACTCAAACGCGTCGTCGCGGTCGGCGGCGAAACCATCGCCTGCTGCGATACCTCGGGCAAGGTGACGGTCGACGGTAAGCCGCTGGCCGAGCCGTATGTGGCTGAGGACGCGTCGCTCGACGAGCCGCCGAACCCGAACTACTGCGGGCCGCGCCGGTTCGCCGCGGTCACCGTGCCGGCCGACTCCGTCTTCGTGATGGGCGATAGCCGCGCCCGGTCGAACGACTCCCGGTGTGCCGGGCCGGTGCCGGTGTCGTCGGTGTTCGCCGTAATTGTCGACTGACCAAGGCGCACCTGACACTCGGGACGTACCGAGGTGGCCGACGCTAAGCGCTCGGACGGCGGCCAGATGAGTGCGTTCACACGCTCACCGAACTCGGTCAGCCTCTAGGCGGGAATCGTCCTCGCTCGGGCGGCCCAGGCATCGACGATGCGGTCCAGGGTGCGCCTGCCCCACCGGCTCATCGTCGGGTTGGAGTCGAGGTAGTACCAGACCAGCCCCATCGCCTGCTGGAACGCCCAAGCCATCCCGCGCCTCCACTGGACGTCGCCGCATCCGAGCTCGCGGCGGAGGATGCCGCGCTGGGTCTCGTCGAGGAGGTGCCAGGCCGCCACGAGGTCGAGCGCCGGGTCCGCCGGGCCGAAGCCGCCGCCGTCCAGGAGGCCGACGAGACGGCCGTCTTTGACGAGGACGTTGGGCGGGATGAGGTCGCGGTGGCACATTACGTCCTCGTCGACCTGGGGCAGCGTCCGAAGCTCCGCCCAGATTCGCCGCAGGAGGGGTACGTCGAGCAGGTCCTCGCTCTGCCGGAAGCAGGTCTCGAGCCACTCGTCGTGGTCCGGGAGGTGCCCGCCGCGACCGACGCCGTCGAAGCGTCGCCCACGGGTGTCGTCGGCGCGCATCCCGGCGATGAGCTCGGCCAGGTCATGGGCGAACGCGTTCGACCCTGCGGGGTCCTCGACCGTCGCGTCGTGGCCGGACAGCCAGGTCTGGACGCTCCACGGCAGCGGATAGCCCGCGCCCGGCTCCCCGATCGCCACCGGCTCCGGGGTGGGCACGGTGGCGGCGTCGGCCAGTTCACGCGCGGCCTCGGCCTCTGCCGCCAGCGACGCGCGGGTCTGCGCCTGGTCGTGACCGACCAGCGGGAAGCGGGCGGCCAGGTCGTCGCCGATCCGGAAGATCGCGTTCACGGTCCCGGGCGTGCGCAGCTCGGTGACCGGCAGTCCGCGCCACTGAGGGAACTGCCCCTCGACCAGCCGGCGGACGGTCTGCGCGCCGACGTGGAGCTGGTCGGCGTGCATCGTCATGCCGCCATCCTCCCGTAGGCGGCCGCGGGTGTCCTCCGACTTTCGCGCGGCAGGCTCCGCGCCGTCATCGCCCGACCAGCCGCCAGCGCCCGGTCGAGACGACGTCCACCTTGTCGCCGCGGACCCGGATCGCGGGGTCGTCGTCGAGCAGGTAGAGCGGGAAGTCGGCGCTCGCCGCCAGCCGGTCCGCCCATGCCTCGTCGCGGTTGGGGAAGGACGGGGAGTCGAGGTGCGGCTTGACGTACCAGTCGAACAGCGGGCAGGCCGGCTTGATCCGCTCCTCGCCGAGGAGGTGGAGGTCGGCTAGGTCACCGAGCAGGTCGGCCGCCCGCTCGTCGAAGCGCCGGCTGAAGATCATCGAGCCAGCGCTGGCACGACCGGCTGCCCAGCCTGAGCTGCACCTGGCAGTTCGCCGTCGATGTGCGGGACACCTGGACCGAGCCCGACTAGTACCAGCCGGAATACTGGCAGGTGAGCCTGGACCTGGTGTTCCCCGACGCGGCCGCGTTCGCCGATCGCCTTCGCGCGTTGAGTCAGGACGAGATCGAACAGTTCCAGGAGCTTTGGTCTCAGGCACAGGAGGAGCTCTGCCGCTGGCCAGTCCGGCACGCTGCGACACTGCTGCTGGGGCCCTTCGACGATGATGTCTTCCTCGCGGTGCAGGACTGGATCGTGTCGCACGGGCGGCAAACCATGCAGCGCGTCCAGGACGACCCTGACAGTCTTGTCGAATTGGCACCCGATCGGCACTACGCTCGGATCGACTGGTTCTGCGGCCTCCCGATCGAGGCACACATAGCCGCAACCGGGGCACCCTTTGCCGTCGATGGGCCTTCCGGACCCGACACACCCGTCGGAACTGCGGCCGACCTGACCGACGAGATCCGTACGAGACACCGATTCCCCAGGCTCACGGCCTACCTCGATGACAACCCGTGGATTGAACGTCCGTGGCGACGCGCAGCCAGCTGACCAGCGCACTCAGCGGCAATCAGGACGTCTGACCTTGGCGCCTCGGCTGGCAACTGCGGCGACCTCAGGCGGAACCGAGGAGGTCCCACCGGTTGCCGGCGATGTCGAGGAAGACCGCGACCCGGCCATAGGGCTCGGCCCGTGGCTCCCGGACGAAGGTGACACCGGCCTCGGCCATCCGCCGGTAAGCGGCGTCGAAGTCGTCGACTCGGAGGAAGAACCCGACCCGGCCAGCTACCTGGTTACCGATTGCGGCACGTTGGTGTTCTCCGTCGGCGCGAGCGAGGAGAATCCCGGTCTGGGCACCCGGCGGCCGGACGACGACCCACCGCTTGGGCCACCCGTCATTGGTCAGCGATGGGGAATCCTCGACGAGGTCGAAGCCGAGTACGTCGGTGAAGAACGCGATCGCGGTGTCGTACTCATCAACGATCAGGGCAACCAAGTCGATCTGCACCACGGCAGCGTACGCAGGGTCCCGTCCTGCTCGCCGCCCGCGCGCCGACAGCGGCAAATGAGGACGTCACGGTAGAAGCGAGCGTCCGCGGCCGTACGCTCGTCGCCGGAGCGGCGCGGCCGAAGGCACGGGCCCGCGCCTCATGCGCCAGGCCGGGCGCCGGCCCCGCAGGGCTCCAGGTCCGGTGCCCCGGCGAGGCCGAAATCGCTGAGCGGAGACCGCATTCGGGCGGGCGAGTGGTGGGACAGCAGGCATGTAGTTAGCGCGGCGGCGAGTCCAGCCAGCCCGGCCGCCGTGTCCGCATGCGGCTGGTGGCGTCCGAAGCCTGGGAGCGGTTCATCGCAGCACGGGTGCTGCGCCTGGCTGCGGTTGGTGTCGGGTCACCACTGGGTGATGAGCGGCATGTCCGGTTCGTGCTGCCGCCAGGTTTCGGTGAGGCGGGCGAGGCGGGTGGGGGCGGCGATGCCGCGCACGGTTGCGATCTTGCCGTTGGTGATGTCGAACGTCACGGCGCCGATGACCTGGTCGCCGAGCACGAAGAGGATGGCGGGGGCGCCGTTGACGAGCGCGTAGTGGATGGCGGGCGTGCCGCCGGCATGTCGCCGTTTCGCGGGTGTGGGTTTGAAGCCGGCCCGTGCGATGGCGGCGATGCGCTGCGGAGTGCGGTACTGCAGCAGCGTCTCGGTCAGGCCGGCGCCGTTGGAGTCGGCGATCGCGGTCGCGTCGTCGGTGAGCAGCGCCACCAGCCGTTCGGTGCGGCCCGAGGAGGCAGCGGCGAGGAATTCCTCCACGATCCTGCGGGTGGATGCCGGGTCGACTTCGCCGCCGCGGCGGCGCGCGGTGGTGATGCGGCGCCGGGCCCGGTGGAGGTGCTGCTGGCTTGCGGACTCTGTGATGTCGAGGATCTCGGCGATCTCGGCGTGGCTGTGGGAGAACGCTTCGCGCAAGACGTAGACGGCCCGCTCGAGGGGTGACAGGCGTTCCATGAGGGTCAGCACGGCCAGGGAGACCGATTCGCGTTGCTCGAAGGTGTCGGCCGGGCCGAGCATCGGGTCGCCGTCGAGGAGCGGTTCGGGCAGCCAGGCGCCGACGGTGCGTTCGCGGCGGGCTTGTGCCGAGCGGAGCCGGTCGAGGCACAGGTTGGTGACGACCTTGGTCAGCCATGCTTCCGGCACCTTGATCCGCTGCCGGTCGGCAGTCTGCCAGTGCAGGAACGCATCCTGCACGGCGTCTTCGGCGTCGGCGGCGGAGCCCAGCAGCCGGTACGCCAGAGAGGCCAGCCGGTTCCGGCTGGCCTCGAACCGACTGGTGTCGAAGCGATCAGTGGCGGTGCTGTCCACGCGGACCACCCTAGGCGGCTACGCGACCGCCTTCTCGGCGGACGGCGCGGCGGCCAGGCGGTGCTTGCGCTTGGGCAGGCCGAAGGTCGGGTGCGAGTTGGTCCACAGCGACATCTTGAGGATGCCCGCCTTGATCCGCGCGGCCGTCCGGCCGCCCATGTACTTCGGCTTTGCCTGCCCTTCGTCATCGACCAGCTGCAGGATCGCGTCCCGCCGCCCGAGGCTGATGTGGTTGCCCGGGTACTCCAGCTTGGTGTTCGCGATCTTGCGGGCGGTCAGGCGTCCCACGATCGCGGCCGTGGCCTGCATGCCGGTGTAGCCGGCCGAAGCGCAGGACATCGGCAGCGGCCGGCCGTTGTCGCCGATTGCGTAGACGCTGTCGCCGGCGGCGTAGACGTTCGGGTGCGAGACCGACCGCATGGTGCGATCGACGACGATCCGACCGTTCCCGGTGACCTCCAGCCCGCTGGCGGCGGCGATGGGGTTGACCGCGAACCCGGCCGTCCACACGGTTGCGTCGGACGCCAGAGCGGTGCCGGCGGCGCACAGCACCCGCGTCGCTTCGACGGCTTCGACGCTGGTGTGCTCCAGGACGGTGATGCCCAGCCGGTCGCAGGCCTGGCGCAGGTGGCTGCGGGCTCCGGCGGAGAGCCGGGCGCCCAGCTCGCCGCGGGCGACCAGGGCCACCGACAGGCCGGGCCGGGATTCGGCGATCTCTGTGGCGGTCTCGATGCCGGTCAACCCGTCGCCGACGACCAGCACTCTGCCACCTTCGCCCCGCCTGCCCAGGCTGTCCAGGCGCTCGCGCAGGCGCAGCGCCGAGGGCCGGGCGGCGATGTCGAAGGCGTGCTCGGCCACGCCGGGGACGCCGCAGTCGGCGCCGTGGCTGCCGAGCGCGTAGAGAAGAGTGTCGTAGCCGAGCTCGCCGCCGCCGTCGGCGTCGGCCACGGCGACGACCTGGCGCTCGGGGTCGACGGCGGTGACGCGGGCCACGCGCAGCCGTATCCCCGTGCCCGCGAAGACGTCGGCGAGCTTCGGAGCCTCAATGTCCTGGCCGGCCGCGAGCTGGTGCAGCCGCAGCCGCTGGACGAAGTCCGGCACGGCGTTGACCACGGTGATCTCGGTGTCCGCCGGGGACAGCCGGCGGGCCAGGGTCCCGGCCACGTAGGCCCCGGCGTAGCCGGCGCCGAGGACGACGATGCGGTGCTTCATGTGTTGCTCCTGTCGGTTCGCTTGCTTCCGTGAGTTGAGCGGAACGGCGCCCTGATTGCTGACAGGAACTGCATGTGGCATGGGTCACCGAGCGGCAGGAGCGCCGCCCAACGATGCTCGCGACGCCGAGGCGGCGCAGATGCAGGCCGAACTGAACGAGGTGACCTGATGCCATTCACCGTCGACATCGACGTCACGGTCGCCAAGCGCAAGATGTCCGTGGGCGAACTAGCCGAACGCGTCGGCATCACCACCCGCCAACCTGGCCGTGCTGAAGAATGGCCGCGCCAAGGCCGTCCGCTTCACCACCCTCGCCGCACTCTGCGAAGCCCTCGACTGCCAGCCCGGCGACCTGCTGCGCGGGGAGACCGCGGACCCCGCGAGCGCGTGATGGCCACGGGCCACCGAGACCTGCGATGCGGGCTCCGGGCGCTGCGGTGAGCCGATTCTGCATACAAGGTCAGACGCACTGCTTTCGGCAGATCCGGACGGCGAGCGGGAGCTCCAGCCGTCACGCTGCGTGCCGCGCGGATTGCGGCTACCTGTTGACTGGTGGTACGACCGCAGCCCGGCCAGGCTTGGTCGAGGTGACCGGTGGGGTCGCTCTCATCGCGGCTGCCCACCGCTGTTTGGTGTGGCTCTCATCTGGCGTGCGTCCCGCCGGTCACCGCGGCGGAGAGAGGCTCAAGAGGGGACTGCCGGGCTCAAGGTAGCGCTGCCCTCCCGTCGACGAACACCGTCGGATCGAGGGAGGACACGATGGCCCAGGTCATCATCGGCGTGGACCCGCACAAGCGTTCCGCCACCATCGAAATCATCAACGCCCGCGAGAAGGCGATCGGGCAGGGCCGGTTCGGCACCGACCGCGACGGCTACCAGGTCATGCTCGCCGCCGGCCGCAAGCACAAGGACCGCCTGTGGGCGGTCGAGGGCTGCAACGGCATCGGCCGGCACGTCGCTCAACGCCTGGTCGCCGACGGCGAAACCGTCGTGGACGTTCCCGCGAAGCTGTCCGCCCGGGCCCGCGTGTTCGCCACCGGCCAGGGCCGCAAGACCGACCCGGTCGATGCCCGCAGCGTCGCTGTGGTCGCCCTGCGCACCGAAGGTCTGCGGCAGGTCGTCACCGACGACACCACGGTCGCGTTACGGCTGCTGGTCGACCGCCGTGACCAGCTCGGACGGGCCCGCACCGACGTGGTCTCCCGGCTGCACCACCTGCTGCTCGAGTTGGTGCCCGGCGGCGCGAAGAAGGACCTGTCCGCCCAGCAGGCCCGCGCCCTGCTGGGCAGCGTGCGCCCGCGCGACGTGGTCGGCAAGACCCGCCGCCGGCTGGCCTCCGAGCTGATCGGCGAACTCGTCGTCATCGACAAGAAGATCAAAACCGCGAAACAGGAGCTCACCGACCTGGTCAACAGCACCGGAAGCCGGCTGATGGACCTGACCGGCATCGGACCGTCCGGCGCGGCCCGCCTGATCGGCGACATCGGAGACATCCACCGGTTTCCCAGCCGCGCCCACTTCGCCTCGTGGAACGGCACCGCACCGATCGACGCCTCGTCCGGCGACCAGAACCGGCACCGGCTCTCCAGAGCCGGGAACCGGCGCATCAACCGGGCCCTGCACATCATGGCCATCGTCCAACTGCGCCGTGACACCGAAGGGCGCCGCTACTACCGACGCAGACTGGCTGCGGGCAAGACCCCGATGGAGGCCCTACGGGCACTGAAACGGCGGCTGTCCGACATCGTCTACCGGCAGATGGTGGCCGACGCGAAGCTGGTCGGGACGGGTCCGGGAGGACACGCGGGGGCGACTCTGCAATCCAGCGCGGCCGACCTGAACCCCGAGATCGACACTTCGGAAAAGTCACTTCCCGGACCCGCCACACCCCAGCCTAGAACACCCCTCTTGATCATCACTTGACACAGAGGGGTGCCAGAAGAGGGCGCGCCCGATGGCTCCGCGTCCGGGTCGTCTCAGTGCCCTGAAGCGTAGGCACTGATGGCGTCTGCATCCCAGGTGTACTCGATCTCGGGCAACTCGAACCCTGCGGGGAAGCGCGCCATGCGGGCCGCGGTGGCGTGCCCGCCAGCCTTGCTGTAAAAGGCTATCGCGCGGGCGTTGTCGCGTAGCACTTCCAGATACACGGGTTGGCCAGGGTGGGTGGTAGCCGCCCAGGTAAAGGCGTGCCGTAGCAAGCGACGTCCGATACCGCTGCCGGTGTGTGTCGGATCGACGTGCAGGTTGTCGAGCAGGATCCGTCCGTCGGGGCCGGGGATGAGGTAAGCGAAGCCGAGTAGGTCGATGCCGTGCTCGGCGATCAGCAGGTGGCCGCCATCCGTGCCTCCGTCGCGCTGAGTCGCGGGCGCCAGCCGGCTCCTCCACATGTCTGCCTGCTGGTCCCGCAGCGGACCGTCCAAGTAGCTGGCCGGCATCAGGCCGGCATACGCTGCCAGCCAACTGTCGGTGTGCAGGCTTGCGACACGTAAGGTGTCCTGCGCGGTTCCGGTCCTGACCTCCATGATCTTTATGCTCTCACGCGGTTGCACCCAAGGCCGCCATGCCGCCCATGTGAACGTCCGCACATCGGCACGTCCGGATGCCGGCGACCGGCACCCGACCTCACCTTCGGTGACGAGCGCTTCGCGGCAACTCCGGACGCCAGAATTCGGCGGCCGCAGTATCAAGCCACGCAAAACTCGTTGCCCTCGGGTCCTGCATGACGACGTGCCCGAGGACGTCGCCGTACCACTCCTCGCGGACCACCGTCGCGCCAGCGGCGACCAGCTGGGGCACTTCCGCTGGATCAGTCGGGCGCGCTCGGCCATGTCCCAGGAGCCTGGTCCGGCTACGCGGATGTCGACATGCATTCGGTTCTTGGCGGACTTGCCCTCGGTGAAACGCGGGGGCAAACGCTGCCCAAGACGCAGGCAGACGCTGCCCCTTACGGCCGACCAGAGGATTTGCGTCGCAGCGAGTTTGCGTTTGCGTTCGCGCGCGCTCAAAGCCATAGCGTTGCCGCCATGACGACACAGACCTGGATCATCACCGGCGCGTCCCGCGGTTTCGGGCGAGCACTGGCGGAGTCGGCGCTCGCCGCGGGCGACCATGTGGTGGCGGCGGTACGCCGGCCGGACAGCGTGGCCGACCTGGCGGCCAAATACCCCGACAACTTTCTGGGTCTTGTGTCGTGTCTGTGGGTGGTTGGGCGCGTCGTTTGTGGCGCACGCCGTTGTCCTGCCTAGGTTCTGGCTTGTCGAAGGTCAGAACTGGATGGGCGGGAGAACGGCGTGCGTTCTGCCAGGGTATGGGCTGTGCTGCTCGGGGTCGAGCAGGCGGTGGTGGAGGGTGTGGAGTTCGATCCGGTCGAGTCGGTGGTGGTGGCTCGGGTGCGGGTGCGTAAGGGCGCGTCGCGGCGGTGTCCGCATTGCGGGCGGCGGTGTGCGCGCTATGACGCCGGGGTGCGGCGTCGGTGGCGGACGTTGGATCTGGGTGTGGTGCGGGCGGTGGTCGAGGCGGACGCGCCGCGGGTGTCGTGTCCGGTGCATCAGGTGGTGGTCGCGGCGGTGCCCTGGGCTCGTCATGGGGCGGGGCATACGCGGGCGTTCGACGCGACGGTGGCGTGGCTGGCGGTGCACACAGCGAAGTCGGCGGTGTCGCAGGTGATGCGGATCGGGTGGCGCACCGTCGGGGCGATCGTGGCCCGGGTGTGGGCTGACACCGGTGGCCTTGAAGACCGGTACGACGGGTTGCGTCGTATCGGCATCGATGAGGTCAGCTACAAGAAGGGCCACCGGTATCTGACGGTGGTCGTCGATCACGACACGGGTCGGCTGGTGTGGGCGGCGCCGGGCAAGAGCGCAGCCACGTTGCAGGAGTTCTTCGACCTGCTCGGTTCTGATCGGGCCGCGAAGATCACGCACGTGTCGGCTGACGGCGCGGACTGGATCACCACGGTCGTGCGTCGCCGCTGCCCGAACGCGGTGCGCTGCGCCGATGCGTTCCACGTCGTGGCCTGGGCCACTGACGCCGTGGATCGGGTTCGCCGCCAAGCCTGGAACGAGGCCACCGGGCGTGGGGCAGGCCGTCGCGGCGTCGCTGTCGGCGCGGCCCGGCAGTTGAAGAACACCCGCTGGGCGTTGTGGAAGAACCCGCAGAACCTCACCGACGCCCAGCACGCCAAACTCGCCTGGATCGCCAAGACCCATCCCCGCCTGCACCGGGCCTGGGCGTTGAAGGAAGGCCTACGACTGGTGTTCACCCTGGCCAAGACCAGCCCGACAGCGGCGGTCGAAGCCCTCGACCGGTGGATCGGATGGGCCCGACGCAGCCGCATCGACGTCTTCGTCGACCTGCAACGACGCGTGACGCGTCACCGCGACGCCATCGTCGCGTCCATCGAACACGGCCTGTCCAACGGCCGCATCGAGTCCGTCAACGCCAAGATCCGCCTGATCACCCGGATGGCCTTCGGCTTCCACTCACCCGACGCCCTCATTGCCCTGGCCATGCTCAGCCTCGGCGGCCACCGACCCCAACTACCCGCAAGATGATCACCAACGACCCACTAACTCGACACAAGACCCAACTTTCTGATCGCGAACTTCGACGCCCGAGACATCGCTGCGGCGGCGTCGCTCGTGCGGGCCACCCTCGACCGCTTCGGTCAGCTCGACGTTCTCGTCAACAACGCGGGCCGGGCCGTGGTCGGAGCGGTCGAGGAGGTCAGCGACGCGCAGCTGCGTGAGCGTCCTTGCAACGCGGTCGCCGGCGATCTGCTCAGCATCGAGGTTGAGGCGGGCATCCGGGCGCCGCGGAGGCCTACCTCGCCCTTCTCGAAGCGCAGAGGCATCCCGACCTGGCGGCGACGCTGGACGCGTACGGCCGGGAACCGGGAAGAGTCTGCCCGTTCCCACCTGAGCCGCTGCCGGTGAAGACGAGGAAGGGCAGGAGGAGGATCGCTGAAATCTCGAAGGCACCGCTGAAATTTGCACCGAAAAGCGTCGGTTCCCGACTAACTGATCAAGTTCGGGCCGAGCCCGTCCCTATGTACCGGATCAGGGCCTGAAGCTGGCACGGCCGTGCTTCCGACGGCTGTCCCCAGTCTGGGCGACATCGCCGTCGTAAGGGAGCAGAGCAGCCCCCTTACGGCACCCGTTCCGGTACGCCTCGACTCATCAGGGCGGTGAAATGCTGCACGAGGCGGTCTACGATGGTCGGGTCGTGCAGGACGACCCCAACTTCAAGCTTCGTCGACAGTGCACGGTCGGTCAGGTTGGCGCTGCTGATCAACGCAGTCGAGGTATCGGCTGCGATGATCTTGGCGTGGAGCGCCGCGCGGGATGCACCTGCGGCAGTCCGGTAGCGCGCCGGCCAGTGCCAGAAGTTCGCCTGGTTGTGTAACTCAGCGAAGGCGGCGGAGGCGCCGACAGAGCCGCGGAGGGCGCCGCCGTCGTCGGCGGTGCCTTCCAGGACGAGGTTGATGCGGACGCCTCGGTTGGCAGCTGCGGCCAGCTCGGCGACGACTTCAGCTACGCCGTACGCGGCGAAACTGACGATGAGCAGGGATTCCCGAGCGGTGCGAACGACCTCAATCACCACGGAACTGGTTAGGCGGACGGAGACGGTCGGGCTGGTGGGCCCGCTGATCACCAGCTCGGTTCGCCGCCGTGTGGCGGCTTGGTAGACGTTGCTCCCGCTGCGCAATGCGAGGGCGACCGCCCGGCCGGGCAATTGCCGATCTTGGGCGGCCCAGGCGTTGATGAGTGTTCGAGCTTTGGTGGCCAGAGTGAAGCCGGGCCGAGCATCGATGAGTGCGGCCTCTACGGCCGCAGTGGGGCCCTCGGCGCAGCGGAGGACCGCCGACCATGGCCGACGGGACGTACCGGCGGCGCATCGCCCGGCAGCTGAACAAGGGTGAGAACGTGCACGCCCTGCGCCGCTCCCTCGCGTACGCCGGCGAGGGAGCACTGCGGCGCCGCCACCACGAGCAGCAGACCGAACGCGCGCCGGCCCTGGGCGACATCTGCCCCGACACCGGCCGCGGTCGGCTGTCCTACCCGCGCGCGGAGTACCTGTTCAGACAGGCATCCAAGCTCCACGACCGCACGGCACCGTGTACGCCCTGCACCCGCTGCGCCACTCCGGGCTGACCCATCTGGCCGCCAAGGGCCGCAGCGCCGCCGAACTACAGGCCCAGTCCCGCCACCGGCACCTGGCCACGCTTGGCGTCTACGTGCGGCACGGCGAGGAGACCTCCGCCCGCATCACCGCCGAGAACGACAGGCACCACCGGCGGCACCGGCGCTGATCTCGCATCCCACGTACCGGGATCACGGGAAACAGCGAAGTGACCGCCCGGCAATCCGCCATCTTGAGGCAGCCACCCCAGGTAAGGGCCTAGATCAACTACTTAGCGTTGTTTTTGGTCTGGAAACTACGGACGGGCCTGTACGCGCAGCCGCTGGACGCCGGCTACTGGAGTCCAACAGCCGGACGGCGGAGTCACCGCACGACACTCACGCCTCGGGCAGCCAGCCACGCTCCCGGGCACGCCAGCCCAACTGCAGGCGCGACTGCGCCCCCGCCGTCTCCATCAGGTGCTGCACCCGGCGAACGACGGTGCGCCGGCTCATCCCGAGGCGCGCACCCGCCGTCTCGTCGGTCATCCCGGCAACCAGCAGCGACAGCAACTTGCGGTCCTCATGCGAGATCTCGCCCCGCGCGGTAACCTCACCGGCGCCCGACAGGCCCAAGGGACTCGCTGTCGACCACACGCCCTCGAAGAGTGCGACGAGCGCGTCGAGCAGCGCGCACGGGTGGACGAGCACCGCCGCATCCTGCGCCGCATCCGTCAATACCAGAGGGAGCAGGGCCAGCGTGCGATCTGCGACGGCGAGCTTTGTCGGCACGCTCGGCGCGAGGCGCGCTATCTCGCCATTGCGGACGTGCTCCCCGGCCGCCGCCAGGGTGGCCGGATCGGCGAGCGCGTCGATGGTGTAGACGACGCGGTAGGTGATTTCCCGCCCGCGCTCCATCTGTACGCGGTTGACCTGCTCGGCCGCGGCGTACGGCGGCGCGACCAGCATCCGCATCGTTGCCTTCGCGACACGCTGTACCCGGTCGAAGGCACGCTGCACGCTTGCTTGCCCTTGGACGATCTCGATGAGTTCACCGGTACGCCGTCCGGCGGTACGGTCGCGGGTCTGGGCCGCCAGCGCGTGCGCCGCCTCGCGGACCCGGTCCAGCTCGGCGTGCTGGCGTTGGATCAACTGCTCGATCGCCTCGTCTGGCGGAACCGGCACGACCAGGCCGTGCGGCGGTGGCGTGCGGTGCACCATTCCTTTGCGGTGCAGGCCGGCCACCGCCCGGCTGATCTGCGTGGTGGGCCGTCCGGTGCGTCTGGCCAGCTGATCCACGGTGGCGCTGCCCTGCCGCAGCAGCCCAAGGTAAGCCGACTCCTCGGCGGTGGTGAGTCCGGCGGGCTCGAGCATGCGTGGGCCTCCCATCTAGCGGCGGTGCGGGACGGGACCGGTGGCGAGGCCGGCGGTTCCGGGACGTGTGATCGGCGGTGGCGCACCTGAGTCACGACTCATCTGCGCCCCTGAGTGATCTAGCCCCGGGTGGTGCCAAGTGTGACACTCGGCCGAGCTCGATTCCACGATCATCCGGGAGACCGCGGTCGGGAGGAGGGCCCTGTCGTGAGGTCGCTACAGGGTCAAGAGCGGCCATTTGAAGAAGGGGTCCATGTCTGTGCATCCTTCCCGGCCACACCGTCGTACTGCCCTGACGGCGGTATCCGGTGCCCTCATGGTGGGGCTCGCGGCTCTGGCGGCCGTGCCTCCGCCACCGGCGCTCGCCTCGCCGCAACCTGCCACCGTGCCCGGCCCCGCGCAGCAGCGTGCCGAACACCACACGATCACCCTTGTCACCGGCGATACAGTGGCCGTCACTCGTGGACCGAAGGGCATCATTTCGTACAGCGTCACCCCGGGCCCTGGCCGCCAGGACGTGACGTTCCTGACCCGATCGGACAGCGACGGCGCCGTCTCGGTAATCCCCTCCGACGCGCTGAACCTGCTCTCCGCCGACCAACTGGACCCCCAACTGTTCGACCTGGGCGCGCTGATCGACAGCGCGCCCGACGACGGTGGCGAACTGCCGCTGATCGCCCAGTACGCCAAGGCGACCACGGCCAGGCCCTCCAACCGGGTGCGGGGCGTGCTCGCCGACGGTGCCCGGACCACTCTCGCCCTGCCCCGGCTCGGGCTGAACGCGGTGCGCGTCCCCCCGAACAACACCGGACGCATGTGGCGTGCAGTCACCGGTGGAGAGAAAGCTGCCCAGCGTCTGCGCGGTGGCCTCGGCAAGCTCTGGCTGGACCGCAGGATGAAGGTCTCGCTGGAGCGCAGTGTGCCCCAGATCGGCGCCCCGACTGCCTGGCAGGCGGGGCTCACCGGGACCGGTGTCACCGTGGCCGTTCTTGACACTGGCTACGACATCGACCACCCCGACCTCAAGGACGTGGTCGTCGCGTCCGCCGACTTCGTCGGCGAGGGCACGGTAGACGACCACGTCGGGCACGGCACCCACGTGTCCTCGACCATCGCGGGCAGCGGAGTGGCCTCGAACGGGCTGCGCAAGGGCGTGGCGCCCGGCGCGAAGCTGGCCGAGGGCAAAGTTTGTTCCGAAGAAGGCTGCCCCTGGTCGGCGATCCTCGCCGGGATGCACTGGGCGGCCAACGAAGTGCATGCGAAGGTCATCAACATGAGCCTCGGCGGGCTCGACTCCGCTGGTATCGACCCGCTCGAGGCCGCGGTGAACGACCTGTCGGCTCAGACCGGAGCCCTCTTCGTCATTTCGGCGGGCAACAACGGCTGCAGGTATGGCGCCCGCCCGGTCGGCTCGCCCAGCACCGCTGACGCGGCGCTGAGCGTGGCCGCGGTCGACCGGACCGACTTCATCGCCGACTTCTCCAGCTGCGGTCCACGCATGCTCGACAACGCGCTGAAGCCGGAGATCAGTGCGCCAGGAGTGGGCATCGTCGCAGCGGTCCCCGGCGGGGGCTACGGGACTTACAGCGGCACGTCGATGGCCGCCCCGCACGTCACCGGCGCGGCGGCGATCCTGGCCCAGCAGCATCCCGACTGGACCGGAGAGCAGCTGAAGGCCGGCCTGATGAGCAGCGCCTCCGAGCCCCGCTGGGAGAGCATGCCATCGCCCCGGTACGGGACCGGCCGTGTCGACGTGGCGCGGGCGATCGCCGCTCAGGTCACGCCGAGCGCCGGTGGTCTGAACATCAACCAGCCCTGGCCGCGTCCCAGCGAGGGCGTCACCCGCACGGTCAGCTACCGCAACGCCGGGATCGAGCCGGTCGTCCTCGACCTGGCCGTCTCGTCGATCCCGGCCGCGCTGGTCACGCTGAGCACCCAGCGGTTGACGGTGCCCGCCGGAGGCAACGCCTCGGTGACGCTCACCGTCGGCAGCGAGGGCGAGGCAGAGGCGTACCACCTCGGCGCCCTCACCGCCACTGTCGACGGCGCCCCGGTGGCCCGGACCGCGCTGACCTACCACCAGGACGCGCGGTACGACGTGTCGGTGGAGCTGGTCAACCGGCTCGGCGCGCCCGCCGAGGGCAGTGTGGCCGCGGTGAACGGCGACACCGGCGCGGTGACGTACTTGACGGTCAATGGGGGCACGGCACGGGGGATGCTTCCCACCGGCCGGCACTACCTGCTGACCACGGTGTTCCCGGGCGGGCCGGAGGACATCGCCTTCACCTACGGGATCGTGCCGGTCACGGTCACCGACGATACGGCCGTCCTGCCGGTACGGGTCGACGCCCGCCGCGGCAGGCAGGTCCGGCTCGAGGTCTCCGACCGCTCGGCCGAGCATGTCGTCACGTCCGTGGACCTGACCCTCGACGTGGCCGGTACCCGGATGGCGCACGGCGGCTCCTTCGGCGTGCAGGGCGCGAGCTACGTGCTCCCGGTCGAGGATCCGGCGGTCACCTATGGCGCCCGGGCGGTCTTCGACAAGAAGGGTTCGAGCGAGCAGTCGCCGAGCCCCTACCACTACCGGATCGCCGACACCCGCGCCGGCATCCCCACCGACCCGGTACGCACCGTGGCCAGGGAGGACCTCGCCCGGGTCGTCATGGACTTCAAGGCTCCCGGCGTCGCCTCCAGCGGATCCGCCGCCGTCGGCATGATCACCGACGACAGCCTTCCCACGCTCACCATCGAAGGGCCGGTCGACTTCCCGTCAAAGGTGATCGACTACCGGGCGCCGGGGCGGTACGAGAGCGAGATCCGCATCGGCGACAACTGGATCACGGCACCGGCCCGAACCGTCAGCCTGGCTGAACCCGGCCGGGAGACCTGGAACAACGCGCTCCTCGGGCCGACGCTGGACAGCACCACCGGGCTGAACGGAGACGGCTTCATGTCGATCCCCGACATCCCGTGGTTCGTCGACGCCGAGACGCACGACTTCGCGTACACCCCCGCGTCCGGCACCCTGACGCTGAAGCGGGAGGGCCAGCAGGTCGCGCAGTGGCAGGCCGGCCAGTGGGGCTACGCCTACGGGCTGCCCGTGGAGAAAGCCACCTACACCCTGCAGGCCAGCGTCACCCGGTCGGTGCCGTTCTCCACCCTGTCCAGCCGGATCGACGCCGAGTGGCGGTTCACCACGGCAGGCACCACGGAGTGGCTGGCCAATCCACTCATGGTGCCCCGCCTGGCAGCCGTCGGCCTCGACGAGTACAACCGGGCCGCCGGCAAGGCACCCACCAAGGTGCTGATCGGCGTCAGCGGCCAGCCCGCCGGCGGCATCCCGGCCACCCGGGTCACTCGCGCGGAGGCGTCCTTCGACGAGGGCCGCACCTGGAAGTCGCTGAAAGTCACCGCTGGGCCGGACGGGACGCTGGGCAAGGTGATGGTCCCCAACCCGCCCGCAGCGGCCCACGTCGCGCTGCGGGTCACGCTGGCGGACCGGGACGGCAACCAGGTCACGCAGACCGTCCACCGCGCCTACGAGGCGCGGCCCCGGTAACCGAGCGAGGCCGGGCCCGAGCGGCTGTGCAGCCGCCCGGGCCCGGTCTTTTCCGATCCTTTCCAGATTGGTCGGCCACACCGAACGTGCGTGCCTGCGGCAGATGCGGCCGACCCCCCAACCCCGGGAGCGAGATGCCCAGACGAATTCGGTGGCTGTTGGTGACCACCACAGTGGTTGCGACGCTGCAAGCGGTGCCGGGAACCCCGGCGCTGGCCAACCCGACCCCAGACCTCACCACCCCGAACCCCGCCACCGCGGCCCCGGCCGGCAGCGGTGAGACGCACACCGTCACGCTGCTCACCGGCGACGTGGTGACCGTCGAGGCCACCGGGTCCGGCTGCCCCCGGGTCCGCGTGCAGCCCGTCGACCCGGCCGGTGTGATCCGGCGCAGCTGCGGTGCCGACGGGCACATGAAGGTCATCCCGGCCACGGTGGCGGCCCAGGTCGGCACCGTGCTCGACCCGGACCTGTTCGACGTGACCACGCTGATCGCGGACGGCTACGACGACGAGAGCACCACCGAGCTGCCGGTCATCGTGCAGCCCGCCGAGAACCAGCGGACGACGGCGCTCGCCGGCGTCCGGCCACTGTCGAGCATCGGCGCGGTCGCCGGGGCCGTGCCGAAGAGGTCCGCGGCCAACGCCAGGGCAGCCACCACCAGCCTGCTCACCGGTGCGCGCAAGGTATGGCTCGACCGCAAGGTGCACGCGACCGGGATCACCGCCGGCAACCACGGCGGCGGGCAGCCCGCTCAACTCGACCACAACATCAGTCAGGTTTCCGCGCCGCAGGCCTGGCAGGCCGGTTACACCGGCAAGGGCACCCGGGTGGCCGTGCTCGACACCGGCGCCGACTTCAGCCACCCCGACCTGGCCGGCCAGGTCGTCGACCGCGCCGACTTCGTCACCCCGGGCGGCGACGCGGTCGACCACAACGGGCACGGCACCCACGTCGCGACCACCATCGCCGGCACCGGGGCCGCCTCGCACGGCCAGCGTCGCGGCATCGCGCCCGACGCGCGCCTGGTCATCGGCAAGGTCCTCGACGACTTCGGCTCCGGTTCCGACTCCGACATCATCACCGGCATGGAGTGGGCCGCCTCCCGCGCCGACGTGGTCAACATGAGCCTGGGCGGCGCCATGCCGGACGACGGCACCGACCCGATGGCGGTCGCCGTCGACAACCTGACCGAGCAGACTGGCGCCCTCTTCGTCATCGCCGCCGGCAACAGCGGCGGCGCCATCGCGTCCCCCGGCTCGGCCGGGCGCGCACTGACAGTCGGCGCGGTCGACTCCGACGACGAGCGGGCCGACTTCTCCAGCCGGGGACCGCTGATCAACACCTGGGCGGCGAAGCCGGAGCTGGCCGCTCCCGGCGTCGACATCGTCGCCGGCCGTGCCGCCGGCACCACCCTCGGCACGCCGTTCGACGAGCACCACACCACGCTCTCCGGCACCTCCATGGCCGCCCCGCACGCCGCGGGTGCCGCCGCGCTGCTCGCCCAGCGGCACCCCGACTGGACCGCGGACCGGCTCAAGGCCGGGCTCGTCGGCGCCGCCGACCCACTGCCCGACGCCGAGCCTTACACCGTCGGCGCCGGCCGGCTCAACGCGGCACGGGCACTCACCGGCCCGGTGAGCGACCAGCCGGTGGTCAACCTCGGCACCTTCAGCTACCCCCAGTCCGGCACCCACGAGGTGCGGCTGAGCTGGACCGGCGACCAGACCCCGGCCGCCGTCCCGCTCAACCTCGCGGTCACGGTCGCCAACCACGACGGGACCACCGCACCCCGCCGGGCCGCGAAGCTGTCGACCACCCGGGTGACGCTCAAGCGCGGCGTGCCCGGCACGGCGACGCTGCGGCTCGACCGCGCGGCGCTGGCCGGCTCGCCCGGGTACTACCTCGCCACGGTCACCGCCCGCACGCCGAACCACGCGCTGGTGGCGACCACGCCGGTCGCCTTCTACGTGGAGCCGCGCAGCTACGACCTGACGATCCAGACCCGCCCCATACCGGACACCCCGGTGAACGGGTACAGCGCCGTCGGGGTGGAGGTCACCAACCTCGCCGACCCGCTGCTCTACGGCGGCGGGGCGTTCCTCACCCCCGGCAAGTCGGCCACGCTGCGGGTCCCGGCCGGCCGCTACCAGGTCACCGCGGCGTTCACCACGTACAACGACGAGACCGGAGCGCAGACGGGCGCATTCGTCGGGAACAGCGACCTCGCCGTCGACAGCCCCCGGACGGTCATCCTCGACCCGACGCAGGTCAAGCCGCTCACCGCGACCGTGCCCGGCAAGCCCACCCAGACCCTCGCGAGCGACTTCCTGTACGTGCAGACGGCCGGAAACGGTCTCTCCTGGTGGCAGGCCATCGCGGCGTGGGGCGACTCCGCCACGGTCGCATCCGGCCCGGTGGCACTGCCCGGCGTGGGGTCGCTGCGGATGTACGGCGGCTGGGGGCTGGACTCGCCGGCGGGCACGGCCGCGCCATACCACTACGACCTGGCACATGAGTACACCAAGGGCGTGCCGGCCGACCCCACCTACCGGGTCACCGCCGCCGAGCAGGCCCGGCTCGCCCGGATCGACCAGCGGTTCAACCAGCTGGACCTGACCGGGATGGTGACCTCGATGCGCCGCGCCGGCTACACCCCCGACGGGTTCTACCTGACCCAGAACCCCACCTACGACCTGCCGGCGACGCGTACCGACTACGTCTCGCCCGGGTTCCTCTGGCAGGACACCGGGACCTACGGCGGTCTCCCGGCCCAGGAGGCGCCCCGGAACTACGCGCCGGGTAGCCGGCAGACCAAGATCTGGGCGCGGCAGCCGCTGCGCTCCGACTGGTTCGACGACCCGGCCGGTGGGGTGTACAGCTGCGCCGGCGCGCCGTGGCGGACCAGTGGCAACCTGCACGTCGACCTGGCCATGCTCGTCGACGAACACCAGCGGGCCGACTGCCTGCAGCCCGGCGCGGTCGGCATCACACGGACGCTGGCCCTCTACCGGGACGGCCAGCTCGTCGACGAGCGCAACGCCGCCCGGACCGACTTCAGCGTGCCGGCGAAGGCGGCGGACTACCGGCTCACCTTCGACGTCGACACCAGCCGGATCCTGCCGTTCTCGACCCACGTCAACACCGCGTGGACCTTCCGGTCGGCCGGGCCGGCCGGCACGGCGCGCAGTGCCCTGCCGCTCCTGTCGGTCGACTACTCCCTGCCACTGGACGCGGCGAACCATCCCACCGGTGGTCCGGCCACATTCGCCGTCCGGCAGGCCCAGGGGGCGCCAGCCCAGCGGGTGACCTCGTTCCAGGTCTGGACCTCGACCGACGACGGCGCCACCTGGCAGCCGGCCAAGGTCGACGGTGACCGCGACGGCTACCACGCCGCGCTGCCGGCCCTGACGGGCGGACAGGCGATCTCCCTGCGGGTGAAGGCCACCGCAGACAGCGGTAGCGGCATCGAGCAGACGATCATCCGGGCGTACCGCGCCGGCTGACCGTCCCGATCCGCCGTACCTCCACCGAGGCGCGGCCCGGTGCAGACCGGGCCGCGCCTCGGCGCGTTTCAGGCGGCTGGCTCAGGACGAGAGGGCCGCGTCGGCGAGGAACTCCCGCTCGGGTTGAAGCTGCTGACCTACGACCCGGCGGAGGACGCTTTGGCTGTCGATTTCACGGCCGGCGCTGCGGAGATCAAGAGCTTCGCGGCGGACGCTGTGCTGATCATCGGCTTCAGCTGGGCGAACACGTCACGCACATGTTCATGACGTTGGTGCGGGCGACGGGATTGATGCCCGCCGCCCTGCGGCTGCCGTCCACGCCACTGATGCCGGCCCAGGCCACTACACTCGGTCACCGCCTAGCGGACGCCTCAGGCGCGGATCGCGGCTACCAGAAGAGCGCACCTGATCTTGGATCCGGCCGCAGCCGCCGTATCGATGTCAGCGGTTGCGTGGGGTTACCAGGCCGGATTCGTAGGCGAGGACCACGAGTTGGGCGCGGTCACGGGCATGGAGCTTGGCCATGGCCCGGTTGATGTGGGTTTTGGCGGTCATTGGGCTAATCACCATGAGGTCGGCGATCTCGTCGTTGGACAGGCCCCGCGCGACCAGGGCGACGGTCTCGCGTTCGCGGTTGGTCAGCCATTTCAGCCCCGTGTCGGCGCGTGTGTGGGGCGGCTCGGTGACGTACCGGTTGATCAGCTTGCGGGTGATCGACGGTGCGAGCAGGGCGTCACCGCGCGCGGCGACGCGAACGGCATGTAGGAAGTCTCCTGGCTCGATGTCCTTGACGAGAAATCCGGCGGCGCCGGCGCGCAGCGCGTTGTACACGTGTTCGTCGAGGCCGTAGTTGGTCAGGATGACGACGTGCACCCGGGCCAGCGCCGGGTCGGCGGCGATGCGCCGGGTCGCCTCGACGCCGTCCATGACCGGCATCTGGATGTCGACGAGTGCGACGTCCGGCAGGTACCGGATGGCCAGCGTCACGCCTTCCTCCCCGTCGGCGGCTTCGGCCACCACCTCGATGTCGTCCTCGACATCGAGGAGCGCGCGGAAGCCGCTGCGAAGGAGCGGCTGGTCATCGACGAGCAGGACGCGGATCATGACGTCCGGCCCACGGGTAGTTCAGCGTGGACGGTGAAGCCGCCCTCGTTGCGTGGTTCCGCGCGCAGGCGACCGCCGAGGGCGGCGACTCGTTCGCGCATTCCGAGCAGCCCGACGCCGGGAATCGGGGTGGTGTCCTGCGTGGCCTTGCCGTCGTCGTCGACTCGGATCGCGAGGGCGTCCGGACGGTAGTCGACCCGGACCGACGCCGTAGCGGTGGCGGCATGACGGGCGATGTTGGTGAGGGACTCCTGAACGATCCGGTAGGCGGTCCGGTCCATCGCGGCCGGCACGTCGTGCCGTTGTCCTTCGATCGTCAATGTCGCGTCCAGGCCGGTCGCACGGGCCCGTTCCACCAGTTCCGGGAGGTGGTCGAGCCCATGCGGCGGGGTCTCACCGTCGTCGCGCAGCGCTTCTAGGGTCGCGCGCAGTTCCCGGGTCGCCTCCCGACCGGCCTCGCGGATCGCCAGCAGGGCCTCCGGCACCTGTTCGCCACGCTTGCGGGCCAGGTGGACGGCTACTTCGGCCTGCACCTTGATGATCGAGATCTGGTGGGTGAGCGAGTCGTGCAGCTCCCGCGCGATGTGCAGCCGCTCCTCGTCCGCGCGGCGCCGCGCGGTCTCCTCCCTGGTGCGCTCGGCTTCGTCCGCCCGCCGCTCGGCCTGGCGCAGCGCTTCCCCCGCCGCACCGGCGGCGACCAGCCAAGCCACCTCGAGGGCGCCCCGGGCCCGTGCGAGCGCCTCGCCCACGGCCATGTCCTGCGGCGGGGCGAGGGCCGCGAGCGGGAGAGCGGCCAGCATCAGCACGGCCGCCACGACCGTGGTGATGCGGTGGCCCGCCCGCACGGCGGCGTACACCGCGAACAGGAACGCGACGGCGGGCACGTCGAAGCCGACCGCCTGGTAGCCCACCGCGCAGAGCCCGGTGACCGCCAGGACGGGTACCGGAGCCCGGCGGCGCGCGGCCAGCGCCAGGCCACCCGCCGCCAACAGTGCGTAGCCGAGTAGGTCGAGATCCGTGGCGGAGTGGTTCCCGGACAGCCCGGCGACCAGCAGCGTCGCCGCCACGCAAACGGCGATCGCCCAGTCTCTGACATTGGCCCGAACACCGGGCCGTCCTGTGCTCATGCGCGCACCTTAGCCGGGATCTTGCCGCGGCCGAATCCTGCTCGCGGACGGGCGGCTGCCTACCGCGTACGCAGTACTTTCCCGGCGCCTGCGGCGTCCGCAGCAGCCGGGTGCGCCATCGGCGGCAGCGCGAATTGCATCCGTCTGCAGGACGACCGGCGGTGCGCCCGGCGACATGATCAAGCGACATCAAAACCATCGAGGAGAAGATGATGCCAACCGAGACTGCCCCTACGGATGGAGTTCTGGCGGGACTAGCCCGGTTTTGTTACCGGCGCCGCCGCCTGGTCCTGCTGACCTGGATCGTCGGCGTGATCGCCGTGGCGATCGTCGGCTTCGGCTTCGGCGCCGCCTCCGACAACGACTTCTCCGGTGGAGACTCCGAATCCGCCAAGGCGCAGGTTCTGATCGAGAAGCACTTCCCCGAGCAGCAAGGGGACACGCTGACCCTTGCGATCAAGGCAGAGAAGGGGATCGACGACCCCGCCGCGCGGCAGAAGATCGAGAAGGTTCTCGCCGATCTGGACGCCTCACCCATTACAGGACCGGTGACCTCGCCGTATCAGGACGAGAATCTGGTGACGAAGGATCGTCGTATCGCCCGTACGACCATCCCGCTGACCGACAAGGATGCGGAGAAGACCGAGGTCAAGCCCCTGGTGGACACGGTCAAGGAAGCCTCTGGTGACGGCGTGACGCTTGGGCTGGGCGGGGCGCAGGCAGAAAAGGCCGAGACACCTCCGCAGGGTCCGGCCGAGAGCGTGGGCGTCCTGGCAGCAGCGGTGATCTTGTTCATCGCCTTCGGGTCACTGGTGGCGATGGGCCTGCCGATCGTGACCGCACTGCTGGCGATCCTCGGCGGCATCGCCATGATGAAGCTGGTGGGGCACGTGGTCCCCTCGCCGGATTTCACTGTGATCCTCGCCGCGATGATCGGGCTCGGTGTCGGCATCGACTACGCACTGTTCATCGTGACCCGCTACAAGGACAGCCTGCAGGACGGCGATGAGCCCGAGAGCGCCACTGTCAAGGCCATCACCACCGCAGGTCGCGCGGTGCTGTTCGCCGGCACGACCGTCGTGATCGCGTTGCTGGGCCTGATCGTCATGGGACAGAGGCTGATGACCGGAGTGGCCGTCGCCACGTCGGTGATCGTGCTGGTGACGATGATCGCCGCGGTGACCCTGCTGCCGGCGTTCCTGGGCTTCACTGGCCACAAGATCAACTCGCTGCGCCTGCCTCGTCGCACGTCCCGCAGGCAGAGGGCCGACGGTGTCCCGTCCCGGGAGCGCCGCACTCCCGCCGAGCGCTGGGCGGGCGTGGTGCAGCGCAAGCCGCTGGTCGCCGCGGTTCTGGCCGGCGCGGTCCTGCTGGTGCTGGCCGCCCCCATGCTGTCGATGCGGCTGAGCCTGCCCGACGCCAGTGTCCAGCCCCACGACAGGAGCAGCTACACCTCACACAAGATCGTCTCCGAGGGCTTCGGTCCCGGCTACGGCGCACCCCTGATCTTCGCCACCGAGGTCGACTCCAAGAACGCCGATCTGCGTCCCGTCGTCGAAGCGGTCAGCAAGACCGAGGGCATTGCCTACGCCACGCAGCCTCGGATCAGCGAGGACGGGCAGGCCGTCACCTTCATAGCCTTCCCCAAGACCGGATACCAGGACGAGGCGACCGCGGACCTGGTGCACCAGCTCCGCGACGACGTGCTGCCCAAGGCACCCGGCGGCGAAGGGGTCTACGTCGGCGGCCCGAACGCCGTCACGATCGACAACGCAGACGAGGTCGGCTCGCGCCTGCCCCTGATGATCGCGGTCGTCATCGCGATGTCCGTGGTGCTGCTGATCGCGCTGGTCCGGTCGGTCACGATCGCGCTGCAGGCCGCCGTGATGAACCTGCTGTCGATCGGCGCCGCCTACGGCGTGCTCGTCGCGGTCGTGCAGTGGGGATGGCTCGGCTCGGCCCTCGGTTTCCCCACCGAAATGCCGATCACGACCTGGGTGCCGATGATGATGTTCCCGGTCCTGTTCGGCCTGTCGATGGACTACGAGGTCTTCCTGATCTCGCGGATCCGTGAGGAGTACGAGCGCACCGGCGACACCCGGATGGCCGTCACTCGCGGGCTGGCACGGACCGCCAAGGTCATCACGGCCGCGGCCGCCATCATGATCGCCGTCTTCACGACCTCCCTGCTCGGCCACGACGTCGCGGTCAAGCAGGGAGGTCTGGGCATGGCCGTCGCCGTGCTCATCGACGCCACCATCGTCCGGATGGTCCTCGTCCCGGCGGTGATGGAACTGTGCGGCAAGGCCAACTGGTGGATGCCCGGACGCCGGGCACCGAAGGCGACCTCGGCTTCACCGGCCGGGGTCAGGGAAGACGCCAGAGTCTGACCCTTCCCGTGATGGCCAGGCTACCGCTGACGTTCATGGCGCAGTTGGGCTTCGTGGTCGCCTACGGGGTGCTACTAGACACCATCATCGTCCGGTCCCTGCTGCTGCCGTCCCTGTCACACGATCTCGGCCGGCGTATCTGGGCCACCGGCAGGCTCGCTCACGCCGTTGACGGCGAGGACGGTCCGGCCGGGCGGCACCGAGGGCAGCCCGGGCGTCCTCTCCCGCGCCGGCTGACCCGAGGGGAGGACCCCGCGCTGCTACCCGGACCCGACCGGGTGGCTATCAACCACATCACCGCACACAACCAGGAAGTCCTGCGATGAGCACCGACAGCACCGCCACCCGGCCGGCGATCGCCGCCGACACGTACGCGGTCGACCCGTTCCGCACCACCGTCCGCTTCGCCGTGAAGGAGCTGTGGGCATCGTGACGGTCCGCGACACGTTCGACGTCATCGACGGTGTCATCGTCGTCGCCGAGGACCCGGCCCGCTCGTCGGTCCGGGTGACGATGGATCCGGCCAGCATCGCCAGCGGCAACAAGCGCCGCGACCGGGGCGTAGTAGGTAAGAACTTCCTCGACGTCGCGTCGTACCCGGCCACGGGGTTCGCCAGCACCCGGGTGGGGACCCACGGCGGCGGCTGGACGATGACCGGCCGGCTCACACCGTCCACGGCGTGACCGCCCCAGTGACGCTGCGGCTGGTCGAAGGCCGCCAGACCGTGGACGGCTGCGCCTTCACCGCCACCGCGGTGGTCGACCGGACTGCGTTCGGGGTGAGCCGGACGGTCGGCTTCATCGCGCGCGAACTCGCCGTGACGATCGAGATCGTCGCCACGACGTCGATATAGCGCCGGCTACCTGCCCCGCCCCCGAATGAGGGGCCGGGGCCCCTGGAGCCGACCAAACGGCCCCGTGGCCAGGTTCCGGTCCCGATCAAGTCGACACAAAGGAGTGATCCACATGCGTAAGGTCTTTGTCATCACCAGCGCGCTCGTCGTCGTCGTCGTGCTGGCGCAGTTCTATCTGGCCGGGGTCGGCGCGTTCAGCCGGCCGGCCACTGCGGACGCGTGGACGGCGCACCGTACCGGGGCGGTGGCCATCCTGGCGCTCGCCCTGCTCAACACCGTCGTCGCGGCGCTGGCGCGGGCCGGCGGGCGGACCATCGCTTTCGCCGCGCTGCCGATTGGCCTGGTCATCCTGCAGTTCGTCCTGAGCGCCATGAGCACCGCGCTGGGCGGGAGCACGACGGACCGCAGCGGCTTGCCGCTGTACCTCGTCGCGCTGCACGCGGTGAACGGCCTGGCCGTGCTGGGCACCGCCATCACCGGCCTGGCGAACGCCCGCCGGCTCGCCGCCAGGGCGGCCGACGAGCTGACCACCGGGCCCGAGCGGGCGCACGCGGCATGAGCGTGTTGCTGGTCCTCGACCTGCTCCTGGTGGTGGTCGCCGGTGGCCTATGGGTGGCGGCCTGGCCGTTGCGGGGTGCAAAGGCCGGCGCCGCGGTGCTGATCGCGGCCGTGCTGGCCACGGCCGCGCGGGCCACCGTGGTCGCACTGCTCGGCGGTGCCGGCTGGTGGTTCGTGCCGGACCGGCTGGTGACCGCCGTCCCGCTGACGCTGCTGTCCGGGCTGGTTGGCGTCGCCCTGGTCCGCCGACGGACGCCTCCGGCGCCGGCGATGATCGCGGCGGCGTACGTCGCGGTCGCGGGCATTGCGATGCAGTTCCTGGTCGGGTATCCGGTGACGGTCGGTGCGGTCGCGGCCGTCTTCGGTCCCGGCGCCGCGGCGCTGCTGGTATGGCGACTCCCGGCCCTGACGGCACGGGTCGCGGTGGTGGCGACCACGGCGGCGGCGCTGCTGGCCGCGGGTGTCACGGCCGCCGTCGGCAGCCGGTTGCCCGACCGACTCGACCACAACACGCACGGCGCAGATAGCGGCCATGCCGCCCACGCCGGACCCGCCGCGGCACCTGGTGTGTCCGTCGCCGACCTGCGCGGTCCGAGCCGCGCGCCGACCCGGAAGTTCACGCTCACCGCCCGCGCCGCAACGGTCACCCTGCCGTCCGGCGCGACGGTTGACGCGTGGACCTTCGACAGCCAGCTGCCGGGGCCGGAGCTGCGGGTGACCCGGGGCGACGTGGTCGAGGTGACACTGCGCAACGACCTGCCGGGCATCGGGGTCACGCTGCACTGGCACGGGTACGACGTGCCGGCCGGCGAGGACGGTGTCGCGGGTGTCACCCAGGACGCGGTGCCGCCAGGCGGCACGTTCACCTATCGTTTCGAGGCCAAGGACGTCGGCAGCTACTGGTACCACTCACACGAGATGTCCAGTGAAGCCGTCCGCAAAGGCCTCTACGGCACTCTCGTAGTGACTCCCGACGGGACCGAATCGGCGGAGACGGACATCGCGCTGCCCGTGCACCGGTTCGACACCGGCGCAACGATGCTCGGCGGATCCGACCGGCGGGAGACCCGGGACGTGCCCGCGGGTCGACGGGTCCGCCTGCGACTGATCAACACCGACAACGACGCGCATCGCGTGGCGGTCGGCGGCACGCTGTACATCGTCAGTGCGATCGACGGTCGGGACCTCAACGGCCCGACCGTGCTGACGGCCGAGACCACGCTGCGGCTGCCCGCCGGCGGCCGCTACGACGTCGTGTTCACGATGCCCGCCGGGGCCGTGCACGTGATGGTGGACGGCCGGGACTCCGACGGGCTGCTCCTGGGTACCGGTGCAATGCCGGCGCACCCGGCCGGCTCCGACCTGGACATTACCCGGTACGGCACCCCCGCGCCGGGACCGTTCGGCCGCTACAACAAGGACTACACGCTGGTACTGGACCGACTGGTTCGGTTCCTGGACGGGGTGCCGAGCTACGCGTACACGGTCAACGGGGGCGTCTACCCGGACATCCCGCCGCTGCTGGTCGACCAGGGCGACGAGGTGCGCACCACGGTGGTCAACCGCGGCACCGAAAGCCATCCGATGCACCTGCACGGCCACCACGTGCTGGTGCTGTCCCGCAACGGTCGCCCGGTGACCGGTAGTCCGCTCTGGCTGGACACGTTCGATGTGCTGCCCGGCGAGGTGTGGCAGGTCGCGTTCCGGGCCGACAACCCGGGGATCTGGCTCGACCACTGTCACAACCTGCCGCACGCCAAACAGGGCATGGTGCTGCATGTGGCATACCGGGGGGTGACCTCGCCGTTCGCCGTCGGCCGGCGCACGGCGAATCATCCCGAGTGATCTCGGGATCGGGTTCCGCAGGTCGGCGCGCTGATCAACTGGTTGGGAGGCGGTTGGTTGGAATGCGCCGCATGGACCATACCGGGCCCATTACGGCGGCGGGTGGCGCCAGATCAACGCCGCCCGGCGGTACCGAACCCCGCAAAGGAGATGGCCATGACCGCAGTGGTTTCGGAAAAAGCGCGACCGTTCGTCCTATCAGCGGTGTCGTGCCGAGTGCTCTGCGCCTCGCGTTCGGCGCCCTGGAGCCCACCGCGCCCGACCTTGCCGCCCGGCTGGAGCTGCGCCTGTGGTCCACCCGGCCGACGTACGGCCGTGGGCGACCCTGATCTCCACGTAAGGGACGTCTCGTAACCCCGATGTCTGTCCGTTGAGGATGATCGGTCAGGATGCCTGGGTGCAGGTGATCACCGCAGCCCACCTTGAGTGGATCTTTCCGTTCACCGGGCTGCAGCCCGCCCAGTTCCGCCAGCTGGTCCGTCTGGTAGCCGAGCGTGGCGGTGGTGCGATCGCTGCGCCGCAGCGCTGAGGACGTCACGCATCGAGTCGCCGCCGGGACCACTCGCCGCGCACCACCTGCCGATCACCGCTCACGCCCGTCCGCTGGCCGCTGGCCGACAGTGACAGCTTTGCCTCCCGCCACCCGCAGGAAACGATCAGAATCGTTCCGCCCGGACCATGAAGGGCCGCGCGGCGAAGCCTGCCCCGCGGTCACAGAGGAGGAGTCATGAGGAGATTGTCGGCGATCAGCGCCGCCGTGGCGATCGGGCTCGCGTTGGCCGGGGTGGCCGGACCCGCCGCCGTCGCGGCCCCCGACTCGGCGGCGGCCGGCGTCGCCGCCCCCGCGCCCATCCACGCCTCCGACGGCGCGTACCTGGCCGAAGAGACGGCCGTCGGGCCACGCCTGGTCGACCTGACGATCCAGTCGCCAGCACTCGGCACCGCCGCCAAAGTACGGCTGCTGACGCCCGACGGGTGGGAGCAGCGGGCGCCCGGGGATCACTGGCCCGTGCTCTACCTGCTGCACGGCTGCTGCGACTCATACGTCAGCTGGACCCGCTCCACCGACGTGGCGAGCATCCCGGAACTCCGGAACGTCCTGGTCGTGATGCCGGAGGCCGGTGCCGCCGGCTGGTACAGCGACTGGTGGAACGGCGGTCAGGGCGGCGCCCCGGCCTGGGAGAGGTTCCACCTGACCGAGGTGCGGCAGATCATCGAGCGCGGGTACGGCGCGGGCCCGAAGCGCGCCATCGCCGGCCTGTCCATGGGCGGCTTCGGGGCGATGTCGTACGCGGCCCGCAACCCGGGCATGTTCCGCGCGGCAGCCTCGTTCAGCGGGGTCGTGCACCCGCTGAAGGACCCGTCTTACTGGCTGCCGTTCTTCGGGCGCACCGGGCTGGACCCGTACGCACTGTGGGGCGACCCGGTCGCGCAACGGGACATCTGGCAGGACCACGACCCGTACTACCTGGCGAAGCAGCTGCGGCACACAGCGCTCTTCGTGGCCACCGGCGATGGCACGGCCGGCGGACCATTCGACCCGCCGGGCCAGACCAACAGTCTGGAGGCGCTCATCCACCAGGAGAACCTCGACTTCGTCGCCCAGCTGCGCGAACTCGGCGTTTCCGTCACGACCGACTTCTACGGCCCCGGCACGCACAGCTGGCCGTACTGGCAGCGGGAGCTGCACCGGTCGCTGCCGATGCTGCTCGGGGCGCTCGAGACGGGGCGCGGTGTGGCGACCCACTCCCTCGAGCGGTAACGCACGAGCGCCCGCTGGTGACCGGCCCGGTCGCCAGCGGGCGCTTCCCCTCCCCCGCAGTCGCCATTGGGTCGTTCGGTGGCCACAGTTGGCAGGGTCGGCAGCGCATCGGCCAATCGCCACGACCCACGCAGGATTATTGGTGCCGCCCAGGCCCATGCGCCGCCTTGTGTCGGCGAGCCCGATTCTCGTGCTGAGCTGCCTCGCTGACGTCGCTGTGCGCGTCGAGTCTCGACGCGCACAGCGAACTCAACTGCTGGCGGTGTCGACCACCTGGTCGAGGAGCAAGGCCGTTGGCCCCTTCCCCAGGCCGGGCCGCTTGCGGCGACCGGTCCAGGAGTGCGTACTGCCGTCGTTCAACCCTGTGCCACAGCGACAGAAAGCGGGTGTCGAAGTCGAAGAAGCCGCACGGGTTGGCGATGCTCGCCTCGATGTCGCCGTTGTCCTCGCTGAGCACGAAGATGTTGCCGTCCAGCACCCGGACCAGGCTCGACTTCACGCCCGCTCCCGGCGGTCGCCGGCCAGGGCGCGCGGGTGCCGGGCTCTCTGCGGCGCGGCGAAGAGCCGCTCCAGCAGGACGACGTAGCGGAACTGCCCTCGGTGGTGATGTCGTTGCGCAGCCGGGCCGGCGGCGGTTTCGCCTCGCCCCGCGCCATCCGGGCGAAGAAGGCCCGGTCGGTACGGGTCACCGCGTCCGCCGCGCCCGCCTCCCGGGACACCGCGACCCGCCCGTCGGCGATGGTCAGGTGCCAGAGGTCGAGCCCGTCGTCGCCCACCAGCTCGAACCGGACGGTGCCGGCGGTCTTGCGCAGCAGGCGCTCGTACCCACCGCCGGCGAGCCGGTCGAAGGACGCTCCGATGGGATCCGACACCGCACCGCCTCCCGCGAGATCGCCGTCGGGGCGGGCGGCCCGAGGTGGACCGCGGCGACCCGTGCAGCGGCGACGACCGACGCGTCCGTGCTCTTCCGGCGCCGCCCCAGCCTATCGCCGTGCCCTGGCGCGGAGGCCGGATCGGGCAACTGCCGGGTCGGTGCGGGGCGCGGGGCGCGGGCGGGCAGGATGGCGGGATGCGCCTGGTCTCCCTGCTGCCGTCCGCCACCGAGATCGTCTACGCCCTGGGCCTCGCCGAGGACCTGGTCGGGGTGACCTTCGAGTGCGAGGTGCCGGCGGCCGACCGGGCCGGCAAGACCGTCGTCGTGGGCGGCCGGGACACCCGGGGCATGAGCCCCGGCGAGATCGACGCGTACGTCAAGGGGCAGCTCGCCGCGGGTGCCGACCTCTACACCCTGCACGCGGGCGCGCTCGCCGGGCTCGACCCCGACCTGATCCTCACCCAGGACCTGTGCCGGGTCTGCGCCCTGCCCGCCGGGCGGGTCGCCGACGCCGTGGACCACCTCGGCTGCCGGGCTGACGTGCTGTCGCTGGACCCGTACACCCTGGAGGAGGTGCTCGGCACCATCCTCGCGGTCGGGGCGGCGGCCCACGTACCGGATCGGGCGGAGGCCCTGGTGGACGGCCTGCGGGCGCGGCTGGCCGGGGTCAGCGCGGCGGTGGCCGGCCGGGCCCGGCGCCGGGTCGCGGTGGTGGAGTGGGTGGACCCGCCGTTCGGCGCCGGTCACTGGATCCCAGACCAGGTCCGGGCCGCCGGCGGCAAGCCGGTGGCCACCCACCCCGGCGCCCGATCGACACCCACCACCTGGGCGGCGCTGCGGGCGGCGGCGCCGGAGGTCGTGCTGGTCACCCCGTGCGGCTTCCACCTCGACGGGGCGGCCGAGCAGGCCGCGGCGGTGGTCCCGCACTTCCCTGACGCGGAGGTCTGGGCCGTCGACGCGGACGGGCTGATCGTGCGGGCCGGACCCCGGCTGGTCGACGGGGTCGAGGCGATCGCGGGGATCCTGCACCCGGACGCCGTGCCGGCCCCGCCGGCGGGCAGCATCCGCCGGGTGGCCTGACGCCGCCCGGCCCGGTCCGCCGACGCGCGGTCGGCTCGCCGCCCGTCGGTGGGCCCGCTGGCACAGCTCCC
The DNA here is from genome assembly GCF_900091455.1 of Micromonospora coriariae. NCBI lineage: Bacteria > Bacillati > Actinomycetota > Actinomycetes > Micromonosporales > Micromonosporaceae > Micromonospora > Micromonospora coriariae. Next base: position 5,036,263 of record NZ_LT607412.1, on the reverse strand, counting down.
GCTCGGCCCGGCCGGCGAGGTAGTCGCCGGCCGCGGGCGGGTTAGGCAGGTCGGTGCGAGGGCCGGCCCTCGGGGCCGAGCGGGGCGAGCCGACGCCAGCGCGGCAGCTCGGTGACCACGGTGGACAGCGCCACGGCGGTCACGACCAGGGCGGCCGGCCACGGCCACGCGAACCAGGCCGAGACCGCCGCAGCGACCAGTTGCAACCCCACCAGCGCGATGGTGACCGCCCCGGGCACGGGGACCAGGACGTGGTTCTTGTCGCCGGGGGTGGCGAAAACGGTCGGCAGCCCCACGAGGAGGACCACCGAGGCGACCGCCAGCGGCACCGAGTGCGGGGCGAGCGCCCACGGCGTGGCCACCCAGGCGATCAGCTCGCTGAGGAACCGCAGCGCGGAGGAGAGGTCCGGTCGGCCCGGCGATCCGTTGTCGATCACCGGGCCAGTATGCCGGGACTGAGCACCGTCGTTCCGGTGCACCCGAGCCTAGTCAGGCGGCTCGACTCCCCGACGTTGGAACCGCCCGCGCGCTCATCGAGGAGACGAACGTGCCGCCCTGCGCGGGATCAACCGGCACCATGCAGACCATTTGCATGCCGGCGTAGCCCAGCGGTGAGCAGGTGATCACCTCTACCATCACCGGGCTGGCGCTGTCAGGGATACGAACTCCCCGTGAGACCTGACCTGGATCAGTGACGCCGGGCTTGTTCTCCCAGCACCAACGCGCCTGCTCGTTGCTGGCGATGACATCCCGGATGACCCGGGTGAGCGATTCATTGTCGTTCGCGGGCGTGAGCCATCCGTAGCTGCGCCGGCAGTGACGGCGCCCAGTCTTCCTCCCACCGGTCCAGCTGCCGTTGAGCTGCCGGGTGCCCGAACGCCCACCGCATCAGGTTGGGCTCGCTCGGCAGCGATGGGAACCAAGCTGCCGCTTGGGCGTTCCACGCCTGAATGTTGAAGGCACTGTTGATGATGTACGCCGGGCATTGCTGGGTCGCCACAAGCCGTTCCATCGTCCAGCACATCTCGCGAGCGGGGCTGGTGTCTTCGTCGGCACCTGCCCTCGGGACTGGTTGACGCCCGACGGCCAGGCGATAGAGGACCTCTCGTTCGTTGTCGGTGAGCCGCAGAGCGTCAGCGACCCGGTCAAGGAAATCGTCGGAGTATCGGCCGCCTTTACCGCGCCCTGCCCAGTCAGCGGCCCGCGTCGTTGCGGGCCTCCCGGCGGCAACCGCCGGGATGTTGTCGTTGAGTGAGCCTCACCGCAGCGGTGTTCCGCGCTTCTCCCACGCTCGATTCATCAGTGCGTCGATGGCGCGGTCGGCCCCCACGTCGTCGACACGAATGACCTTGCGGTACGCCTCGCCCAGTTGTCTGCTGAAGCTGTCGACCCAGGCCGCGCATTCCACGGATACGATGAAGATCATCGCGGCCAGTGCGTGGGTGCGGCCGGTGTACTGCGCTTCTTCATCCGCCTCTGCGTTGGCTTGAAGCGCGACGAGTGCACCACGGGCGACGTTCCAATTCGTCCTTGTCGACCCGTGCGCGAACTCGCCGAGGGCCCGGTTCAACAGGTTCAGGCGCTTCCAGCCAGCGCCCTCTATCCAGTCGCGAGGGGTGGACCTCGGGTTCGCTTCAATCCTGGCAGCGCGATCCGGCCTCACCCGCCAGGTGCGTGCTCGTGCCACCTGTTCGATCACACACCGCAGGCAGCCCATGCCACGATCGTCGTCTTCGAGCCACAGCCGTGTCTCGAGTCAGCGAGATCACCTCTGGCGGCGTCGACGCATCTTCATCGCTCTGCTCCCAGGGGCTCCCGTACTTGGCGCAAGTTGCTCATGGGCGTACCTGCTCGCCGTCGGGACCGCTTCCTCACCTCTCCTTAACCCGACGGCCGTCAACCACGCGGCTAGTACTCCAGCCGCACTTTCAGGTTCGGAGTCTGCGCTGGTGGTGGCTGGTTCGAGCGCGGTGCTGGTGCCGGCGCCGTCACGACGTCGATCGTACTATGTAGACTCCCGGTCTCGTGACAGTGGATCTTGTGGCGGGCTGGGTGGCGGGCCTGGACGACGTGATGGCGCGTATCGCGCGCCGGTTCGCACGGGTGGAACCGCGCCGCCGGGCCAGGGGCTACCTGCTCGGGCTGCTGTCGCCGCTGGCGGGTAAGAACAGCTGGACCATCGCCGAGGCTGCCGGCGACAGCACCCCGGACGGAATGCAACGCCTGCTCAACAATTTCCGGTGGGACGCCGACGCGGTCCGCGATGACCTGCGCGACTATGTGGGTGAGCACCTCGGCGAGCCCGACGGGGTCCTGATCGTCGACGAGACCGGCTTTCTGAAGAAAGGCGTCAAGTCCGCCGGCGTGCAACGGCAGTACTCCGGCACCGCTGGACGGATCGAGAACTGCCAGCTCGGCGTGTTCCTCGCCTACGCCAGCTGCAAAGGACGTGCCCTGATCGATCGCGAGCTCTACCTGCCACAACGCTGGTGCGACAACCCGGCGCGGCGCGCCGAGGCCGGCATCGGCGAGCAGGTGACGTTCGCAACCAAACCCGCCCAGGGCCTGGCCATGCTGACCCGCGCCCTGGACGCCCGGCTGCCGGCGAAATGGGTCACCGCCGACGAGGCATACGGCAAGGACAGCAAGTTCCGCGCCGCGCTGCAACGCCGGCACGTCGGCTACGTCCTCGCCGTCGCCTGCAACCAGAAGATCCCCACCGAGACCGGCAGTTCCCGCGCCGACGCCCTCGCCGCCCGCGCACCGGACCCGGCATGGAAACGCCGCAGCTGCGGCGACGGAGTCAAAGGCCCCGACTCTACGACTGGGCCGTGGCATCTCTGCCCGACACCGGCACCGCCGAACACAGCTACCGCCGCTGGCTGCTGATCCGCCGCAACATCACCGACCCCACCGAACTGGCCTACTACCTGTGCTGCGGCTGGAGTACTAGGGCGCTTCGCTGCTCACTTGGACGGCGGCGGTGACGGCGATCGGGACACTCTTCGCGGCGATGGGCTCCGGGCTGCTGGAGGGGTGCCGGTACTGCTGTGCGCCGTGAATCTCCCCGGTGTGAATCGGCGGGATGTGGTCATCGGCTGACCGGTGGGGACTTTCGGCCCTGCCCTGTCTGGGTCACAGCCTGCAACGGTGAAGGAACGCTACGAGTCCGGAGGTTCTGCCATGACCAGGCCAGGAGAAGGCGTGACCCGTGCCGAGGCACGAACGGCCCTGGAGATTGCCGCCCGGGCCTCGCTGCGTGCTCCATCGGTGTTCAACACTCAGCCTTGGAGGTGGCGTCTCAGCGGCGAGGTCCTGGAGCTGTCGTCCGACCCGGGCCGCCGTCTGGGCGTCACCGATGCCGAGGGTCGACTGCTCTTGTTGAGCTGCGGTGGAGCACTGCACCACGCTCGAGTCTCATTGGCGGCGGCCGGATGGTGCGCAGAGGTGGACCGCTTACCCGAGGAGAAGCACCCTGACCTGCTTGCCCGGATCCGTGTCCCGGGTCGCACCACGCCGGACCCGGACGCCGGGGAACTGATCGCCGCCATCAGCCGGCGCCGCACCGATCGCCGCGCCTTCGGCGACCGCCCGGTGTCCGAGCGAAGCCTCACCCGCTTGCGCCGGCTTGTCGAGGCTCAGGGCGCCTATCTGCATCTCGTGCCCGATGACCGGGTGCCGGAGCTGGCCATCTCGGTCGACGAGGCCGCCGACGCCAACCACTTCGACCTGGCCCACACCAGCGAGCTCACCGACTGGACGCATCGACCGGCCTGGACCGCCGACGGTGTGCCGCCTACGACCGCCGTCGAGCCCAGCCTTCGGCGGGTGCCGGTTCGCAACTTCCTGCCGGACGGCTCGCCCGGTTTGCTGCCCGGCGCCGATCACGACGAAGGCGCCGCGTACGTCATCATCTTCGGCACCACCGATCAGCCGGTCGATCTGCTCCGCGGCGGGGAGGCGATGTCCGCGCTACTCCTGCGGGCAACCGCCGACGGCCTGGCGACCGCTCCCATCAGCGAAGCGGTCGAGGTTGCCTGGCCACGGCGCCTGCTCGGCCGCCTGCTTTCCGGGGTGGGAGAGCCCTATCTGGTTGTTCGGCTGGGCTACGTCGAGGCGACCGACCCCGTCCCTCCTTCACCGCGCCGTGCGCCCGCCGACGTGATCCGCATCGAAGACTGATCGCACAGACTTTCGGCGGGTTCCGAGATCGTCCGGCAGTTGCTCCGCGCCGGACGACCTCACCGCGGAATCGCGGGTCCACAGCCAGCCCGCCACGAGTTATGCGCCACCACTTGCGAAGACACCTGCACGTGAACGACGAGCTGACGTCGCAGCGGTGAACGCGACACGCGGAGGGGACGAGACCGACAGGCTGGCGGCGGCCCCGAGCTCGGAGCCGCCGCCGACGGGAGCCAGCTGTTTACTTCGCTGCGGTGTCCAGCGACCAGTTACGAACCTCCGGCATGTCTTCCAGGTGTTCGATCACGTACGCCTCGTGGCGCTTGAGCTGTGCCTCGCACCACGCCTTCAGATCGGCGGCGCCGCGGGGCAGGCGGTGGGCGTTGTTGATCGCGTCCATCACCAGGTGGTAGCGCGACGCCTTGTTGCGGACCGTCATGTCGAACGGGGTGGTGGTCGTGCCCTGCTCGATGAAGCCACGCACCCGGAAGCGGTCGGCGTCGGGCCGCCCGTGCACGAGCTGGTGGATGGCGCCCGGGTAGCCGTGGAAGGCGAAGACCACGTCGACGGTGTCAGTGAACAGTTCGGTGAACTGGGTTTCGCTCATGCCGTGCGAGTGGTCCTTCTGCCGCGGCAGCGTCATCAGGTCGACGACGTTGACGACCCGGACCTTGAAGCCGGGGAGCCGGTCCCGGAGAATCTGCGCCGCGGCGACGGTTTCCATGGTGACCACGTCGCCGGCGCAGGCGAGCACGATGTCGGGATCGCTGCCGTCGTCGTCGGTGCCGGCCCAGTCCCAGACACCCGCACCGCGGGTGCAGTGCTCGATGGCCTCGTCCATGGTGAGGTACTGCAGCTGCGGCTGCTTGTCGATGACGATCAGGTTGACGTACGACCGCGACCGGAAGCAGTGATCCGCGACCGACAGCAGGGTGTTGGCGTCCGGCGGCAGGTAGACGCGAGCCACGTCGCCGCGCTGGGTGAGCACCACCTGGATCAGGCCTGGGCCCTGATGGGAGAAGCCGTTGTGGTCGTTGCGCCACGCCGTAGAGGTGAGCAGCACGTTGAGGCTGGGCACCTTGGCCCGCCAGGGCAGGTTCTTCGCCTCCTGCAGCCACTTACCGTGCTGCACGGTCTGGGACGCGCTCACCATCGCGAAGGCCTCGTAGGTGGCGAACATCCCGTGTCGGCCGGTCAGGTTGTAGCCCTCGAGCCAGCCGTGGCAGTTGTGCTCGGACAGCACCTCCATCACCCGGCCGTCGCGGCTGGTCGCCACATCGCCGGGGCCGACACGCTCCATGAACGCCCGGTCGGAGACCTCGAAGATAGCACCGAGGCGGTTGCTGTTGGTCTCGTCGGGGCAGAACAGCCGGAAGGTCTGCGGGTTGCGGACGTAGATGTCGCGCATCATCTCGCCGAGCCGGCGGGTCGACTCGGCATGCTCAGTCGCCGGTTGCGTCACCGGGAAGGCGTAGTCGCGGAAGTCAGGCAGGTCGAGAGCGCGGGTCAGGACGCCGCCGTTGGCGTGCGGCGAGGCGCTCATCCGGAGATCGCCGGCGGGCGCCTGCTCGCGGATCAGAGCGGTCGGCGCTCCGGTCGCGTCGAAGAGCTCCTCGGGGCGGTACGACTTGAGCCACTGCTCGAGGATCGCCAGGTGTTCCGGGTTGTCGCGCACGCCGGACAGCGGCACCTGGTGCGATCGCCACGTGCCGGTGACGCGCACGCCGTCGACTTCCTCCGGTCCGGTCCAGCCCTTGGGCGAGCGGAGGACGATCAGTGGCCAGACCGGCCGGGTCCCGTCCCATTCGCCGTTGCGTGCCGCGGTCTGGATGGCGCGGATGCGGCCCCAGGCCGTAGCGAGCGCTTCGGCGAACCGGTAGTGCATGCCGGGCAGGTCCTCACCGGAAACTTCGATGACGTCGTAGCCGTGACCGCGCAGCAGTTCCCGCACCTCGTCGGCGTGCTTGCGGGCCAGCACGGTGGGGCCGGAGATCTTGGCGCCGTTGAGGTGCAGGATCGGCAGCACAGCTCCGTCGCGGGCGGGGTTGATGAACGACACGCCCTTCCAGGAGCCCTCGAGCGGGCCGGTCTCGGCTTCACCGTCGCCGACCACCGCGATCGCCAGCAGGTCCGGGTTGTCCATGACCGCGCCGAACGCGTGGACCAGCACGTAGCCGAGCTCGCCGCCCTCGTGGATCGATCCGGGCGTCGTGACCGAGACGTGGCTGGGGATGCCGCCGGGGCTGGAGAACTGGCGGAACAGCTTCCGCACGCCGTCCTCGTCCTGGGCAATCTGCGGATAGATCTCCGAGTACGTGCCCTCCAGGTAGCCGGCGGCGACCAGCGCCGGGCCGCCGTGGCCGGGCCCGGCCAGGTAGATGGCCTGCTGGCCGGTGTGCCGGATCAGCCTCGACACGTGGGCGTAGATGAGCGACAGGCCCGGGCTGGTTCCCCAGTGTCCGAGCAGCCGGGGCTTGATGTGCTCCGCGGAAAGGGCCTGGCGCAGCAGCGGATTCGCCTTGAGGTAGATCTGCCCGATGGTCAAGTAATTGGCGGCCCGCCACCACGCGTCGAGGCGGGCGAGCTCGGCCTCGTCGGGTTCGGCCAGGGTCTGCAGCAGGTCGGACACAACCGCGGTCACGGCGATTCCTTTCGGCGGATCTTTGTCGTTGTGTCCGACCGTAGGGCGCGGGCGTGTCGCGCTCGTAGTCGGAAGCCAGCGCCGGTGGGACCTTCGGCCCTACGAGGCGGGACGAGTTACGAGGAACACCGGGTAGTCCTCCGCGATCGCCTCGAATGCCTCGAGCGGGGCATGCCGATCGACCGGGATGTGCGGTCGCGCTCCGGGGGCCTTCTCCAGGTAGCGGCGCAGAATCGGCGGTTTGTCCGGCACCGCTACCTCGCTGAGATGGATGCTCTCCCTGCGCCCGTGGCTCAGAACAGCGTCGCCGCCAGCGGCACGCACGTTTGCGACCCAGTTGGCGTCGTTGCCGAGCATGGAGACCAGATACTCCCGGCCTTCGTATCTGGCAACCACGAGCGGGCAGGACACCATTCGGCCCGTACGCCGCCCACGCACCTCGAGAGTCGCCCAGTTGGACGGCACGAGCAGGCCGGCCCGGAACTGGATAGCTGAGAAGCGATTCATCAAGCGGGCCAAGCCCTGCGGGCGTCCGCCACGGTACATCCAGCGCTTCAAGGAATCTGTGAGCAGCATCGTCAATCTCCCGGGTAGGCGTAGACCTCGATCAGTCGATGCCGGGCGTGTTGCAGGCGGTCCGTCACCACGTCCAGCCGACCGGCGCGCCGGCACCGACACGCTCGACGACGATGTTGCCGCGGCCCGGAACGGAGAAGTCGACCGCGACAGCGCCGAAGTGGAGCAACCAGAATTGCTCAGCAGGCGCGTCTTCGCGGCATAGCCGGCGCCCGGCAGCGAAGTACACCGGTCGCCCAGCCACGGCGAGCCGATGCAGCCAGTTCGACGGAAGGTCGGCGACGAAGTCATGCATGGCGAGCAGGTCGAAGACGCTCAACGACGGCATGGCGCTCTCCCATGGTGGGCGCGGGGCCCGGTGGCGGCCAGGCCCCGCGCGTGTTCAAGCGACGATGAAGACGCTGGCGCCGGTGGTGTCCGTGTCCTGGAACGCGACGTTGAACTTGTCGATCACGTCCACGACGCCGGGGACCTGCCGGGTCAGGCGGATCGCCATGTTGGCGGTCGAGCGCCGGTCGATCGGCCCGGTCAGCCTCACCACTCCTTCGGCCACGGCGACGTCCACCTGTTCGGAGCCGTCGGGCAGCAAGACCTCGAAGACGTTGCGGCAGATGTCGGCGCTGATCTCGTCGTCCGGCCGCAGGTGGACCTTGAGCAGATCACCGCGGGAGACGATGCCGATCAGCCGGCCCAGATCGTCGACGACCGGCAACCGCTTCACGTGCTCGACGTCCATGACCCGGGCGGCGGCCGCGATCGGCGTCCCGCTGAGTGCCACCACCGGCGGGCTGCTCATCAGGTCGGCGGCGGTGGCCGCGTGCGCCTTGGCTCGCTCGCCCCGGCGACGGCGTCCCTCGAACAGCCGAGGCGCGTCCTCACCCGCGTACTCGATCTTACGAAGCAGATCCGCCTCGGAGATCACGCCGGTCACGTGCTCGAACCCGTCCACGACCGGTACGGCACTGAAGCGCCGGCCGATCAGCAGATCTACCACTTCGCGGTAGGTCGCCGTCGGCTGCACCGACACGACCGCCTTGGTCATTACATCGTCCACTCTCCACGCCGACATGGCAGCCTCCTCGCTACGTACCTCTCACGGTAGAAGTCCGACCCGCCACCGGTCAGGGCCGAAAGACCTGACGCAGACGTGCCACCAGGTCAGGCTCTGACCGGCTCCGCTGAACGACCGACCCGCTCAGCCCGCTCCTTGATGCCGCGGAGCATCCGGCGCTCCATGATCAGACTGCCGGGAGCCATCATCACGTCGTACAGCAAGCGGGCGGCCCGGCTCGTTCCGGGCGGGGAGATGCGGTTGCGGCTGATCAGGCGTGTCCCGCCCTGGTCGGGACGCAGATCGAAAATCCACACCCAGGCGCCGTCGGCGGAACGGAAGGCCAACGTCTTCGCGTGATCGCAGATCTCCACCTGCATGGCCGGCCTCTTGGTACCCAGCGGCAGACTGTCGCCGACGCCCAGGCGCTGGAACTGCGGCAGGATCTCGTCGGCGCTGTGCATGTTCAGCCCGAAGAGGTTCTCGATCCAGTCGTACGTGTAGGCACCTCCACGGCCGCTGCCCATTTGCACCAGCCACGGCCACACTGCCTCCGGGCCTGCGTCAATGGTGATCGCGCGGGTGGAGACAAGGCCGGCATCCGACAGCAGTTCATCGCCCGGCACGGGCCCGGACGCTTCCTCGGGCGTGGCGCCCCAGGTGACATACCGCCGACGGGCCCACGGCGACAACGCCGCGGCCAAGCCCGCACCGATCACGAGGAGTCCGGTTCTCATCGCGACAACACCACCTTCAGCGCGCCGGAGCGTCCGGCGTCGGCGAACACGTCGTACGCAGCCATGAACTCGTTCAGGCCGAAGCGGTGCGTGACCATGTGCCCGAGATCAAGCTGTCCCGCGACCAGCATGTCCAGCAGTTTCGGGGTGGAGTAGGTGTTGACCAGGCCGGTGGTGATGGTGACGTTGCGGATCCACAGGTCTTCCAGGTGCAGGGTGGCCGGCGCGCCGTGCACGCCGATGTTGGCGACTCGGCCTCCAGGCCGGACCAGCGTGGTGCACAGCTCGAACGTCTGGGGTGTGCCGACCGCCTCCATCGCCACATCGGCGCCGAGGCCGCCGGTCAGTGCCCGCACGGTGTCGAGGGCGTCGTCCGAGCCCACGAGAACGGTGGTGTCGGCGCCGAAGACTTTCGCTGCCTGTAGACGGCTCTCTGCTTTGTCGATCACGATGATGTGCGCGGGCGAGAAGAGTCGCGCTGTCAGCACGGCGGCGAGCCCGATCGGCCCGGCACCCACGATGGCCACGGTGTCACCCGGCCGGACGTGGCCGTTGAGCACACCGACCTCGTACGAGGTGGGCAGGATGTCGGCCAGCAGCACGGCGGATTCGTCGTCGACCCGGTCGGGTAGTTTGTAGGTGGACAGGTCCGCGAACGGGATGCGGGCGTACTCGGACTGCACCCCGTTCACAAGGTGGCCGAGGATCCAGCCACCGCCACCGCGGCATTGGCCGTACGCTCCTTGGCGGCAGTAGCGGCAGATGCCGCAGGCGGAGATGCACGAGGCCAGCACCCGGTCACCGGGTACCAGTCCGGCGACACCGCTTCCGGTCTCGACTATCGTGCCGACCGCTTCATGCCCCAGCACCGTGCCCTCCGTGACCTCCGGCACGTCGCCGCCCAGGATGTGCAGATCGGTGCCGCAGATGGTGACCGCGTCGACTTGGATGATCGCGTCGCGCGGGTCTTCGATTCGGGCGTCCGGGATCTCCGTCCACGATCGGACGCCTGGTCCGCCGTACACAAGGCCTCTCATGACGTTCCCCTTTCTCTGTCGTCGTCTCCACGCTCGTCCGGCCGGGGTCTGTCGAGTAGGGACGTCCGGCTCTACAACGGGGGCCGTCGGCCGGGCTACCAACAAGGAAAGGGAGAGGGGTGCGACCGGCGATGACCAGATACGTCTACGACTTCATCGAGGGGAACAAGGACCTCAAGGACCTGCTCGGCGGCAAGGGCGCCAACCTGGCGGAGATGACGCGGATGGGGCTGCCGGTGCCGCCCGGCTTCACCGTCACGACCGAGGCATGCCGTGACTACCTGCGCACCGGCATGATGCCCGAGGTCGCGGCCGAACACTGTGGTCGCGGTCGCGTATGACCTGAAGGTGTTCTTCAGCGTGGTCGGTAAGGCGCCGGGCCGGGTCGTCGCGGCCGACGTGCTGGCGTTCGTAACCGCGCAGTATGCCGGCGGCCCGGCACGACGGTTGCAGGCCGCCGGTGACAGCGCTGGTGTGTCGGCCCGGACGGTCCGGCGGCGGCTGTCAAGCGTGTCCGGGTTGTTCGCGTTCCTGCAGGCCCGTGGTGATGTCGAGGCGAACCCGGTGCCCCGAGGTTTGCCGACACGCCGCGAACGGCAGCGACCCCGTCAGGGCGTGCCGCTGGTACGCACGCCACGCACCCTGCCGCGGATTCTGCAGCCGGTCCAGGTCGATGCGCTGCTAGCGGCGTTGCGCATGCACCGGGACCGGGCCATGTGTGAGGCGATGGTGCTGGGTGGGCTGCGCCGCTGTGAGGTCCTCGGTCTGCGGCTGGACGATCTGCAGGTCGCTGCCCGGCGGGTGTTCATCGCCGAGGGCAAGGGCGGCCATCAGCGGCAGATCCCGGTCTCCGGCCGGTTCTTCACCTCCGTGGCCGCCTACCTGCACCACGAACGCCCGTCCGGTATCGCCACCGACCGGCTGTTCGTGGTGCTGAAAGGCCCTCGCCGGGGCCGGCCGCTGTCACCGGCTGGGCTGGATCAGATCCTGGACTCGGCCCGGCAGCGGGCCGGGCTGGGCACGGTGACCTGCCATCAGCTGCGGCACACCTGCCTGACCCGGCTGCGGGAGGCCGGCATGGCCCTGGAGGCGGTCCAGGCCCAGGCCGGGCACGCCTCGATCGAGTCCACCCGCATCTACCTGCACCTGGCCGACGACTGGCTGGCCTCGCAGTACCGGCGGGCCGCCGAGGCGATCGACGCGCAACTGTTCTCCGGAAAACCGTTACCCCGCAACGCCGTCAGCCTGATCGAGGGTGGACGGTGAGCGGCCCCCGGCGGCTCCCCGGCTGGGACCAGCTCGCCACCGAGATCCCTGACATGGTGACACCGATGCGCCGCTACCTCGACCAACTGACCTGCATCCTGCGGCCGGGCAGCGTGAAAGGCGCCGACCTGGCCCTGCGATCCCTGACCGCGTTCCTGGTCGAGCAGGCACCCGAAGTCCGCCACCTCGCCGACATCCGCCGCCGGCACATCGAGGACTTCCGCACCTGACTCACCGCCAGAACCGGCTACCGCACCGACAGGCTCACCCCGGCGACCCTCGCGCACCGGCTCGGCACCCTGCGGATGTTCTTCGTCCGCATCAGCGACTGGGACTGCCCCGAAGCTCCCATCCGGATCCCGATCATCCCCGCCGACCGACCGCGACAGGACCACCCCCTGCCGAAGGCCCTCGACGACGCGTCCGCGGCGAAACTGCTACGCGCCGCCCAAGCCGAACCCCGCGCGCTCACCCGCGTCGTGGTCGAAGTGCTGCTACGCACCGGACTACGCGTCGGCGAGTTCACCGCCCTGCAAGCCGACGCGATCGTGCTCATCGGCGCCGCGCACTGGCTGCACGTCCCGGTCGGCAAACTCCACGAGGACCGGTGAGGAGACGGCCATGACAGTCACGCGATGCGAAGCGGTGCGGTGCGGCGCCTATCAGGCACCCAACGGGCACGGGCCGGTCGTCGCCGAAGCGTTGGTCGGCCCGTGCCCTCAGGCTCAGCAGCGAGCTGGCTGCAGGACCACGTCGGTGCTGACCGTGCTACCGGACCGCACCGTGACCCTCTTTGTCAGACTGCTGAATCCGTCCTTGGAGTAGACCAGCGTGATCGGGCTGTCCCGCTTGTCGACCCAGACCGACCAGTTGCCGGCCTCGTCGGTCCACAGGGTGGTGGTGGAGCGCTTCGTCCGAACCGTGACGGTGGCGCGCGACAGCGGCCCGACGGAACCGGTACAACCGGCACCACTGACCGTGCCGCTCAGCCGGCCCCACCTCTTCGGCGGATCGACGTGCATCGTGACCTGGACCGGTGCGGGCTGCACGGGGCCGTCGACCCGGACCGCCAGTGCGGCGCTGTAGTCGCCCGGCTGGTCCACGGTTGACGCGTTGCCGGCGTCCAGCTTGAGCGTCACGGTCTTGCTCTCCCCAGGCGGAAGGGTGAAGGCGCTGTCGCTCTCGGAGAGCCACGGCACGTCGCCGGACGGGCCGCAGATGTCGTATCCCGGCAGCTCCTGGGTGCTCGCCGTGGCCTCGAAGTGTTGCCGCGCCCCGCCGACCCGGTAGACGCCACACGCGGCAGCGCCGCGATAGAACGGCGCGGGTGCGTTCGGCAGTGCCTGCCATTTACCGGCCACCGGATCGTACGCGTGGCCCTCGTTGGTGACGGACGACGTCGGGCCCGTGCCACCGGCGACGCCGCCACTCAGCAGCAGCTGCCCGTTGGCGACCGCCGACGCCGCGCCCCACCAGCCGGTCGGCAGGTCGGCGACGCGGGTCCACACGTCCGTGCGCGGCTCGTACGAGTAGGCGGCGGCCGACCCGTTGCCGGTCCCGAAGTCGACACCTCCGGCGCAGATGACCCGTCCGGCTAGTCCGCCGCAGGACATGAACGCCTCGCTCGCCGGGTAGTCCGCCCTGCTGCTCCACCGGTCGCGTACCGGGTCGTACACGAAGACGCTGGTGGTGGCGGTCATGCAGTCACCGACGTCGCAGCCGGAGACCACGTACAGCAGGCCGTCGAGCACGGCACTGCCGGCGGCGCCGCGCGGTGCGGGCAGCGGCGCGCCGCGCGTCCACGCTCCGTTCGCCGGGTCGTAGATCTGCACGTCGGTGACCGCGTCCAGCGGTCCCCAGCCGCCGGCGACGACAAGTCGGCCGGCGACGAACGCCGCCACCGGCTTCTGCACGGGCACTGGCAGGTCCGGCAGTGCCGACCACAGCAGCCGGACCGGGTCGTAGACGTACCCCTTCGCCGTGGGTCCGTACCCGTCAGGCGTGCCACCGACGACGTAGACCTTGCCGTCGTCGCCGCGGACCATCGCGTTGTCCATGATCGGGCCGCCCGGATAGTCGGCCAGCGGCGCCCACGCCGGACCGCCGGGCGCTGCCGAGGCGGTCATGGCCGGCGGGGAGGTGACGGTCGGCGCTGCGACGACCCGCTGCCCGCCGGCGGTGTGCCGGCCGCCGGCGGCGACGCCGGGGACCCGTCGCACCGGAACCGCCGCTGCGGCGGCGGGCGGCGCGCTGAGCGGGGTGAAGCCGCCGGGCTGCTCCACGAGGGAGACGTGCGCTTCCGCCGACCCGGAGTTGGTGACGGTGAGTTCCGCCTGCCCGCTCTCGCCGAGCCGCACGTTCCGCGTCACCGTCGCCGGGCTGACGGTGAGCGCCGCGGCGGCCAGCGAGAAGTCGGCCCTGGTGACCGCGTTGGTTGCGACGTGCACCGACCGGGTGAGGCTGACCCGGTTGCGCGCCGAACCGGTGAACTGCTGGTCACCGTCGCCCGGCGCGAACAGGGCGAAGTAGCCGTCGCCGACGTTGTCGTCGTCGGGCGTGGCCACCGACCTGGCCTGCGCGTCCGGGTGGGCGACCGCCGCCACGGTGGCCCCGTCGACGCCGTCGCCGGTGGTCGCGTCGAGGACCCGTCCGGCGACGATCCCGCCGGCCACCGGGTCACAGGTACGCCTGCCGACGTAGACGTCGTCGAGTTCCCAGTAACGGGCGAACTGCCCAGCGTAGTGGAACCGCACCAGCACCCCGCGGCGGTTGGCCGCCTTCGGGATTGGCAGGGACAGCGGCCCGTTGATGATGGCCAGCCCGTCCTGCTTCCAGATCGTCGACCAGGTGGCGCCGCCGTCGATGGACACGCCCACGTCGGCCGACTGCGTCGGCAGGTACCCGACGAAGCGGGTGCGCAGCCCGACGACGGGATGATCGACGTCGGTGAGGTCGACCGGCGGTGTGGTGAGCGTGGTGTCCTTGCGGTCCTGCAACTGGGTGTCGATGAGGGCGAAGTTTCCGCTGCCCGTCGTCTCGTTGGTACGCGGGATCACCGTGCCCCGGTTGAACTCCCACCCGCCGTCCTCGGTCGCGTTGTCGACCTGCCAACCCTCCGGCACATCGGTGGATTCGAACGGTTGGGCGGGCAATCCGGCGTAGTTGTGGTGATAGCCGGCGGCCTTGCAGATCTCGTCGTCCACGGACACCGCGATGTCCCGGCCGACGTCGGTGGCGTCGATGGTGACCTGCGCGTCGGCGGTCCGGTATCCGGCCGGCTCGGCCCGTACGCGCAGGGTCAGGGCGGACTGTACGGGCACCCGCATGCGGTAGCGGCCGGTGAAGGGATCGGTGCGCACGGCCGGCAGTGGCGTGCCGGGTGCGGACACCGTGGCGTACAGCGGCCAGCCGTGCCCGGAACCGTCTTTCACCGTGCCGGAGAGCGTGACCAGCGGCTGGGCGTGCAGCGCGAAATCCACCGTGGACGTCTGCCCGTCGGTGATCTCGACGCTACGAGCCACGTCGACGTAGCCGAACGCGGCGACCGCCACGGTGAACGTGCCGACGGGTTCGGTGACGTAGTACCGCCCGGCGGCATCGGTGGTGGCGGTGACGCTGTGACCGCTGCTGCTCACCGTGACGGTGGCGTTCGCGACCGGCGCGTGGCTGCTCGCGTCGGTCACGGTGCCCGCGACATGGCCGTGGGGGCCAGGTGCCCGAAATGCGGAGACACCGTTCGGGGTTCCGAGGCCCGTCGGGCCGTCGAACCCCTCACTGGCGGTGCACAGGTACGCCGCCGCCGGCTCGCAGGTGCCGTTCCTGCCCGTGGTGATGTCGTTGAGGCTGCCGGCCGACGCGGCGTAGGGGTACCAGTTCGGCATGTCGCCGGCCGGCGTCCGACCGGCGAGTGCGTACACGCCGGCGATGATCGGGGCGGCGAGGCTCGTGCCCCCGTACTGCGCCCAGCCGTAGCCGCCGAAGGTCTGGTAGACGGCCAGACCATTGAGCGGGTCGGCGAGGGCGGACACGTCGGCGACGGTGCGGCCGTCGCATCCGGGATCGGCCTGGAAGTAGGGCTTCGATTCCACCGCGGAACATCCGCTGCCCGGCGCCCCGGAGTAGTTGTTCCACACCTGCTCGGTCCAGCCGCGGCTGGTGGTGTCGTCGCGGGAGAGCGAGGTGCCACCGATGGCCGTCACGTGCGGCGACGAGGCGGGAAAGGACATGCCGTACCCGCTGTCGCCGGAGGACGCCACGATCGCCACCCCCGGGTGCCGGTAGTGCTTGCCGTAGGTCGAGCTCAGGTCGGCGTCCTCCGGACCGCCGTAGGAGTTCGACACCACATGCGCGCCACTGGCGACGGCCTGGTCGACGGCCTGGCCCAGGTCCTCGGCTGAGTTGGTGTCGGCCTCGACCAACAGGAGGTGGCAGCGCGGGCACACCGCCGACACGGTGTCGAGGTCGAGCGAGATCTCCCCGGCCCACGATTCATCTGGTGTGGGGTAGTTCTGGCCGCCGCGCTGGTCGATCTTCTTGAAGCAGCCGTTGTCGGTGGTGCACGGGGGCAGGCCCCAGTGTTCCCGATAGACCGCGAGGTCGGCCTCGGCCGTCGGGTTGTCGAAGGCTGCCACGACCGCGACCGTGACGCCGTCACCCGCCGCGGCGGGGAGGTTGTACGCCGAGGCGAGGTCGGCCGGCCCGTACCCGTAGACCGTCTCGGCGGCGCCGGCCTGCCTGGACGTCGATGGCGACGGCTGCGTCGACGCCGTGGGCGGGGTGCGGCGGATCGAATGGCACTGTGCGTACCCCGCCCGCACGGGCCCGCTGCACACTCGCTCGAGCCGCCACCCGCTGGACGGGCCAGGGCCGGTCACGGTGGTGGCGAAACCTGTGGATGTCGTGGTCAGCGGAGCCGCGCGGGCCACGCCCATGGCACCGGGAAAACCTTGGGCGACCAGTGTGCTGACAGCTATGGCGGTCACCGCGAGCGCGCGTAACAAACGACGCGACATGATTGCTCCTCCTCAATCGTGCCGGCACCGATCGTCACGGTGGTCACGCGTCGTCACGAGGGGATCCCACATGCTCGCCATGCACCTAGATCACCGGCGGCGAGACAATAACAGCGTGATGGCGCGCAACGGTGCCCGATTCGGCCAGGTGCCCGTTCCGGACGCACGGGCCTATGCTCGCGCTGTGACGGACAACGGTGAGCGGGGAGGGTGGGACCTGGTCGGGCTGTCCGACCTAGACCAACAGGTGTATCGACGGCTCCTGCTCGACCCCAGGGCCGACGCCAAGTCCCACGCCGACGCGCTGTGGTGTTCGGCCGCGCAGGTACACGCCGCGCTGGACCGTCTGGCCTTGTTGGGCCTGATACGCCACGATACCGAGACCGACGGCCGTTACCAGGCTGTGGACCCCCTCGCCGGCCTGGCCGCGTTGGTGCGGGAACGCCGGCATGCCCTGGACCGGCTCGAGGCCGCGTCGTACGAGCTGTCACGGGTGTTCGCCGCCGGACTGATGCGCACTGAACCGCGACGACTGTTCGAGGTGGTCGAGGGGCGCACGGCGACCGCGAGCCGCATCCACGACCTGCTCGGCTCGGCGAGGACGGAGGTGGTCGGGATCGACACCCCGCCGTACGTTGCGCCGAACAGCACGCCCGTCAGTGACGCCGAACTCGGTCTGCTGCGCCGAGGCGTTCGGTTCCGCTCGCTGTACGCCAGCCAGGTCCTCGACGAACCGGCGCTGGTCGCTCGTATCCAGTGGATGGTCGACAACGGCGAGGAGGCCCGGACACTGCCGCAGGTACCCATGAAGCTGCTGCTAGTCGATCGGGAGACCGCCGTGGTGCTCCTCGCTGGCGAAGAGACCGCGCCGGAAACCCTTTCGGTCGTGGCGACGCGTTCGGCGCTGACCGACGGTCTCCAGGCCATCTTCGAGCAACTGTGGTCGCACGCCAGCCCCATCCGGTTCGGGTCGGGCCGCAAGGGCGTCACGGTGGCGCGCGACGCCGACACGAGCGAACTCGTCGACCTGCTCAACGCGGGGATGAAGGACGAGTCGATCGCCCGCCACCTCGGGGTGAGCCCGCGGACGGTCCGTCGCCGGATCGCCGCGCTGCTCGACGAACTCGACGCCTCCGGCCGCTTCCAGGCCGGTGTCCGCGCGGTCCAGCGCGGCCTGCTTGACCGGATCCGCGGGCAGGAATACAACATGGTCAAGACACCGGACGGAGAATTCGGTACAGCGCTTCCAGCGCCGGTCCGTAAACCTGGTCTCGCGGGGTGGCAGGCTCCGTCGCATTGAGCCATGGCAAGATCGCGGCATGCCGGACCGGTGAAGCCACCAACCCGTCCTCGCCCCTGGCTCCCACCGAAGCGGGCTACGGACCGACAAGACAGCGCTAGGCGGTGCCTTCAAAGGATCTTGGTGTCGGATGATGTAGCGCGTGGGTCGTCGCTACGAGTTGTCTGACGTCGAGTGGGAAGCGCTGTCGCAGTACCTGCCGTCGGCGGTGACCGGTGGTCGGCCGCGGTCGGATGACCGGCGGGTGCTCAACGGAATCGTGTGGAAGATCGGGGCCGGGGCGGCGTGGGGGGACGCACCCGCTCGCTATGGGTCGTGGCAGTCGATCTACACCCGTTTCCGCAGGTGGGCCCTGGACGGCACGTTCGAACGGATGCTGGCCGGGGTGCAGGCCGACGCGGACGCGGCCGGGGACATCGACTGGCTGGTGTCGGTGGATTCGACCATCGTGCGGGCCCACCAGCACGCCGCTGGCGCTAAAGGGGGGCAGTGAGCGGACGTCGCCGGCCTGTGAAGCGGAGCTGCCGGTGCTGAGGCATTCGGGCGCGCCGAAGTGCTCACCGTTGAGAAAGCCCTGTTCAGCGGTTGCCGGTGGGATTCGGGTCTCAGGTCGCGGGATCCATACCGACGCCATCGCGACGGCGCCCAGAGCCGTACATCGATGCGGCCTGGCCTCGTGATCGGCGTCGGCAGGCCTCAGGTCGACAGCCGGCACCAGCCAGGCGGGGAGCAACGAGCGCTGACCACTTCGGTTTTCTCTGGGAGGTCACGCCGGACCGCTCACCTGCATCACCGCAGGTTAGAGCCCTCTGCTCTGTCCACCCTCGGTGAGCACTTCGGTCGGGGTGACCACTTCGCCAACCTGCACCCAATCTGCTCCCACGGGTCTGCTGCACCGATAGGTGACATCTGAGATGGCTTGCCCTGGTGGCGGGCTGGAAGGATGTTGCTGTGCCCAAGCCCTACCCTCGTGAGTTCCGCGATGATGTCGTGCGGGTGGCGCGTGACCGTGATCCGGGCGTGACGGTTGAGCAGATCGCGAAGGACTTCGGAGTCCACCCGATGACGTTGTTCAAATGGCTGCGCCAGGCTGACGTTGACGCGGGATCCCGACCGGGTGTCAGCGGCAGCGAGTCAGCCGAGCTGCGCGAGGCCCGTAAGCGGATCCGGTTGTTGGAGCAGGAGAACGAGGTCCTGCGTCGGGCCGCGGCGTATCTGTCGCAGGCGAACCTGCCGGGAAAAGGCTCTACCCGCTCGTGAGCGAGCTGGCCGCCGACGGGATCCCCGTGGCGGTGATGTGCCGGGTATTGAAGATCGCTCGTCAGCCCTACTATCGATGGCTCGCCCGGCCCGTCGGCGACGCCGAACTCGTTGCCGCTCACCGCGCGAACGCCCTGGTGGACGCCCACCGCGATGACCCGGAGTTCGGGTACCGGTTCCTGGTGGATGAGGCCCGCATCGCCGGACAGGCGATGGCTGAGCGCACCGCGTGGAAGATCTGCTCGGACAACGGCTGGTGGAGCGCCTTCGGCAAGCGCAAGAGACGCGGCAAGGGTGGCAAGGTCGGTCCGCCGGTGCATGACGACCTCGTGAAACGAGACTTCACCGCCGACGGCCCGAACCGGTTGTGGCTGGCCGACATCACCGAACACCGCACCGGCGAGGGCAAGCTCTACCTGTGCGCGATCAAGGACGTGTGGTCGAGGCGGATCGTCGGCTACTCCATCGACTCACGGATGAAGTCCCGCCTGGCCGTCAACGCGTTGCACAACGCCGTAGCCCGACGCGGCCCAGTGGCCGGCTGCGTGCTCCACACCGACCGCGGGTCGCAGTTTCGCAGCCGGAGCTGACCGACTGCCCAGCCAGCCGTTCACCGGCACCGTCCGTGACAGCCCTCGTGGGCTGTCACGGACGGTGTCTATCAAGGCCGGTACCTCTGGCCAGGTCGGAACACCACGCCGGGCTACCGCGCCGCACCCTCCAGCACGGTGCGGGCCCGTTCGCTGTACCCGACGGCGACGAGAACCTCGAAGCGGCTGGGTACGGTGGCGCTCCTGGAGGTGAAGTCGCAACGCCCGCCGGTCAGGGCATAGCCGGCCGCGGCGAACGCCATCCCGAACAGCACAATAGCCACTCGGCGACGGCGGCGGACGCCCCGTCCCGCAGCGCGGCCTCGATGAAACGGTAGAGGCTGCTGCCGATCGTTGCGGCGCCGCCGCTCGGTAACGCCTCGCGGGCGCTGCCGGGCGGCGGGCCGTTGCCTCATCCGCTGGCTCGGGAGAACGTGTGGGCGGACAGGTCGAGCCGGAACAGTTCGGCGGCGTTTCGCCAGGCGACCCGTTCGGCCAGTTCGGGCGGCAGGTCGGCGGCGAGCACCGCCCCGTACGCGGCGGCCGGGTCGATCAGCGTGGCGTCGGTGCCGAAGAGCAGCCGCCGTGGGTTCACGGCCGCCGCCACCGCGGCGAAGCGACCCGCCTCCGTGTGCGAGAAGCAGGGCTCCAGCCAGAGCCGATCCACCCCGTTGGCCGCCTCGATAGCGTGTCGCCACCCGTTCGCGCCCATGTGCCCGGCGATGGCCCGCACCCCGGGGATGTCCGCCACCGCCTGGGCCAGGTCGAGCGGCGTCGTGTCCCACGTGTGCACGAGGGCGGGCAGGCCGTGCGCGGCGGCCAGTTCCAGGGCCGCCCGGGTCGGCGCGGAGTTCGCCGGCGAGCCGGTGTAGTCGGTGTGGATCTTCACGCCGACGAACCGGCCGGTGGGCAGCAGGTCGCGCAGGTCCCGTTCGGCGTCGTCCAGCCGGCGCGGGTTGATCGTCAGGTAGCCGAGCAGCCGATCATTGCCCTCCAGCACGCGGGCCATCGCCCGGTTGCCGGCGGTTACGTCGTAGATCACCGCCTCGGTGGCGGAGACCACGGCCAAGTCGATGCCGTACCGGTCCATCACCGCGAGGTTGGTCGCGACCGCGCCGACCTCCATGCTGAAGAACCACGGCCCCCAGTGGGCGTGCACGTCGATGATCATCGGGCCAGCCCCAGGATCCGGCGGGCGTTCCCTCCGGTCACCGCCGCGATCGCGGACGGGCCGATCCCGGTCCGGGCCAGCCGCAGCCGCGGCACGACGGGCTCGTAGAACGGGGTGCGGGAGCCGTAGAGCAGGCGCTCGACGCCGAGGTGCCCGGCGACGGTCTCCAGCGCGTCCGGCGAGTTGAGCAGCCGGGTGGAGGTGTGGAAGCCCGGCTCGTCGCGGGCCACCACCACGAAGTCGCCCAGGTGGTAGAAGTGCGTGTCGAGGAAGACCACGGTCGCGCCGCGCAGCGGCCGCCAGAACCGGCGGACGTCCCCGCCGGTGAGCACGATCAGGCCCGCCTCGGCGGCCCGGCGGGCGACGTGCCGTACGGACGGGAAGTCCGCCTCGACGCCCTGCTCGTCGGGGAACAGCCGAACGGCCCGAAAGCCGCCCTCGGCGAGCCGGACGACCTCCCGTTCGGCGCCGAGCGGGTCGCGCAGGTCCAGCCCGCCGACCGGCAGCACGCCGGGGCCGGCGAGGGCGGCCACCTCGTCGTTGCCGCTGGCAACGTCGAACAGGGCGGCGCGGAGGCTCGCGACGGCTGCGCGCTCGACGCCGTTGGCGGCCAGCGTCTCGGCGACCGCCGCGGGCTCGCCGGTGGGGCCGGCCCGGTCGGCGTACCGGCCGACGAGCACGTCGATGTCGAGGGTGACCGGCGGCAGGTCGCCGGCCACGAATGGGTTGCCGGTCACCAGCGCCCTGCCACCCGCAGCACCCGGTCCCGGTCGCCGTCGGGCAGCGCCGGTGCGTGCGGGTCGCCCGCGTGGCCCACCGGGATCCGCCCTTCCTCGGCGGCGATCCAGAGCATGCGTTGCACGTACCCTTCCATCGGTTCGGTGAAAGTGACCTCGGCCTGCCGGTCGAGGTCGGCGGAGGCGGTGACGAACTCGTCGTAGCGCTTGTCGGCGTAGGCCCGCAGCACCCGGGCGGTGACCGGGACCGCGGCGGCGGCCAGGCCGACCAGGGCCGCCTCGGCGCCCCACATGAGCGACGGGCCGAACATCCGGTCCTCGCCGGTGACCGCCAGCCGGTCGGCGCGGTGCGCGGCGGCCAGGGCTGCCTGGCAGGCGAGGGCGTCGTGCAGGCGGGCCACCTTCACCCCGGCGACACCGGGGTGTCGCAGCAACTCGGCCAGCGTGGGCTCGGCGTACGGCCGGAGGTAGAGGTCGAAGGCGAGCATCGGCAGGCCGGCGGCGTGCCAGAGCGCGTCGTGGTGGGCAACGGGATCGTCGTCCACCGGGAAGACCAGCAGGCCGGCCGCACCGAGGGCGGCCGCCCGCGCCGCCTGCGCAACCACCTCGTCGGTCTCCTCCCCCGGCTGGCCGCCGACGCCGACGATCACCGGCGCCCCAGTGTCGACGGCGCGGCGGATGACCAGAGCGCGGGTGGACTCGTCGTGGTATGGGCCGCGTCCGGTGTGCGCAAGCACCGCCAAGGCGTCCGCCCCGTCGGTGACCAGCCCTCGCAGATAGCGGCCGAGCACGTCCGGGTCGACGGCGCCGGTCGCGTCCACCGGGGTGGCGGTCGCGGCGATCAGCCGCCAGCGCAGCCGGTCGCGCAGCGCGGCGGCGACCGGAGCGATCACGACGTCACCGCGGCGCGGACGGCCCGGGCGATCTCGTCGACGTGGGCGTCGGTGTACCGCTCGTTCCAGTCGACCACCAGTAGGGTCCGCTCGATCATCCGCTCGGCGATCGGGAACGACCCGGGTCCGTAGGCCGGCAACCGGTCCGCCGGTGGCACGGTCAGCGGGAAGCGGGAGTCGCCGTAGACGGGGGCCTCGGTCAGCGCCGGGGCGCAGTGCAGCGGCTGTTCCAGGTAGCCGGCGCGGGCGGGGATCCCGGCGGCAGCTAGTTTCCCGGCCACCCCGTGGTTGGTCAGCGGCGGGTCCAGCACGATCGGGAACAGCCACCAGGCGTGCGCGTCCACGTTCGCCGGCAGGTGCACGCCGGGCAGGTCGGCTAGCGCGTCGACCAGCCGCCGGGCGGTGCGTCGCCGGTCGGCGAGCACCCCCGGCAGTTTCGCCAGCTGGGCCCGGGCGACGGCACCGGCGAGTTCGGTCATCCGGTAGTTCAGGCCGAGGCCGACGTGCCGGCGGGACTCGTCGCGCGGCCAGCCCTTGTCGGCGAAGAGCCGCATCCGGCGGGCCAGCACCGAGTCGTCGGTGACGGCCAGACCGCCGTCGCCACAGGTGATGTGCTTCCACTGCTGGAGGCTGAAGCACCCGATCGCGCCGGCCGTGCCGGCGAGGGTGCCGTCCGGGTAGCGGGTGAGCCACGCCTGGGCGCAGTCCTCGATAAGCGGCACGCCGGCGGCGTCGGCGACCGCGCGCAGGTCGGCGGCGGCGCCGAACAGGTGCACCGCGAGGATCGCCCGCGTGCGCGGCCCGATCGCAGCGGCGACCGCCGCCGGATCCAGGTTGCCGGTATACGGATCGACGTCGGCGAACACCGGCACCGCGTTCTGCGCGAGAATGGGCGCGACCGTGCCGAAGTCGCTGATCGGAGAGGTGATGATCTCGTCGCCCGGATCCGGCGCGACAGCGGCGACGGCCAGGTGCAGGGCCGCGGTTCCCGAACTGGCGGCGACGGCGTGCGACACTCCATGGCGGTCGGCCATCTCGCGTTCCAGGGCGCGGACCTCCGTGCCCCAGACCGAGCTGAGCATGCCCGACTCGAGCACCCGGCTGACCGCGGCCAACTCCTCCGCGCCGATCGTTCGGCCGCTGGCGTCGGCCATGCTGGGAAACGACGACACGTACCCTCCCGGGCTACAGTAATACCGGGCCTGACCGTAATCTTGTGCTGCGAACAATGCAACCCCCGACAGGAGGCAGCGGTGACCATCGAGATCGGGGTCATCGGTCCGCACGACCTGGTCGACGACGTGGCCGCGACCTGCGAGGAGCAGCCCGGCGTCACCGCCCGCCGGCTGCACTACGACCACGAGTCGCAGGCCCCCGCGATCGTCGAGGCGCACGCCGGCCAGGTGGACGCGTGGCTGTTCACCGGCGTGGTGCCCTACACCCTCGCCCGGGAGGCGAACTCCCTCAACCGTCCGGCGGTCTTCGTCGACTACACCGGATCGACGCTGCTCCAGGCCGCCGTGCGGTTGTTGCGCGCCGGGCACGACGTCACCCGGATGTCGATCGACACCGTCACCGGCGCCGACGTCGCGACCACCTTCGGCGAGGCGGTCCTGCCGATGGACCGGGTCCGGTCGCTGCCGTACCGCAGCGGCCTCAGGTCGGAGGACGTGGTGGCATTCCACCAGCGGCAGCGCAAGGCCGGCGCGGACGTCGCGGTCACCTGCATCAGCTCGGTGTACGAGGTGCTGCGCCACGAGATGCCGGCGTTCCGCCTGGCCCCGTCGAACCACTCGGTCCGCACGGCGCTGCGCCAACTCCTGCTGCAGGTGGGCAGCCAGGCCCAGGAGGACGCCCAGATCGCGCTCGGCCTGGCCAACCTCTCCGACGGCGACGACGGGCTGCTCAAGGAGGTCGCCGGGCTCGGGGGCACGCTCGCGCGGTTCGCCCCGGACACGTACCTCATCGTCACCACCCGTGGCCCGCTGCACGACGCGACCGGCGGGTTCACCGCGCTGCCGATGCTGCGCCGCCTCGCCGACCGGCACGAGACCGTGCAGATCGGCTTCGGCCTGGGACGCAGCGCCGCAGAGGCGGAGAACCTGGCGCGGCGGGCGCTGAGCCGGGCGCGCCGGGTCGGCCCGACCACGGCGGTGCTGTCGCTGCGCGGCGAGACCGACATCGTGCTCGAGTCGACCACGCCGGCCCCGCCACCGTCGGAGGTGAACCTGGCCGTCATCGCCCAGCGGGTCGGCCTGTCGGTGCCCACCCTGCTGCGGCTGCGGGAGGTGCGCACGACGGTCGGCGACGAGCCGCTGACCAGCCGGGAGGTGGCCGACCAGCTGCGCGTGCAACAACGCACCGCCCGACGGATGCTGCACCGGCTGGAGTTGGCCGGCCTGGCCGAGCGGACCGGCAACCTCGCCTCCGGCACCAGCGGCCGCCCGCTGACGCTCTACCGGCTGACCCTCTGAGAGGAGCCGGTCCACGCCCCCGTCGACGCGGACCAGATCCTCTCGGCACGCGTCAGGACAGCCACTCGTCCAGGTGTTCGGCGACGAAGTCGTCGTCGCGCAGGTGCTGGTAGGCCCGGTACACCCGGTCGAGTTCGGCGAGCTGTCCCGGCGAGAGCTCCTCGTCCGGGTCCAGGCACCACCGGCCGGCCAGCAGGCCCTGCCGGCGCAGCACCTCGTGGATTCCCGGAATGCAGCCGTGGTAGCCGTTGGCGGCGTCGAAGATGGCCGCGTTGGCGTCGGTCAGGTGACCGTCCAGGGTGAGCAGCCGGCGCAGCGCGCTGTCGTCACCGGCCCGGGCCCGCCGGGCCTCGTCGAGCAGGGTCACCGCGGTGCGCGCCCAGACCGCCCACTGGCCGAGCAGGCCGCCGACGAACTCGACCTCCACCGCCCGCCTGTCGACGACGACCTGGTGCGGCGCCACCAGGTCGGCCAGGATGTGGTCGTCGTTGCCGGTGTAGAGGGCGAGGTCGCCGTTGCGGCCGGCCGCGCAGACGCCGTGCAGCACGTCGAGCGTGCGGTAGCGGTCGAACGGCGCCACCTTGATCCCGACCACCGAATCGAGGGCGGCCAACCGGGCCCAGAAGTGCCGGGACAGCACCCGGCCGCCGACGGCCGGCTGCAGGTAGAAGCCGATCACCGGCAGGACCTCGCCGACCGCCCGGGCCCGTTCGACGAGAGCGTCCTCGTCCAGCGGCCCGTACGGCGACAGCAGCACCATGTGGTAGCCGAGGGAGGCCGCCAGCTCCGCCTCGGCGACGGCCTGCGCGGTGTCCCCGCAGGCCCCGGAGACCAGGATCGCGTCCGAGCCGGCCGCGGTCTCGGCGGCCAGTTCCAGCACCGGGGCGAGCAGGCCCACCTCCGGGTCGTGGATGGCGAACTGGGTGGTGTGCACGCCGACGGCGATGCCACCAGCGCCGGAAGCGAGGTAGTAGCGGGTCAACGCCCGCTGCCGGCGCTCGTCGAGCTTGTGGTCGGCGTCCAGGGCGAGCGGATGGGCGGGGATGACGCACCCGTGCCGGAACCGGGCCAGCGCGGCGGCCTGTCGGGTGCTCGATGCGGTCAACACGGTCTCTCCTAGAACTTGCCGTCGCGGCGCTGGAAGCCGGTCGGCTTGTCGAGCAGGGGCTGGCCGTCGGCGACCCAGTCCGCCGTCAGCTCGATCAGCTCGGCGAGGGTTACGTCGGGGTAGCCGAACAGGCCGTGGCAGAGCTGGGCGTTGGACAGCAGCGCGGTCGGCGCCTCGGTGCCGGTGAGGATCGGCTCGCGGCCCAGCCGCGCGGCGACCGCGGCGGATACCTGGCGGACCGAGACCAGCTCCGGCCCGGTCAGGTTCAGCACGAACGGCGGTGTGGCGGTGTGGTGCAGGGAGCGCAGGACGACCTCGTTGGCGTAGCCCTGCCAGACGACGTTGGCGTGTCCCATGGTGAGGTCCACCGCCTGGCCGGCGTGCACGGCGCGGGCGATGTCCACGAGCACGCCGTAGCGCATCTCGACGGCGTAGTTGAGGCGGATCAGGGCCAGCGGGGTGTCGTCGCGCAGCGCGAAGTTGGTGAGGATGCGCTCGCGGCCAAGGCAGGACATCGCGTACTCGCCGACCGGCTGGACCGGGGTCTGCTCGACGCAGCCGCCGGCGGTCACCGGCACGAGCGGGTAGACGTTGCCGGTGCTCAGCGCCACCAGGCGTGACCCGGCGAAGCGCTGCGCGACCCGGCCCGGCAGGTAGGTGTTGGTGGCCCAGGTGGCGTGCTCCCGGCCGGAGGTGCCGAACTTGGCACCGACCAGGAAGACGACGTTCGCCGCGTCGGGCAGCGCGGCCAGGGTGGCGTCGTCGGCGACGTCCGCCTCGACCACCTCGGCGCCCTCATCGCGCAGCGCGTCGGCCAGGCCGGCCTCGGAGAAGCGTGACACGGCGACGACCCGCGCGCCGGTGCCCGCCGCCGCGACCCCCCGCAGCGCCAGCCGCACCAGGCTGGGCCCCAGCTTGCCGCCCGCGCCGAGGACCAGGATGTCGCCGTCGAGCTTGCGCAGGTCGTCCACCAGGACGTCCCGCGGGCGGGAGAGCCGCTCCTCGAGGTCCGCCACCGTACGCATGCCACCACACCCCTTCCGAAGTAACGGTCATGACCGTAACTTCCGGCCACGGGAGCGTCAAGGTGTCCGGGGAGGTGGGTCGACCGGCGCGGGCTCGACGGGCACGGCGAACCGGCCGTCCGGTTCGCACGTCAGGGGCAATCGGCCGGCTGCGCGGTGTCAGGCCGTGGCGCGCGCCGCGGCGAGAAGGCCCAGCACGGCCCGGGTCTGCGGCCACGGCACCGGGCTCGGCCCACCCCGGACCATGCCCAGGAACGCGTCGATGGTGGCCCGGTAGCCGAGCTGGTCCGGGCCGCCGCGCAGCGCCACCCGCTGCTCCCCAGCGCCGGTGTGGACGGTCACCTCGTACGCCTCGCCCTCGCTGACCCCGAGCACCTCGACCGCGCCGGGCACCCCGTCCTCCCACTGCAGCGCCAGCAGCCCGGTGTCCTCGGAGTGCAGTCCCCGGTGCCGGCGTACGGTGCCCGCGGCCCCGACCAGCCGTACCGCCGGCCCCAGCAGCGCGACCAGCAGCTCCACGCCGTGCAGTCCCATCATCACCAGCGTGCCGCCACCCACCGCCGGGTCGTCCTGCCACGGGTTGTAGCCGGTGGCCCAGAGGCCGACATCGTGCCGCACCGTGGCCCGGACCGACAGCACCTCGTCGCGCGGCACATCGAACGCCACGAAGTCCGGCGCGAAGCGCAGCACCGAGGAGGTGAGCACGAGCTCGGGCGCCCGCTGCACGACGCGTTCCAACCGGTCGAGCTGCCCGAGGGTCGCGGCGGCCGGCTTGTTGACGAAGCAGGGCAGCTCGCGGGCCAGCACCTGGGCCAGCGCGTCCGGCACGTCCGGGGTCGGGACGGTGAGCACCACACCGTCCGGGCCGGTCGCCAGCAGCGCGGCCAGGTCCGGCGCCACGGCGACGTCCGGCTGCTCGGCCCGGAACCGGGCCAGCCGCTGCGGATCGGGCTCCCACACCACCAGCTCAGCGTGGTCACGCAGCGCGCGGGCGTCGGTGTAGGGGTGACTGGTGGCGAGTCCGGCCAGAGCGATGCGCATGAGCGCAGAGGCTACTTCTCCGGTCTCCGGCCGCGCCAGCGCAGGTCAGCCCGGGTCAGCCCGTCCGATCGAGCTGCTCCGGCCGCACCTCGTGGGCCAGCGGCCGCCCGAGGAGGAACCGGTCGATCTCGGCCACCACGATCGCGCCGGCCCGCCGCCGCGACTCCACCGTCCCGGCCGCCTCGTGCGGCGTCAGCAGCACGTTCGGCAGCCCGCGGAGCGGATGGTCGACCGGCAGCGGCTCGGCGTCGAAGACGTCCAGCGCGGCGTCGATCCGGCCGGTGCGCAGCGCGGCCAGCAGCGCGGCCTCGTCCACCAGCGCCGAGCGGGCGGTGTTGACCAGCAGCGCCCCGTCCGGCAGCAGGGCGAGCTCGCGTGCCCCGATCATCCCGGCGGTCTCCGGCAGCACCGGAGCATGCAGGGAGACCACCAGGCTGCGGGCGAGCAACTCGTCGAGGCCGACCCGTTCGACGCCCAGCGTCACGGCCTCCGCGCCGGACAGGTAGGGGTCGGCCACGAGCACCCGCGCTCCGAGCGCCCGCACCAGGCCGAGGTACGCCCGGCCGGTCCGGGACGCGCCGACCACCCCGACCGTCGCGCCGCGCAGCTCCCGGCGGGGCGGGGCGCCCTTCGCGCTCGCCCAGTCGGCCCCGGTGCGCAGCGCGTGGTCGAACCGGTGCAGCCGGTGCAGCAGCGCGAGGGTCAACGCGAGGGCCTGCTCCCCCACTGCGTACGCCATCGCGTCGCCGGCCTGGGTGACGCGTACCCCGCGAGCGAAGCACTCCGGGGTGACGAACGGTTTCACGCTGGCCCCGGTGTGCGCGAGCAGCCGCAGCCGTGGCGCGGCGGCGAGCGCCGCGGCCGTCAGCGGTGCGGTTCCCCAGCCGGTCACGACGACGTCGGCGTCGGCGAGCAGTCCCGCGAGCACGGCCTCGTCGCCCACGTCGGCGCGGTCGGCGGGCAGCCGCACCTCGCCGACGCGCTGCAGCGCGGTCCAGGTGTCGGGGTCGAGGAACAGCTCGCGGACGTACGGCGTCGCCGCCACGGCGATGACGGTCACCCCTTGATGCCCGTGGTGGAGACGCCCTCCTGGAAGTACCGCTGGCCAATCAGGTAGGCCATGAAGATGGGCACGAACGCCACCACCGAGCCGGCGAGCAGCATGTTCAACGGCACGTTCTCCTGTTGCAGCGAGGCGATGCCGGTGGTGAGGGTCCGCATGTCGAGGCTCTGCCCGACGATGAGCGGCCACAGGAAGTCGTTCCAGTGCCAGAGGAAGACGAAGACGCCCAGCGTGGCCAGGATCGGCTTGATCAGCGGCAGCACGATCGAGACGTACACCCGCCACTCGGAGCAGCCGTCCAAACGGGCCGCCTCGAACAGCGAGTCGGGCAGCGACGCGATGAACTGGCGCATGAGGAAGACCGCCTGGGCGTTGGCCAGCGTCGGCACGATCATGCCCCAGTAGGTGTCCACGCCGTTCAGCTCGGAGATGATGATGAAGGTCGGGATCATCGTGACGTGGTACGGCACCATCAGCATCGCCAGGAACGACCAGAACATCGTCTCCTTGCCCGGGAATCGCTTCTTGGCGAAGGCGTAGCCGGCCATCGAGGCGAACAGCAGCACGCCGACGACCGACACCACCGAGTAGACGAGCGTGTTCCCCATCCAGCGCAGCACGCTCTTGGCACCGATGACCTGGTCGTACGCCTCGGTGGAGAACGGCCAGGGCAGCAGACTGTCCGGGAAGGTGACCGGCCCGGTCGGCTTGAGCGACAACACGACCATCGCGTAGAAGGGAAAGAGGGTGAGCACGGCACCAGCCAGCAGCAGCGCGGTGCGCCCGATCACCCAGCCCCGGCCGGCCCGGTCCGCGCGGTAGGGACGCCAGGCCCGCCGGGGCCGTTCGGTGGCCGGCGCGGCGGTGGCCGGGGGCGTGATGATGTCGGTCATTCTTCCCTCCCCAGGGTCAGCCGCTGGATCAGCGCCACGACGATCGTCATCACGAACAGAGCGACCCCGACCGCGCTGGCGTAGCCCAGGTCGAAGTACTTGAACCCCTGGTCGTAGAGCAGGTAGACGAGGCTGTAGCTGGAGCGGACCGGCCCGCCGCCGGTCATCACGTAGATCATGTCGAAGACCTGGAACGAAACCGTGGTCTCGATGATGGCGACGAAGAACAGCGCGGGCCGCAGCTGCGGCAGCGTGACGTACCGGAAGCGCTGCCAGGCCGAGGCGCCGTCGGTCAGCGCCGCCTCCTCCAGCTCCGCCGGGATGTCCTGAAGCCGGGCGAGCAGGATGAGCATGCCGTAGCCGAAGCGGGACCAGACCGATACCAGCACCAGGGCCGGCACCACCAGCGCGCTGTTGGCGAGCCAGGAGCCGGCCGGCAGGCCGAGCGCGCCCATCGCCCGCGACCACGGCCCACCGTCGGCGAAGACCCAGGTGAAGACCACCCCGGCGAGGACCAGGCTGGTCACCACGGGCAGGAAGAAGATGGACCGGAAGAGCTTCGCGCCGCGAAAGGCGCGGCGGGTCAGCAGTGCCATGCCGAGGGAGGCCAGCATCGACAGGGGTACGGACAGCGCGGTGAAGACGACCGTGACGCGCAGCGCCGACCAGAAGGTCGGGTCGTCGACGAGTCGGCGGAAGTTCTCCAGGCCGGCCCAGCTCGTGTCACCGCCGATGGTGTAGTCGGTGAAGCCGAGGATCACCCCGGCGATCGCCGGCCCGAACCGGAAGATGGCGAAGAGCAGCAGGAACGGCAGGACGAACAGCAGGGCCGTGCCGGCCTCACGGGCGGACGCCCGGCGGAGACGCCGAACCTCGCTCCCCGGCCGGCGTGGCCGCCGGACCTGGCTCTCCGGTAGTGCAACCATCTGACAACCTTTCTCGGCGGCTCGCGGTGGGCAGGGTACGCCCACCGCGAGCCGCGCCAGGATCAGCGAAGCAGCGGAGCGGCGGCCTTCGCGGCGTCGTCGAGCGCCTGCTCCACCGACTTCTTGCCGAGCAGGGCAGCCTGGATCTCCGGGAAGAGGACGCCCTGGACGTCCCGGGCCTTCTCGTGCAGCGGGCCGACGGTGCTGGTGACTACCTGCTGCTCCTGCACACTGAGGACAGGATCACCGGCGTAGAGCGTGCCGGTGGACTTCCGCGGGGAGAAAAAGTTGGAGGCCAGGTCGTACTTCTTGGTGTTCTCGGCGTTGGTCGCGAAGGCGGTCCACTTGCCGGCCGCCTCCTTGTTCTTGGCGCCCTTCAGCATCGACAGGGAGCCAACGGTGCCGTAGCCGATCTGCTTGACGTCGGTGAAGTGCGGGACGGCCTGGATGTTCTCCTTGCCCCACAGCTTTTCGACCTCCGCCACCGGCACGTGCCAGACGCAGCCGACCTTGTTCTGGCCGATGCGGGTCTGCTCAGTCGACGGGACGTTGGTGATCAGGCTCTTGTCGACGTAGCCGCCGTCGACGAGTTGCTTCACGAAGGTCAGCGCCTTCTTTCCGGCGTCGCTGTTGAAGGCGACCGACGTGCCGTCCGGGCTGAACACGTCACCGCCGGCCGACCACAGCAGCGGGTAGAAGGTCTGGTTCAGGGTCTGCTTGGAGTCACCGGGGTACGCCGCGATGTCGTAGCCCTTGGCCTTGAACTTCGGCGCCAGGGTGAGCAGGTCGTTCCAGCTGGTGGGGTAGGTCGTCTCGCCGACGGCGGCGAAGACCTTCTTGTTGCAGATCGGGGTGGCGGCGCTGGTGAGGATCGGCGCGCCCATCATCTTGCCGTCGATGCCCACCGACTTCGTCACGTTCTCGAGGTAGTCGCTCTTGGCCGCGTCGTCGAGGTACTTGTCGACCGGCTCGATGTTGCGGGCGTACTTGGGCAGCTGGTCGGGGATCAGGTAGACGACGTCGGGCCCCTTGTTGCCGGCGATGGCGGTGGCCAGCGCCTGGTCCCGGTTGGCCCAGGGGAAGATCTCGGTCTTGACCTCGATGTTCGGGTTGGCGGACTGGAACGCCTTGACGGTCTCGTCCCAGTGCGCGCGGTGCTTCGCCTCGTCGACGATCACCGGATATGTCCACATCGTCACGGTGGTCTTGCCGGAGTCACCGGAGCCGGAACCGCCACAACCCGTGGCCGCGAGTGCGGCGACGAGCGCCACCGCGACGGCCGACAGGCTCTTGCGAACACGCATCTCGCATCCTTCCGGGGGAGTCAGGTTCGCCGTACATTAACTTACGGTCCGGGCCGATACTAGAGCCGAAGAGTATCGAGGTCACACCGTTACTGTTCGTACGAGCGTCGCGTCGGATCGATCCAGCCCCGTAATAGTGAAGGAGCCCGATGACCGTCTCCCTGGCCATCGTCGGCGCGGGCGACCGCGGTACCACCTACGCCGGCTACACGCTGCGTTCCCCCGACGAGGCGCGGGTCGTCGCCGTCGCGGAACCCCGGGACGCGCACCGCACCGCGCTCGCCGGCGCACACCGGGTGCCGGCGTCCGCCCGGTTCGACTCGTGGCAGGCCCTGGCCGCCCGACCCCGGCTGGCCGACGCGATCGTGCTGGCCACCCCCGACCGCGAGCACGCCGAACCGGCCGCCCGCTTCGCCGCACTCGGCTACCACGTCCTGCTGGAGAAGCCCATCGCACCGACCGAGGCCGAGTGCGAGGCGGTCACCGCGGCGGCGGAACACGCCGGCGTCCTGCTCGCCGTCTGCCATGTCCTGCGCTACACCCGCTACACCGAGGCGGTGAAGCGGTACGTCGAGGCGGGCACGCTCGGCCGCATCGTCGGCGTGGAACACCTGGAGCCGGTCGGCTGGTGGCACTTCGCCCACTCCTACGTGCGCGGCAATTGGCGCCGCGCCGACACCTCGTCCAGCAGCCTGCTCGCCAAGTGCTGCCACGACCTCGACTGGCTCCGCCACGTCGTGGACGACACCCCGGTACGGGTCAGCAGCGTCGGCGGACTGCACCACTTCCACCCCGGCAACCGGCCGGTCGGTGCCGCCGACACCTGCCTCGACTGTCGCGTCGAGCCGCGCTGCCCGTACTCGGCCGTCCGCTTCTACCGCGACTGCCTCGCCGATCCCGACCGTCGGGTGTGGCCCCTGTCGGTGGTGACCCGCGACCTGACCCCTGCCGGGGTGACCGAGGCGCTGCGGAACGGCCCGTACGGGCGGTGTGTCTTCACCGGCGGCAACGACGTCGCCGACCACCAGAGCGTGACGATCTCCTTCGCCGGCGGGGCGACCGCCACCCTGACCATGAGCGCCTTCACCCCCGGCGGTCACCGGCGCACCCGCATCATGGGCACGCACGGCTACCTGGAGGGCGACGGCGAGCAGGTCACCGTCACCGACTTCGTCACCGGCGCCACCGTCACCACCGACACGCGGGGCGGCGGGGCGGACGCCGGAACCGGCCACGGCGGCGGAGACATGCGGTTGATGGCGGCCTTCGTCGAGGCCGTGGCGACCGGTGATCGGTCCGCGGTGCGGTCGGGGCCACGGGAGTCCCTGGACAGCCACCGGATGGCGTTCGCGGCGGAACGCAGCCGGCTCGCGGGCGGTATCCCCGTCGCGCTCGCCGGGGGCTGACCGAGCCCGGCCACGTCCCCGCCGGCGCCCCGGGCCGATGTTGATTCTTCGACGAATTGATGATTACGGTGAGGGCCAAAATAGACGAAGGGATGTTTCATGGCCCTCGATCGACCACGGCGCGCCGCGCCGCTCGCCGCCCTCGTGACCCTGCTCGCCGCCACCGCCGTCGGCGTCCCCGCGCGTGCTGCACCGGTGACAGAAGTACTGGTGGGAACCCCTCACCACAACCTCGCGATCTACGGCGCGACGTTCGGGTCGAGCGCCGCCGGCGACTACGCGTACGCCGTCGCCCGCGGCACCACCGGCGAGTTGAGCGTGGTGGACACCCGCGCGGCGGAGGTGATCCGGACAATGCCGTTACCCGGTGCCGGAGGATCCTGGGGTGGCACGGTCATGCCCGACGGCACCGCCTACATCGGCGCCGACAGCAAGCTCTTTCGCTACCGGCCCGGGGCCGACCAGGTGGAGGACCTGGGCTCGCCCGCACCGGGCGAGACCGCCACGTGGCGCCTGGCGAACGACGGCCGGCGCGTGTTCGTCGGCACCTTCCCCAACGGAAAGATCTACTCGGTCGACCACCGCAGCGGGGCGGTACGCGACTACGGCCAGGTCTGGCCCGGCGAACAGTACGTGCGCAGCCTCGGCGTGGCGAACGGGAAGCTCTACGCGGGCCTGGGCACCGTCGCCCGGATCGTGGAGGTGGACGTCGAATCCGGCGACCGCCGCGAGATCCCGCTGCCCGAGCAGTACCGAGCCGAGCAGTTCGTCTACGACCTCGACGTCCACCAGCAGACCCTCTTCGCGCGGCTGACCAACAGCAACCGGCTGCTGGTCCACGATCTCAAGACCGGCAAGTGGGTAGCCGACCTGGGCACCAGCCCCGGATTGAACGTCTCGCCACCGGACGCCAAAAAGAACGTCTACTTCGGATCGACCGGTGGCCGCCTCATGGCCTACAACCTGAACACCCGCACCGTCACCCCGACCGGCTTCACCGGATTCGGCACCGCCCGCGGCTTCGGCTGGACCCACCTCGACGCCGACGGTTGGCCCGGCCGGACCCTGGTGACGATCAGCCTGGGCGGGATGCTCTCCTACTTCAACCCGCAGACCGGGGCGCGCAAGGTCGTCTCCCCCGGCGTGCAGGGCCTGCCCGCCCAGTTGCAGACCGTGGTAGCCGGCCCCGACGGCAAGATCTGGTCAAGCGCCTACCCGAGCGGCGGGATCACCTCGTACGACCCCGCCACCGGCACCTTCACCGAGAATCCCACCGCACTGGGCCAGGCCGAAGGGCTGCACTCGTACCGCGGCCTGATCTACGCCGGCGTCTACCCGGGCGCGAACCTGTTCGAGCTCGACCCGGCCAGGCCCGTCGTCCGGGGCAGCAACCCGCGCCAGTTCGGGTCGCTCAGCTCGGCCCACCAGGACCGCCCCTTCGCCATCACCGGCGTCCGTGACCGAATCGCGTTCGGGACGATCCCGGAGTACGGACAGCTCGGTGGCGCGCTCGCGATCGTCGACCCGGCCACCGGCGCGCAGCAGGTGCACCGCGATGTCGTACCCGACCAGAGCGTCACCGCCCTGGCCACGGTCGGAGAGTTGGTGCTGGGCGGCTCCGGCGTCTGGGGTGGGCTCGGCGCGGTACCGACGCAGACCGAGGCGAAGCTCTTCCTCTGGGATCCGGCGACCTCGACGAAGGTCTGGGAGGGCGTACCCATTCCCGGCGCGAAGGCGATCACCCGGTTGATCGTCGGCGCGGACGGCCACGTGTGGGGCGCCACCGCCGGGACGCTGTTCGAGTTCGACCCGGTGGCCAGGACGGTGCTCAGGACCGTCGAGGTGGAGCCGTTCGACTGGAACGTCGACCACGTGTGGCGCAGCGACCACCTGGCCTTCGCGCCGAACGGCGACCTGTGCGGCAACTTCCGCACCACCGTGGCGTGCGTGGACCCGGCCACCCTCGCCGTCCAGAGGCTGGCGACCGGGATCGACGACGTCTGGACCATGGACGCCACCGGCACCATGTACTACGCCCGAGGGGGCCAGCTCTACCAGCTCACGCGCTGAGCCCCGACGCCGACCAGCCCCGCTCTCCCCGCGAGAGGAGAGCGGGGCCGGTCCGTCTGATCGCCGGCACCCGGCGGTGGCTCGGCACGCTTGGGCATGACCCGCTCAGGGCGAGAAGCCGCCGGCGCGGCGGCTACCGGCCGATGCCGGACCGCGCGCCCGCCGCCACGATCGCGTCCTTCTCGCCGCCGCTGAGCAGGCCGGCCTCGACCAGATCGCCGGTGACTGAGGCGACGTGTGCGACGAACGCGCCGTGGCTGGCCCAGTGCGCCTCATCGCGAATCAGGTCGTTGACCGTGCACCCACGCTCGGCGTACCGGTTCGGCACGCCGGACCCGCCGCCCGCGTGCACCTGGGCCCGCAGATCGGAGCGGGGGCAGTCGTCCGGCTCCGGCACGTACCGCAGCAGGTGCGAGCCGTACTGGACCGCCCCGTTGGCCGCCTTGACCCCGTTGCGGAACCAGAGGTTGCCCTCGCCGTCCTGGGTCACCCGGTAGGTCTGCGTGTCCCGGATGGTCCGCACAGCCTTCGACAGTGGATCGATCCTGTGCAGGTACCCGTCGAGCGCGGCGTAGACGTGCTCATCGGCGGCGCTGACGACGAGTTCGTCGGCCACCCCGGAGGAGCGGCCCGGCACGTCGAGGCGGTGCGTCACCGCGCCGGTCGCCGGGTCGAGGACGAACACCTCGCCGTCGGCGAGGCCCCAGATCATCCCATCCGGGCCGGCGACCAGCGAGGTGATCGAGTCGGCGCCGGGCACCGGGGTGTAGTCGGCGGTCTTCTCGCCGGTCGCCAGGTCGGCCGTGAACACCTTGGCCTCGGCGGCGCGCGGCACGGTGCCCCCGCCGCCACTGATCGTGGTGCCCGCCCACAGCTGGTCGCCGACCACGGCAAGGCTGATCACGCCCTGGTCGGCGACGATGTTCCGGCGGGTGGTACGTGCGCCGTTCGCCGTGTCGTAGACCGTCAGCGCGCCGCCCCACAGGCCGTAGTCGGGGGTGCTGCCGACGTAGATCCGGCTTCCCGACGAGGCGAAGGCGATCGGCCGGTTCTGCCCGTCGGGCTGGAGGCGGAACAGCTCGTGCGGGTTGGTGCCGAGCTGGTACGGCCGGGCCGGGTCGTAGACCAGCACCCCACCGTACGGGTACACGCCCTGGTACATCCTGCCCTCATGCCAGCCGAAGCCGTCGGCCTGCCCGAGCCGGCCCACGTTGATCGCCGTGCCCGTTCCCGGGTCGAGGACCGCGAGGTTCCCGTTGATGTAGAGGTTGGTCCAGATCCGGCCGTCCGGACCGGCGGTGATGGTGTTGATGTCCAGGGCCTGCGGCGGGAACGGCAGCTGGTACCGCTCGCTGGCGCCGGTCGCCGGGTCGTAGCGCAGCGCCTGCCCGGCGTAGTTGCCGATCACCGCGTACAGCTGGCCGTCGAGGAAGCCGAACCCGATGCCCGCGCCGTCACCGCGCACCGGCGCCCCGGTGGTGTCGCGCACCGGTCCGACGGTGTCGGTCGGCAGGTCGTAGCGCCAGAGTTCGGTGCCGGAGGTGAAGTAGACCGACCGGCCGTCGGGGGCGAGCGGTGAGGTGCCGCGCGAGCCCATGGTGAACCCGTCGGCCAGGACCGCGCCGGTGTCCGGGTCGAGCACCAGCCCTTGGAGCTTGTTGCGTTTGACGAAGAGCTTTCCGCCGACCAGGTTGATGTCGTACGGGTAGTTCGCGTCGCCGCGCAGCGCCTCCGGCCAGATGTCGCGCTTCTCCCCGGTGCCCAGGTCGAGGCGGATCAGGTGGCCGGCGGTGCCGACCGCCGCCCAGAGCACGTCGCGCGCGGGGTCCACCGCGACATCGACGACGTACTGCTCACCGGCGTACATCCGGCCGTGATCGCGGAAGCCCTCACCCGGGGCGTAGGAGAAGACGTGCGCGCCGGGATAGGTTCCGCCGTAAACCCGGCCGTGCGCGCCGGGCCGCAGGCCGTAGAGGACGGTCTGCCCGGCGACCGGGGCGCCCAGGTCCACGGTGGTCCGGGTCTGCGGGTCGTACGAGTAGAGATGGGCGTTGGGGTAGCTGCCGGCATACACAGTGCCGTCGGCCGTCTGGGTGATTCCCCAGGCACCGGAGGAGTCGGGCAGGTACGCGGTGTCCAGCAGCTCGCGGGTCACCGGGTCGGTCACGCTGAGCACCCCCGGTGATCCCATCTGGACCCCGTAGACGACCGGCCGGTTCTCGGCGCCGGTGCCGTAGTGGGCTTCGAAGACGGTGAGGGCGGTCTGCTGGACACCGAAGTCGGTGACGGTGCCGGGCGTCGCGCCAGTCGGAACCGCCGAGGCGGCAGCGGCGGCCGGGAACAGGGCGGCGGCGAGCGCCAGGACGGCGACGGGCACGAGGGTACGACGGAACGACGACACGGGCGACCTCCACGTTCGACGATGCCGGTACCCTATTACGGTGGCGTCCGGAATTCCAGAGCCGCCGATCGATCCATGCTATCGGTGGCGAACTTACGGGCGGAGCCTCGACACGATGCGCCCGACATGATGCGCTGTAACAGTTACAGCCCTGACCGAAATCCCGAGTCCTTGGAGGTCGTGTTGCGACGTACCGCGCTGACCGCGGCCCTTGCCCTCGCCGCCGCCGCGCTGGCGGTCCCGGCGGCAACCGCCCACGCCGAGCCGCCGGCCGCGGCGGCAACCGTCCACACCGGAGCACCGCCCGGCACCGTCACCGACCTCGGACCCGCGTCCGAGGTCACCTCCGTCAACGGCGCCGAGCTGATCGACGGCACGATCTACACGGCCACCGGTGGTGTGACGCCGATCGTGGTGGGCGCCTACGACCTGGCCGAGCAGCGGGTGAACCGGCGCTACGAACTGCCCACCGGCGCTGGCGCCTGGGCCACCGCGGCGGTCGGCACCGACCTGTACGTCGGCACCTATGACCCGGGGGACCTGTACCGGGTGGACACCACCGGCACCGCCGTCACCAAGGTCGCCGACGTCTCCCCCGACCAATTCATCTGGGCCCTGGCCACCGCGCCCGACGGCGTCCTCTACGGCGGCACCTATCCCAACGGCCGGGTCTTCTCCTACGACCCGGCCACCGGCGCCACCCGCGACTACGGCGTCGCCGTCCCCGGCGAGCAGTACGTGCGCAGCATCGCCGTCGACGCGACCACGATCTACGCCGGCGTCGGCGCGCACGCCCACTTGATCGCCATCGACCGGGCCACCGGCGCGAAGCGGGAGATCCTGCCACCGGAGTTCGCCGACCGTACCTTCGTCGGCACCCTCGCCCTGGAGGACGGTCTCCTCGCCGCCGCCCTCTCCCCCACCGGCACCATGCTGCTGATCGACACCGCGGACCCGTCGCGCTACGAGGTCGTGCAGACCCCGGACAGCTACATCACCGCGATCGCCATCGACCCCGGCCGCAACGACGTCTACGTGGGCACCCGGCCCTCAGGGACGCTGCGCCGGTACGACCGGGACACCGGGCAGCTCAGCACCCTGGCCGTGCCCTACGACGGCGCCTCCTTCGGCCGGCTATTCGTCACGGGCGACCAGCTGCGCGGCGTGGTCACCAACACCGTCGTCACCTACGACCTGTCCACCGGCGAGTTGACGGGCGTCGACCTCACCGAGGCCGGCATGCCGCCCGCACCGGAACTGGCCATGGCGATCGCCACCGACGGCCCCCGGGTGTACGTCTCCGGCAAGGCCGGTGTGCAGGTGCATGACCTGGTCGCCGGCACCTCCACCCGCCGGTTCCTGCCCGGCGAGGCCAAGGCGATGACCCCGGTCGCCGGTGAGATCTGGATGTCGGTCTACACGCTGGCGTACCTGTTCCGGATGGCACCCGACGGCGACCCGCGCCGGGTGACCACGATCGGCCACGAGCAGACTCGGCCGCTCGACGCGACCTGGTCCCCCGCCGACAAGCTGCTCGTCGTCGGCACCGAACCGGAGTACGGCCGCCACGGTGGCGCGGTCTCGTTCTACGACCCCCGGTCCGGCGCGCTGGACGTGCACCGCGACGTCATCCCGGACCAGTCGATCCGTTCGGTGGCGGTCAAGCACGGCACCGCGTTCCTCGGCAGCAGCATCAACGGTGGATTGGGCACCACGCCCCGGGCCACCGAGGCCCGGCTCGCCGGCTTCGACCTGGCCACCCGGACAAAGACCTGGGAGATCAGCCCGGTACCCGGCGCGAAGCAGATCGTCGAACTGGTCGCCGCCGGCGACCGGATCCTCGGCCTCACCGAGACCGGCGTGCTCTTCGCCGTCGACCAGCGGACCCGCCAAATGGTGGCCACCACCACTGTCACGTCCGGGCAGAACACTCTGGTGCAGGTCGGACCGGCGATCTACGGCACCAACGGGAGGGACGTCTGGAAGCTGGACCCGGCGACGATGACGGTCACCCCGTTCGTCACCGGCCTGAACGCCGAGTGGTACGGCGGCGGGGCGCTGCTCACCGCCGCCCCGGACGGCTCGGCGCTGTACGCCCTGCGCGGTCGCAACCTGGTCCGCATCCAGCTGTAGACCCCGCATTCCGGTGCGCAGGACGCGGGCCGGCGATCCCGAGGGGGGATCGCCGGCCCGTCTCCGTCTCTGCGCGGCCGAACGGGCGGCGGTCAGCCGGTCACGGTGACCCGGTACAGGTGCTCGCCGGCGCCGAGGAAGAGCCGGCCGTCCGGATGCACGGCGAGGAACTCCGCCGGCTGCTCCAGCAGCTGCCGCGTGGCGCCGGTGGCCAGGTCAACCTGTACCACCTGCTCGCCGCGGACCAGCGCGTACAGCAGGTGACGCGGTGCGTCGTAGCCGAGCTTGCCGCGGCTGTCGGCGACACCCGGGGCAAGCTGGAGGCGCTGGACGACCGAGCGGGTGGCCAGGTCGACGGCGAAGAGCTGGCCGCCGGCCAGGCCCCAGAGCAGCCCGGTGCGGTCCACCGCCAGCGCGGGGATCGCCGTCGCGCCCGGTACCGGCACGAACTCGAACGTCTTGGTGTCGCCGGCGACGTCCCAGCCGAACAGCATCGCCTCGTTCTGGGTGGGCGGGGGCACGCTGTACCCACCGGAGATGGAGGTGCCGCCTACGAGCAGGCCGTTGACGTGGCTGAGGCTGACGATCGACTGGTCGGTGACCACCGGCCGGTGCACGCGCGACGCGCCGCTGGCCTTGTCCACGATGGCCAGCACACCACCGAGGGTGGTGTTGGGCATGGTGCCGTACGCGACCTTGTCGCCGGCGTCGGTCAGCGCCCGGGCCCGCACCTGGTCGGCGGCCTTGAGGTCGAGCAGCTTAGCCGGGTTGTCGGCGCTGCCGGGCAGGCCGGGCGAGTACTCGGGGCTGTGCCACGGCGCGGCCGGGTCGTACCGGTACAGCCGGGAGTCCGGGTACGCCCCGAGCCAGATCCGGTCGCCGGTCTCCAGCACGCTCTCCACCTGGGCGAACCGCTGGAAGGTCGACACGCCCGTGTCCGGGTCCACCCGGGCCAGGCCGCCGTTGAGGTAGCCACCGAGCCAGACTGTGCCGGTCGGGCCGACGTGCAGCGCCGCGATGGGGATCGGCGCGCCGGGCACGTCGGTCGGCACCACGTCGGCCCGCCCGGTGAGCGGGTTCCAGCGGAACATGTCGCCGCGCCAGAGCAGCCCGACCAGCGTGCGACCCGGCCAATCCCGGTCGTGGAGGTTCACCCAGCCGATGCCCCGGTTGTTGACCACCCGGCCCGGGAAGACCAGCGGGGTGTCGGTGAACGTCCGCTTGCCGGGGTGGTAGCCGGTGAGCCGCCCGGCGCGGGTCAGGTAGACCAGGCCGCCGGGCCCGGGTGCGGAGACGTCCAGGCCGGCGACGTCGTCGATCAGGTCGGTCCACCGCCGCCGGGCGATGTCGTACACGCCGAGCCGGCCGGTGGTGGCCGAGCCGAACCGCGCGTACACGCGGCCGTCGTGGGCATTGAGGTCGTACACCGTCTGGCCGGTGCCGTCGCCGAGGCCGTCGGGCAGCGGGAGTTCGCGCTGCTCGCCGGTCAGCTTGTCGATCTCGAACAGGTGGGCGTCCGGCTGGGTGCCGGCGTAGATCGTGTCGGCGGTGACCGCGAGGCTGCGGACGTACTGGGCGCCGGGCAGCACCTGGCCGTAGTCGCGGGTCGTCCCGGTGGCCGGGTCGTGGGCGAAGACCCGCGCGCCGGGGAAGGTGCCGCCATAGACGATGCCCGCGTCGTCCACGGCGATCCGCCAGATGTACGTCTCGGACGGCAGTGGACGGCCGAGGTTCTCGATCGGGCTGTCCGGGCCGGGCTGGCGGCGATACAGGTCGCCGGTGTTGTACGCGCCGACGTAGACGGTGCCGTCGGGTGCGGCGGCCACCGCGTACGAGCCGGGGGCGCCGGTGAGGTCCTGGGCGGAGACGGTCCGCCCGGTCGCCGGGTCGATCGCGACCAGCCGGGCGGGCTCCCCGGACACCGCGGACCAGAGCACCGGCGTCCCGGTCGGGCCGGGGGCGACGGTGCCACCGATCAGCAGTACGTCGCGCAGGGGGATGCCGAAGGGGTCCACGGTCACCCCGGCGGCGGACTCCCCGGTCGTGACGCCGGCGGTCGCGGGGCCCGCGGTCCAGGCGACGGGCAGGGCCGGCACCGCGGTGAGGGCGACGGCGGAGCGGAGCAAGGTACGGCGGTTCGTCATGGGACGCCTGCCTCTCTTCCAGCGGCCACCGGGGAGCCGGCGGCCGAGCCGTGACGGTCAGATACCGGAATCTCGATGAGGCCTGGGATAAGCGATCCATCCCGGGCGTCGGTGAGCTGTTGCTGGTGCTACTCC
This sequence comes from Micromonospora coriariae, assembly GCF_900091455.1. Lineage (NCBI taxonomy): Bacteria > Bacillati > Actinomycetota > Actinomycetes > Micromonosporales > Micromonosporaceae > Micromonospora > Micromonospora coriariae. The sequence continues at coordinate 4,993,687 of NZ_LT607412.1, read as the reverse complement.
TCGCGACCCATATCGGGCGGGGCCGCAATGACCCTAGGCCGCGTTCTTCGCCGGCGTCAACGCCTCGCGGTCACCTGCCGGCGGCTGTGGCCCCGGTGGGTGTCACCCTCATTTCATCACCGAATTCCTCTTCGACCATGTCCCGGCGGCAGGCAGCCGTACTAGACTCTCCGCAATTCCGGTCCCGGCCGAAAGGCAGTGCCCATGGTCGCCCGTCGTCATCTCCTGCAGGCCGCCGCGCTCACCGGCGGAGCGGCACTGCTCCCGTCAGCCACTGCCCACGCCCAGGCCGCCGCCGAACCCGAGGGCACCGTCACCGATCTCGGCCCGGCCAGCGTCACCACCCCGCTGGGGAACGGCGAGATCGTCGGTTCGGTGCTCTACGCCGGTACCCGCGGCCTCTCGCCCAACCTCGTGGGCGGCTACGACCTCACCACCGACGCCGTCACCTCCCACACCGACATCCCCAGCGGAATCGGCGTGTGGGCGATGTGCCGGGTGGGCACCGACGTCTACGTCGGCACCCACAGCCGCTCCGACCTTTACCGGCTCGACACTCTGACGGGTGCCCTCGACAGGGTGGGCGCCTACCCGTACCACTTCATCTGGAACCTCGCCTCGGCACCGGACGGCAAGGTCTACCTCGCGATCTCCGAGCCCGGCCGGGTCGTCGAGTACGACCCGGCGACAGGAGAGAGCCGCGACCTGGGCGTGACGGTCGACGGTGAGGCGTACGTGCGCAGCATCGCCGCGGACGAGACCACCGTCTACGCGGGCGTCGGCGCGCACGCCCACCTGATAGCGATCGACCGGGCGACCGGAGCCAAGCGCGACATCCTTCCCGCCGCGCTCGCGGGCCGGGACTTCGTGGCGAGCCTGACGCTGTCCGACACCCACCTGGCCGCCGGCATCTCCTCCAACGGCGAGGTGCTCGTGCTCAACAAGGCCGACCCGGCCGATCACCGGGTGCTGGCCACTGGTGAGAAGTACGTGACGTCGGTGCTCATCCACGACCGCTACGTCTACTTCGCCGGACGGCCGTCAGGGATGCTCTACCGCTGCGCGACCGACGGCGGGGCCGTCGAGACGCTAGGCGTGGCTCAGCCCGAAGCCGCCACCCACCGGCTCCTCGTCCGCGACGGCCTCGTCTACGGCGTGCAGGACGGCGCGATCGTCGTCGTCGACCCCGCCGACCGTTCGCTGCGCTACGTCAACCTCGTGCAGCGTGGCTTCCGGGCCGCGCCCGAGGAGCCCATGTCGGTGCACAGCGACGGGAGGCGAGTCTACGTCGGCGGTAAAGGCGGCGCGGATATCCACGACCTCGCCACCGGCACGCGTACCCGCGTGGGCATACCAGGCGAACCCAAGACCGCGCTGACCGTCCGCGATGCCACGTACCTCGGCGTGTACACCCAGGCCCTGCTCTACCGCCACCGCGCGGGCGAGCCCGAGGCCACCCTGCTCGCCGGGACCGGCAACCAGCAGGACCGCCCGCGGGACCTGGCGTACGACGAGGCGACCGGGCTGATCGCCATGACCACGCAGCCGGAGCCGGGACACCTCAACGGGACGCTTGCGCTCTACGCCCCGCGGACCGGCCGGTTCGACACCTACCGGCCCGTCGTCGAACGGCAGAGCCTCTACGCCGTAACCTGCCGCGCCGGCGTCGCCTACCTCGGCACGAACATCCAGGAAGGGCTCGGCCTGCCGCCGGTCACCACCACCGCCCGGCTCGCCGCCTTCGACCTGCGCAGCCGCCGGTTGTGCTGGCAGGTCGAACCGATGCCCGGGGCGAAGGTCATCCCCGGCCTCGCGCACACCGCACTCGCCGTCTACGGCATCACCGACAGCGGGGTGCTCTTCGAGTACGACCTGCTACGACGTCAGGTCACCCGAACCACGAAGGTCGGCGCGCGCGGTGCGGACCTGCACATCGTCCGCCGGGTCGCCTACACCACCGACGGCAACGCCGTCCACAAGATCGACCTGGTGACATTCACGGTCACCACAATCGTCGACGGACTGACCGGAGAATGGTTCGGCGCCGAACCCAAACTCGCCCTGGACCCGTCCCGGCGCGCCCTGTTCGGCCTCAAGGAACGCAACCTGGTCCGCATCACGATCGCCGGCCACTGACAAAGGGTGACCGCCCGCAACCCGCCAGTGCCGGCCGGACTCCCACGGGCTGCGGATAGGGGCCCGACTTCGAGACATCTCTTATGGAAGAGGAGCAGGCGCATGACGCATCTCAACCGACGTAACGTGATCCAACTAACGGCACTGTCCGCGCTGGGCGGCAGCGTGCTCGGCGAACTGCCGGCCGCAGCCGACGGACTACGTCGGCCGGGGCAGTTCGGCCCGGCGTCGCTGAGCGCGGCCATCGTCGGCATGGCCGTGGACGGCACCACCGGGTACTTCGTCACCCGGGGGCAGACGCCGCCGAAGGTGGTCACATACGACATCGTGTCCCGCACCGTGACCGACGTGGTCTCCCTCGAGCGGGGCGACGGCGGGTGGGCCTGCACCGTCTCCGGCGGCAAGGTCTACATCGGAACGTACTCGTTCGGCGACATTGTCGAGTACGACCCGGCGACCAGGGTGGCCCGGCGACTCGGCACCATCGGCCCGTCGGGCACGATCGTGTTCGCCGCCACCACCGCGCCGGATGGCGTGGTCTACTTCGGCACCTATCCCCGTGGTGAGGTGTGGTCCCTGCAGCCGGCGACCGGAACGCTGACCAACCTCGGGCGCGCCTTCCCCGGATCCCAGTACGCCCGCCTGCTCGCCGCGGACGAGACCTACGTCTACGCGGGCACGATCCCCGCCCACATCGTCCGGATCGACCGCAGCACCGGGGCGAAGGTCGACATCATGCCCGTCGGCACTGCGCTCGATTCGGGTCTAGGCGCACTGGCCGCGGGTAGCGACCGCGTCTACGCCGCATCCTCCTTCGGGGTCCACGACATCGCCCGCGACGGCTCCGGCTACGTCGAGGTGCCCGCCGACGAGGAGTACCTGGTCGACTCCCTGACCGTCACGGGCGACGGTGGGCTGCTCGCCCTCGGACGGCTGACCGGATCGATTCTCCGCCGGGAGGGCGACCGGTTGGCCAGAATCGCCCAGGGCCCGGAAGGGGACGAGGGACGCGGCGTGGCGCTGCTCCCCGACGGCACCGTCTTCGCCGCCAACGGCAGCGGCCGGGTGTCCATCCTCGCGCCCGGCCGGAACACGGTGGAGCAGGACGATCTGACCAACGACGCGCGGGCCGCCGGACCCGAACTTCTCCAGTCGATGTGCGCAGCGCCGGACGGCTCGGTGTATGTGGGCGGGCACTTCGCAATCACCGTGCACGAGCCCGCTCGTGGCATCAGCCGCCGGTATCCCGTCGCCGGTGAGGCCAAGGACATCGCCGCTTGGCGGAACCGGATGATCAGCGCCCTGTACCCGAGCGGGGAGGTCATCGACCTGGACCCACGGACCGGTCGGGTGCGCAGCTTCGGCAGGATCGACAACAATCAGCAGCGGCCCTGGGACGTGGTGCACCACAAGCCGTCGGGCCTCGTCCTGATCGCGTCGGCCCCGCGTTACGGCAGCCTGCAGGGCGCCCTCACGCTCCTGGACCCAGCGACCGGGAAGATGGAGGTACGCCTCGATATCCTGCCGAACCAGGCGCTGAACGCCATCGCGTTGGACGGGGATATGGCCTACATCGCCGGGGACACCTGGGGCGGCAACGGTATCCCGCCCACCGAGCCGACCGCCCAGGTGGCGGTGTTCGACATCAGCCGGCGCGAGGTGGTCGACCGGTTTGCGCCGCTGCCCGACCAGCCCAGCATGCAACACGTCGAGGTGCTCAACGGGGTGCTCTACGCGCTCTACAAGCGCACGAGCGGCAGCTGGCTCGCGTACGACCTCGCCACCCGCACCGTTCTGCGGTCCGGCAAGCTCAGCGGCTACGGGGAGATCGTCGCCCACCGCGGCCGCATCTACGCCGGGGCGAACTTCGGCGACAACATCTACCTGCTTGGCCCCGGGCTGGAGTCGGCGGTGCGGCTGCACACCGGCATCGGCACCAACTGGTACACGGTTCCTCGGATCGAGCCTGTCCTCGGGGCTCGCAAGGCATGGGCGGCAGTAGATCGGAACCTCGCCCTGATCGAACTGCCCTCCTGATGGGCCGCGGAGGGTGTCGCTCTGTTGCGTTGAGCGTAGGCAAGATCGCGGAAAACTTGAGCAGCCCACTCGTGATCTTCGGGGATCTCGGTCCTCCATGAGCACCTCGCGCAGCCGGGCGGCGAACGCCGTCGGGGTCCTGCACGCAGTTGATGTGACCGCCGGGGAACATCGTCGGCGCGACACCTAGCGCGTCGGCCAGTGCCCGAGAGCTGCGGTCGCAGAGCTCACCGCAAGCCCTCGCGAAAGCGGGTACATGAGAGCAGTTCGTGGACCCGCCGCCGCAGCAGCCTGCCCCGACCCCGTTCGTCTAGACGGTAAGTCCGAAGTTTGGTCAGTGGTCGTGGGCGATTAGTGAGCCCCCCTCCCGACCGGCGGCGGTCGGGAGGGGGCCTGCGATCGGTTTAGGCAACCGGTTCGGGCGCGTCCACGCCGGCCTCCCTACGCGGCGCGGGGACGAGCCGGGCGTCGCCCTCGTCGGCGTGGTAGTCGTCGGTGGTGGTGCCGTCGGCGCCGTCGGCCACCTTCGTGGCCCGCAGGATCAGCGTGCCGAGCACCGCCACCAACAGGTTGACCAGTACGGCCACGATGCCTACGTAGATTGTCTTGGTGGTGTCGAAGCCGAACTCCGACAGCGGGAACGCCGAGCCACCGAAGTGCTTCCGGGTGGGGCTGGCCACCTGGTAGAGCATCCACATGCCCAGACTCATCCCGGCGACCCAGCCGGCGATCAGCGCGCCCCGGTGGAACCAGCGGGTGTAGAGGCCCAGCGCCACCGCGGGCAACGTCTGCAGGATGATCACGCCGCCGATCAGTTGCAGGTCGATGGAGAACTGCGGGTCGAGGAAGACGATGCAGGCGACGGCGCCGACCTTCACCACCAGCGAGGTGATCTTCGAGACGTTCGCCTCCTGCGCTGGGGTGGCGTCGCGCCGCAGGTATTCCTTGTAGATGTTGCGGGTGAACAGGTTCGCCGCCACGATCGACATGATCGCCGCGGGGACGAGGGCGCCGATCCCGATTGCGGCGAACGCGATGCCGGCGAACCAGCTCGGGAACTGCTGGTCGAACAGGAGCGGCACGACGGTGTTGTTGTCGACCGAGCCCTCCTTGGCCCCCGGCAACGGGGTCACCCCGGCCGCGATCGCCATGTAGCCGAGCAGCGCGATCAGCCCCAGGAGCAGGGTGTACGCCGGCAGCGCCGACATGTTGCGCTTGATTACGTTGCGGTTCTTGCTGGCCAGCACGCCGGTTAGGCTGTGCGGGTAGAGGAACAGCGCGAGGGCCGAGCCCAGCGCCAGGGTGATGTACTGCCACTGGTTGTTGGCGTTGAGCAGGATCCCGTCGCCGGCGTTCTGGCTGGTGTCGAACTTGGCGTCCGCCGCGTCGAAGATCTCCCCCCAACCCCCCAGCTTGTACGGCAGATAGATGATCGCCACCAGGATCACGATGTAGATCAGGATGTCCTTGATGAAGGCGATCAGCGCCGGCGCCCGCAGGCCGGACTTGTAGGTGTACGCAGCGAGGATCGCGAGCGCGATGATGATCGGCAGGTGCCGGGCGATGGTGCTTTCGCCGGTCACCCCCATCGTCTTGAGCACCGCTTCGATGCCGACCAGTTGCAGCGCGATGTACGGCATGGTGGCGACGATGCCGGTGATCGCCACCAGCAGGGCCAGCGTTGGCGAGCCGAATCGGGTCCGGACGAGATCCGCCGGAGTGACGAAGCCGTGCCGGTGCGAAACCGACCAGAGCCGCACCAGCACCAGGAAGACCAGTGGATAGACGATGATCGTGTAGGGCACAGCGAAGAACCCGGCCGCGCCCGCGCCGAACATCAGCGCCGGCACCGCCACGAAGGTGTACGCGGTGTAGAGGTCACCGCCGACCAGGAACCAGGTGATCCAGCCGCCGAAGCTGCGCCCGCCCAGCCCCCACTCGTCGAGGTGGGCCATGTCCTTGGGTGCACGCCACCTGGCCGCCACGAATCCCATGGCACTGACCAGCAGGAACAGCAAGCAGAAGATGATGATCTCTGTGAGATGGTCGCGCCACATCAGCGCTCACCCCGCTTCTTCGTCATCTGGTAGACCACCGTCGTGGTGGAGACGCCGATGATGATGAAGGCGAGTTGCAGCCAGTAGAAGGTCGGAAACCCGAACAGCCGCGGTCCGTTCCGAGTTGAGCACGGGCGTGGTCAACGGCACCACGATCGGGACGAACAACAGCCAGTTCCACGGGCTGCTGTCCTTGGCTCTAGCTCTCGGCTTCGCCCCCACATTCTGCTCCTGTTCGTCGATGCGGGGGTAATCGGTGCGATGCGCGCGATGGTCGGGGGCGGGCCGCGCGGTGGCCGGACTCAGTGCGGACCCGCCCGCCTGGCACGCCGATGGGCCAGGTAGGCGCAGGCCAAGCACGCTGCCGTCAAGGGGACCCACGCGAGCTGGTACCAGTGGAAGAACGGCACGCCGAAGAGTCGCGGTTCGGCGCGGGCGAACACCGGTGTGGCTACCGCGCCCAGCATGGGCAGTGTCTGACGACCGGCGCAAGGCTCAGGACACGGCAACTTCTCCATCCTGAAAGTCTCACCGGCGGCGGGCGCGAGGTCGTCGGCGCCGGCGACTATCTCCGCTACGCAAATCTGCGTAGCGAAGTGTCACCGGGGCTGCTGGCGGCGCAATCGCCCAGCCGCCGGCTCCGGCTGGGCCCCGCACTAGAGAGTTGCAGGTACCAATGCGCAGCATGCGGGAGTCGGACACACCGGCGAGGTAGACGGTTGACGGCCGCCCTCGACGGCCAGGACGCGAACGCGTTCTGTGGCCACCAGCCCGCTGCTCGCGACGGGGCGGCCACGACAGCAGTCAGTGGTCGAGCCGCCGGTCAGCCGACGTCGGACGAGGCGGTGCAGGCATCGAGGGCCGGTGCGACAACGGCGAACGCCCCATCGGTCAGCTCGGCTAGGCGGTGCTCGTCGTCGCCGACCTGCCACTGCTGCAACACCGTGTCGAAGGCCAGCATGGCCATACCGGCGGCCATCCGTGGAAAGGGATCGGCGTCCGGGTCGAGGCCGTGCCTGGTGGCCAGTTCGGTGGTCAGACCGGCGCGCCATTGGATCTGGTACTCCAGCGCCCGGGCGTGCAGGGCCGGCGTGTCCAGGATCAGACGCACGACGACCCTGGCTCGTTCGGTGTGGTCAGGGTGGTCGGTGCAGGCGGCGAAGGGCACCCACAGGGCGTGGCGCAAGGCCACCGACGGTGGCTCCGCGGGTGGCCGGGCGACCAGTTCGGCCACGACGTCCGCGCACAGGTCGGCCAGGAACCGGACGACCACGTCCTCCTTGGAGGCGAAGTAGCGGAAAAACGTACGCCGCGACATGCCGGCCGCGGCCACGATGTCATCGACGGTGACCACGTCGAACCCCCGGGTGGCGAGCAGCATCAGGGCCGCGTCGCGCAGCTCGTCGGCGACCAGCTGCCGCTTGCGTTCGGCCATGCTGCCGCCCGCGTGCATCCTCATTCAGCGATGCTACGTCACGCCGGTCCCCGCATTCAATGCACCCATTGACACTCAGTGTCACATCGAGCACAGTGAGCCCGTGAACGCTGATGAGCTGATGCGTAGTGACGGGTGGACCGCCGAACGGATCCCCGACTTGACGGGCCGCACCTTCGTCGTCACCGGAGCCACGAGCGGACTGGGCCTGGCCACCACCCGGGCGCTCGCCGACCACGGCGCGCGCGTGGTGCTGGCCGTCCGCGACGAGGCCAAGGGCCGCCGCGTAGTCGCCGACATGGGCGGCGCCGACCTGGAGATGCGACGGCTCGACCTGGCCGACCTCGACTCGGTACGCGATTTCGCCGACCGGCTGCACACCGACCATGCCCGGGTGGACGTGCTGATCAACAACGCCGGCGTGATGGCACCGCCGCGCACCCTCAGCCCGCAGGGGCACGAGCTGCAGTTCGCCACCAACCACCTCGGGCACTTCGCCCTCACCGGCCGCCTGCTCGACCTGCTGCTGGCCGGCCGCGACCCGCGGGTGGTGACCGTCACCTCCGTCAACCACCGGCAAGGGAAATTGCCCTCCACCGACCCGACCGGCGCGCACGGCTACTCCCCGATGCGCTTCTACAACACGTCCAAGCTGGCCAACGCGATCTTCGGCCTCGAGCTGCACCGGCGGCTCAGCGCGGCGGCCAGCCCGGTGCGGAGCTACCTCGCCCACCCGGGCTACACCGCCACCAACCTGCAGACCAGCGCGACGACCCCGCTCTGGCGGCTCCTGCTCGGCCGGATCGGCAACCCCCTGCTCGCCCAACCCGTCGAGCGCGGTGCCTGGCCGCAACTGTTCGCCGCCACCGATCCCACCGCCCAACCGGGCCTACTCATCGCCCCCGACGGGCCGGGCGAACTGCGCGGCCACCCCGCACCGGGACGGCTGTCCGAAGCCGCCATCGACCCGGACAACGGCCGCCGACTGTGGGAACTGTCCGAACAGGCCACCGGCGTGCGGTTCGACTCGCTGCCGACCTCCGGCTAATCAGCTACCCGCCGCCGACACTCACGAGCGTCGACACCCGTGGGTCCGAGGGCGCTGGCGGGAACACAGAGGCCCCTGGACCGGCGAACGCTCGCCGTAACCGTCTCTCCGCTGTCACATCCCACAGCGCCTGCTCGTCCTTCTAAGGGACGTCTCGTAACCCCGCTGTCTGTCTAGTCAGGACGATCGGTCAGGATCCCTGGGTGCAGGTGATCACCGCAGCCAACCCTGACTGGATCTTTCCGTTCACCGGGCTGCAGCCCGCCCAGTTCCGCAAGCTGGTCCGGCTGGTCGCCGAGCGTGGCGGTGAGGGCGTCGCCGACGGCCGGCCTGGCCGGCAGTGGGCCCTGGATCTCGCCGACCGGGTGCTGCTGGTGGCCACCTACTGGCGCACCAACCTGACCATGCGCCAGATCGGCCCGCTGTTCGGGGTGTCGCACTCCGCCGCGCACCGGGTCATCGACACCCTCGGCCCGCTGCTGGCCTTGTCGCCGGTGCGTAAGCGGCCGGTCGAGCAGATCGCGATCGTCGACGGAACTCTGATCCCCACCCGCGATCACCGCCTGGCCGCCGGAGCAAGAACTACCGGTTTCAACGAACCTGCAGGTCGCCATCGACGCCAGCACCCGCCTGGTCATCGCCGTCGGAGACCCGCAGCCCGGCAACCGCAACGACACCATCGTCTACCGCACCAGCGGCATCGACCAGAAGCTGAACGAGAGGCCGGTGATGGCCGACGGCGGCTACCGCGGCAACCCCGAGGTGATCATGCCGTACCGCAAGCCCTCAGACGGCAGCGCTCTGCTGGACTGGAAAGAAGCCCTCAACGTCGAACACCGGACCGTCCGCGCAGGGGTCGAACACGCCCTGGCCAGGATGAAGTGCTTCAAGATCCTGCGCGACTACCGCCGCGCCGCCCACACATTGGCCGACGCCGCTTCCGGCATCGCCAACCTCCACAACATCATCCTCGCCAGCTGACCGCCGAGCCCACGCCGGGCAACGCCTTCACCCAGTTACGAGACGTCCCTTACGACCTCGTGCACCGTTGCGAGTCCGCGAGGATCGATGATCGTTTGGCATCATGGTTGGCGCTGCGATCATGATGAATCCTCGGATGACGGGTCTGTCCCGGCAGGTGATAGCGGGCCTCATCGCGGAGCTGGGACCGCGGTGGCAGGCCCGCCACCGTGATCGGCTCGCGACGCGCACGCGTCGCCGCCGCGTCGGCGCGGGTGCGAAGCACCGATTCGGGTTCGCCGACCGGTTGCTGGCCACGCTGGTGCACCTACGGCACGGGTTGACCCATGACGTGGTAGCAGCCTGGTTCGGGGTGCACCGTTCGACGGTCTCCCGCAGCATCGCCGAGGTGCGGCCGCTGCTGGCCGAGAGGGGTTGCCGGGTGCATGACGGCGTCCGGCTGCGCACTCTCGCCGACGTGGTCGGGTACCTGGGCCAGCACCCGCGGGCGTTGATGGACGCCACCGAGGTGCGGGTCCGCCGGCCGGTCGAGGGGCGGGCGGGTAGGGACCGGTTCGTATCTGGCAAGGCCCGGCTGAACACGATGAAAGCGCTGGTGATCTGCGATCCGGCTGGTCGGCTGTTGTTCTGCGGCGAGACTCGGCCAGGCTCGATGCACGACCTCACCCAGGCGCGGACCGCCGGCCTTGTCGACCTCCTGCTCCACGCGCCCCTCAAGGTCCAGGTCCTCGCCGACGCCGGCTATCAAGGACTGGGCGCCGACACCGCCGGCGTGGTCATCACACCGAAGCCCAAACCGCGCAAACACCAAAAGTCACTGCCACCGAGCGTCATCGCCGCGCACGACGCCGCCCGCAAAAGGCACTCGTCGCAACGGATCCGCGTCGAGCATGTCATCGGACACCTGAAGAACTGGCGAATCCTGGCCCGCTACCACGGCCGACGCGAACACTTCGACGCCACCATCCGAGCCATCGCCGGCCTGCTATCGGACCACCAACACACCGACCGCACCGAGAACGCCACCAAACCGCTCAAGGCCCTACCAGCCGCACCCCACCGCCGATGAGGTCACTGGCCCTCCCGGCAACCGTGCACGAGGTCGTTAGACGGCCGCCCGCCCTACGGCTACACACTCCGCGATCTCGGACCGCATCCCAACCCCGCTAAGGCCGCCGACGGCAAGCGCCTCAAGGGCCTCATTCCTGACGAGCAGACCGCGCCGATCGTCCGGCAGATCTTCACCGAGTTCCTCGCCGGTATCGGCCTGTTCGCCATCGCCGAGGGACTCAGCGCCAATCACGTGCCCTGCCCATCAGCCCATGACCGCGTCCGCAACCGGCACCGCAGCGGCATCGCCTGGTCCAAGAGCGCCGTCCGCGTCATCCTCACCAACCCCCGCTACACCGGCCGTCAGGTCTGGACCAAGCAACGCACCGACGAGGTGCTGCTCGACGTCGACGACGTGGCAATGGGCCACACCGGCGTCATGCGCTGGAACCCCCGCGACAAGTGGGTGGTCTCCAAGGAGATCACCCACGAACCACTCATCGACGACGCGACCTTCGAGCAGGCCCAAGCCATCCTGCGCGGGCGCGGACGAGGAGCCAGCAGACAACACGTCCGGCAGCGCACCCGCAACCCGTACGTCTTCCGCGGACTGATCTACTGCGCCGCCTGCGACCGACGGATGCAGGGCCAGTACAACCACGGCGACGCCTACTACCGCTGCCGCTTCCCCCAGGAATACGCCCTCGCCAACCAGGTAGCCCACCCCACCCCCGCAACGTGTACCTGCGCGAGGACGCTCTCACCGACCCGCTCGACACCTGGCTGGCCTCCGCCTTCGCGCCCCACCGCATCGAACAAACGATCACCGCGATGGCCGACGCCCAACCCCTAGATCAGCCGGCCGCAACGGGCACAGCAGCCCAGACGATCATCATCGAGTGCGACGCCAAGTTGGAGCGCTACCGCGCCGCCCTCGACGCTGGCGCCGACCCAGCGGTGGTCACCGGTTGGATCGCGCAGACCCAGGCCGAACGCGCCCGTGCGGAAGCAGATCTACGCACGATCGCGGGCACCACCCCGCGCCGGATGAGCCGAGCAGAAATCACGGCCCTGGTGACCGCGCTCGGCGACATCACCACCGTGCTCCGCGACGCCGACCCGGCCGACAAGGCCGAGGTCTACCGGCAACTCGGTCTCCGGCTGAATTACCAACCCGAAACGCAAACGGTGCGCGCCGAAGTGGATCTCAGCGCGCACCGTGGGGTAATGGTTTGTGTCCGAGGGGCAACACGAACCATTACCCCACCGCCGATAACGATCGGCACGAGCCTGAAGCTCGCACAACTCTAGTACGGCAGCCGCCGCAGGTCACCGAGTGGCGCTGGCTGCGGGCGGAGGCCGAAACAACGCCCTGACCACACCGCATGACAGGTCGAAGGGCCCGGCCGCGCCGGGCCCTTCGCGTCTACCTCACCGCCGACGACGGGTGTGTGATGAGGTCGAGGACATGGAGGGAGTGAGGCAGATGACCAGCAACTATCTGATCGTCGTCGGCGTGGACGGCTCCGATGGCGGGCGGCGTGCCCTCGACTGGGCGGCCCGTGAAGCGGCGACTCGCGGTGGCGCGGTGCAGGCGGTAGTCGCCTGGCGGTGGGACGGGATCGAGTCCGGCCCGATGACTGCCGGCAATCCGACCGACGAGGAGGAGCGGGCCCGCGCGATCCTCGATCGCGAGATCCAGGCACTCACGGCCCGTCGAGGCTCGTCGTCGCCTGTCGCTGCTGAGGTCGTGGAGGGCAGAGCCGCCGACGTGCTGACGCGTGCCGCTCGCAGCGCCGAACTGCTCGTTCTCGGCAGCCACGGTCACAGCCGGATCCGGCACACCGTCCTCGGGTCGGTGAGCGAGGAATGCGTAAGCAAGGCGTGCTGCCCGGTCGTCGTCATCCCCGTGCCCGTGCCGGTGCCGCATGCTACGGCAGAGCCGGCGCTGCCGGTCTAACCGCAACCATCGCTGAGGAGGAGCGGCCCGATCGCGGCTGCCCCTCCTCCACGCGCTGGCTGTTCGGCGGGCCAGCGGACCGGACGCCTCAAGCGGGCGATGGTGGCGGCCGGGTTTCCAGGAGGATCCAGTTCAACGCGACGCGACGACGCCGCTGTCAAGGCCCAGGCCCGCCGCGGTGTTCAGGCTCGCCGAGGGACATGGACGTGCGCCTTACCGGGCAAGCAGGGCGATCAGATCGCTTCCGGTGACGATGCCCACCGGACGGCCGTCCGCGTCGACAATCGCGACGGCGTCGATGCCGCCCGCCCGCATCAACCGTGCGGCGTCAATCACCCGCGCGTCGGTGCTCACCGTGGCGGGGTCCGGATCCAGCGCAGCCGCGACGGTAAGCCGAGACAGCGCCGCGTGGTCATGCGCCCACGCCGCGGCCACCGCCCGGTCGGCGAGCACGCCCAGGCACCGCCCGGCCCCGTCGACCGCCACAAGGTGACGGCGCCCGGTGCGGACCAACGCCTCCAGCGCGTCGCCGAGCAGAATGTCGACGTCTACGGAGAAGACCGGGCTGCTCATCACCTCGGTGACCGGCCGGGTCGCCAACCGTCCCGGCCCACCGTCGGGCTCACGTCCTGCAATGTAGATCGCCTTCATGATCGCCTCTCAGGTTGCCCGAGGGGCACAGAGAGGGGCGCGTCGCCGGATGCTCCTCTCCGTGCCCGCTGCCTTCAGGCGATGCCGGTGAAGGTGGTCCGTCCGGACCACCGGTCGGCGAGCTGACTGTCGTCGAAGTCGAAGCCGAGCTCGTTGGTCACTTCGACGACGCCGCTGACCTGTGCGGCGAGTCGGCCGGCGATGTCCGCCGAGGACTTGCGGTCCATCTGCCCGGTCAGCCGGACCACGCCGCCGTGCACGGTCACCTGGACGACGCCCTCCTCGACCGCGAGGACTCGGCGCAGGACTTCCTGCACCACGTCGTGGCGGATGTCGGCGTCGGGGCGCAGGTGCACCTTAAGCAGGTCGCTGCGGGTGACGATGCCGACGAGCCGGCCCAGGTCGTCGATCACCGGCAGGCGCTTGACCTGCTCACTGTTCATCGTCTTGGCTGCGGCGACCAACGGCGTGTGCGGAAGGGTGGTCACCGCCGGTGCGGTCATCAGGTCGGCAGCGACAGCGGCGTCGGCCTTGACCCGCTCCTTCCGCCGTCGGCTGCCCTCGAAGACGCGCCGCTCGTGCGGCTGCCCGATGAGCTCCACCTTGTGCAGCAGGTCCGCCTCGGACACCACGCCGAGCACGTGCTGGAGCTTGTCGACCACGGGCACCGCGCTGACGTGCCGTTGCGTGAGCACGTCAATGATCTCCCGGTACGGGGTGTCGTCCCGCACCGTCGCGACGTCCGTGCTCATCACGTCGCACACCTGCCATGTCCTCATCACGACCTCCTTCGCAGTCCTGACCTCACCGTACGAATCCGAGAGCGAGGCTGGTCAGAGCCGGATGACCGCTGTCGAAGGGACCTGCGGCAGGCCGGTTGAGGGTCGGATGGCCCTGACCCGTATGGGGCCGGCTGCGGTTGGCTGAAGTGGACGGAAACCGGATGTTCAGGAGGCCGACCGTGATCGCGACCGCCGCGTCAACCCCTGCCACATCAACCGCCGTTACCGCAGACGCCGCTGCTGGGGGCCGTGAGCTGACCGGCGTCGACGCGTTGACCGCCGATGGCGGCATCGTCCGCATCCGCCCGGTACACCCGGCTGACCGGCCGGAACTGACCGCGCTCTACGGCCGGGCCGGTATCGACAGTCTGCGGATGCGGTTCTTCGTGGCTCCCGGGCCGGCGATGATCGCCTCCGAGATCGATCGGCTGTGCCGGCGGGCGTCACCGCGTCACGAGGCGTTCGTCGCTGAGCAGTCCGGCGCGGTCGTCGGCGTCGCGTCGTACGAGCGCGGCAGCGCTGAGCGGCGGGCCGAGTTCGCGGTGTTCGTCGACGAGACGCAGCGCGGGCGCGGCATCGGCACCCTGCTGCTGGAGCACCTGGCCGCGGCCGCCCGCGCACAGGGCGTTGACGAGCTCGTCGGCGAGGTCCTGCCGGGCAACAGCCGGATGCTGAAGGTGGCCCGGGATCTGACCTCCGGCCTCCGGTCGCGCCTTGCTAACGGCGTTGTCGACCTGGCGCTGACCACCGGCGCGGACGAGGCTGCGCAGCTGGCCGTGGACGAGCGTGAGCGCATCGCCGAGCGGGCCTCGCTGCGCCCGCTGCTGGCGCCGACATCGATCGCCGTCGTCGGTGCCGGCCGGCGGCCGGGCCGTATCGGCCACGAAACCCTTCGGGCGTTGCGGGAGTACGGCTTCACCGGCGATCTGTACGCGGTGAACCCCCACGCCAGCGCGATCGCGGGCGTGCCCGCGTACCCGTCGTTCGCACACCTACCCGGTCCGGTCGACCTGGCGGTTATCGCGGTGCCGGCCGAGGCCGTTGCCAGCGTTGTCGCCGAGGCGGGCGCCGCCGTCGTGCGAGCCGCCGTCGTGCTCGGATCCGGCTTCGGCGAGGCGGGCGCGCAAGGGCGGGCCCGGCAGGCCGAGCTGGTCCGGCTGGCCCGCGCGCACGGCATCCGGCTGGTCGGACCCAACTGCCTGGGCATCGTCAACACCGATCCCGCCATCCGGTTGAACGCCAGCTTCACTCCGGCCGCGCCGCTTCGGGGTGGGTTGGCGGTGGCCTCCCAGTCGGGTGCGGTGGGCATCGCGCTGCTCGATCACGCCGCGCGAGCAGGTTGCGGTGTGTCGACCTTCGTGTCGCTCGGCAACAAAGCAGACGTCAGCGGTAATGACCTCCTCGCCTACTGGTTCGACGACCCGGCCACCACCGCCGTCGCCCTGTACCTGGAGTCGTTCGGTAACCCGCGCAAGTTCGCCCGTACGGTGCGGGCCCTCGCCCGCCGCAAGCCGGTTCTGGCGGTCAAGAGCGGCCGGTCGACGGCCGGAGCGCGGGCCGGGGCCTCGCACACCGGTGCGGCCGCCGCTCCCGATGTAGCGGTCGATGCGATCTTCGCCCAGGCCGGGGTGGTGCGGGTCGACCACCTCGGTGACCTGATGGACGCCGCCCGCATGCTCACCGACCAGCCGCTGCCCGCCGGTGAGCGGCTGGCCGTGGTCGGCAACGCTGGCGGAGTCAACGTGCTCGCTGCCGACGCCGCGTCAGCCGCCGGCCTACGTGTGCCGTCGTTGAGCCCGGCGCTTCGCGAGCGGCTGGCAGCCGTCGCCCCCGACGCGGCCGGCCATGACAGCCCCCTGGACCTGGGCGCCGCGGCCACACCCGCGGCATTCGCCAAGACGGTGGAAGCGCTGACGGTCAGCGGGGAGGTGGACTCCCTGCTCGTGATTGTCGCCGCCACCCGCACCAACGACGTGCCCGCGACCCTGGCGGCCATCACCCCGGTCGTCGACGCGCACCCCGACCTGACTGTCGCCGCCGTCGTCATCGGCCTGCCGGAGGCGCAGCCGACCTTCGGCGCGCGGCGCACGCCGATCTTCGACCTACCCGAACGGGCGGTGCGGGCACTCGGGCACGCCACCCGGTACGCCGCCTGGCGGCGGGAGCCGCTCGGCACCCGACCCGAACTGTCCGACATCGACACCGCTGCCGTCCGCACCGCCGTCGCGCAGGGGTTGGCCGCGGGTGCCGGCTGGCAGCCGTACGAGCGCACCGCCGCCATCCTCGCCGGCTACGGCATCCCGCTGGTCACCTCCGTCACCGCCCGCAGCAAGGACGACGCTGTCCTCGCGGCCGAGCGCATCGGCTACCCGGTCGTGCTCAAGTCAGGGGACCCGGACCTGGTGCACAAGAGCGACACGGGCGGCGTCCAGCTCAACCTGGCCGACGCCGCGGCAGTGCGCGCCGCCTATCGAGCGGTCACCACCGCGGGTCGGACGGAGTGCGGCGCGCTGGTCCAGCCGTTGGCGCGCGGACAGGCGGAACTCGTAGCCGGCATCGTGCACGACCCGCTGTTCGGCTCCCTGGTGATGGCCGGCCTCGGCGGCGTACACACCGACCTGCTCGGCGACCGGACATTCCGGCTGGCGCCGATGACCGACCACGACGCGGAACGGATGTGGCGCTCACTGCGCGCCGCGCCACTGCTGACCGGATACCGAGGCGCACAACCGGTCGACACCACCGCCGTCGAAAACTTGCTCCTGCGACTGGGGCGTCTCGCCGAAGAGGTACCCGAGGTCGCCGAACTGGACCTCAACCCGGTGCTGGTCGGACCCGACGGCGCCCTCGCCGTCGACGCAAAGCTGCGCCTCGAGCCTGTCGGCGCGGAACCCGACCCCGCCTTGCGACAGCTCCGCCAACCCCAGTAACCCCCCGCGCGACGCCTCCGTCGCGCGCCCACCATCAGGGAGGCTCTCATGACCAGCAGGTCGATCGTCGTCGGCTACGACGGCTCCGCCAGCGCCGCAGCCACCGTGGAATGGGCCATCACCCATGCCACCCGCACCGGCACGCCCCTCCTGCTCACCTACGCCTTCGACTGGCCGATCGTCCCCGCGGCGCTCTCCCCCGGACCAGCGAGCTGGCCCGACACCACCGCGCGACATGACGCCCAAACGATGATCGACGACGCGGTCGCCGAAGCGGCCAGGTCCCACCCCGGCCTCATCGTCACCGGCACGCTGCTCGACGGGCCGCCCGCCGTCGTGCTGCAGGAGCAGTCCCGGCACGCGTCCCTCGTCGTGCTCGGCAGCCGGGGACACGGCGGCTTCGCCGACCTGCTCGTCGGCTCCACCAGCTTCGCGGTCTCCGCGCACGCCCACTGCCCGGTCGTGGTCGTCCGCGGCGATGAGCAACGGCCCGGCGCACACTTGCTCGCGGGCGTGGACGGATCCCCGGGCTCCCTGCTGGCGCTCCAGTACGCCCTCGAGCAGGCCGCCGACCGCGGCGTGCCCCTGCACGTCATCCGGGCCTGGACCCCGCCGACACCGCGGTGGAGCCCGCCCAACCTCGATCAGCGAGACATCACCGCAGCGGAGAAGGCCGCGCTCGACGAGCTGCTCGCCGGCTGGCAAGAGAAATATCCGGACGTCGAGGTGACCACAGAGGTCGTCGCGGACAACCCAAGCCGCGTCCTCGCCAAGGCCAGCCGATACGCCCAACTGGTCGTCGTCGGATCCCGCGGGCGCGGCGGATTCCGCGGCCTGCTCCTCGGCTCGGTCAGCCAGCAACTGCTGCACCACAGCCACTGCCCGGTCGCGGTCATCCGCGAGATCCCGCCAGCGACGGCGGAGCGGGCCGATCCCGTCTGACCCGCACTCCGAGAAGGGTCCCGACCTGCCCCCGGTCGGGACCCCGGTTCTGCAGCCGTACCGCAACCGGACGAAGCTTGAGGCGCGCAGGCAAAGAAAGGACGCGATGGCACACGACCGGGATCGTCATCGGGCTCGACAGATCGGCATCGGCGCACCACGCGCTGACGTGGGCGGCGCGAGAAGCGGCACGTCGCCACGCCACACTTCTGGTTGTTACCGCGTGGCCAGCCGTGGACCGGATCGGCGCCCGGGACAACGGTGAACTCGTCCACCACCGCGTGCGGCTGCACCGGATGCAGCGCGACGCCGTCGCGGCGGCGACCGCGGGGCCGGCCAACCCTCCTCAGGTCGCTCGGGAGATGGCGTTCGCCGACCCGGTCACCACGCTGTGCCACGCGGCGGGCTTCGCCGACCTGGTGGTACTCGGTGGAGACGCCACGGGCGGCCTGCGACCGCGATCGGTCGCCGCCGGGGTCGCCACCCGGCTGGCGCGACACCGGCGCGGCGGTGAACCCGCGCCGATCGTGGTCGTATCCACGCGCGGCTGCGTGTCGATGCACCGAAGCCCCCGCGAAACGCCCGTCGACGCCGCCCACGCTGCGGCCTGCTGAGCGACGCACCAGACACAAGGGGCGTACCCGCAACTGACCATCCAGGTCTCCGCGTGATAGTGGACGAGCTCATAACGGAAATCGCGAACTACGATGACCTCACCTCCGGCGCCAGCGGCGGCGACCGCTGAGCCCTGATTGGTCAGTTCACTCCCGAGACAGCGCTACCTTAACGCGCCGGTCTGCGCCGCATCGCACCTGCCGCAGGACCTTGCTTGGCAGGCGCGCGACCGGCTCGTCGGTGAAGCGCTCACACGTGCCGCAGCGTGTCGAGCCGACGCTGGTACTCCTCGTCGTTGATCTCGCCCCGCGCGAAACGCTCGGCGAGCAGCCGCTCTGCCGGATCGCCCACCCGGCGCTCGCCATGATCGCGCAGCGCACGCCACCCGACCCATCCGCCAGCTGCCAACAACCCCACGAACGCAAGGCTGTTGAGCAGCATCAACAGGTAGCCAAAACCACCCATGCCGTTGTGGTGCCAGAACACGTCCGCGCCCCCTTACTGTCCGGCCCGCACGCGTCGTGCGATGCCGCTGGCCACTTGTTTCGACGCTAGGTCGCGGCGGACGACGCCCGGTAGAGACTTTCGGCACTCCCGCCGCAGGGCGTCACCCCTCGCGAGGGTCGCGACAGCCACCGCATGCTCAGGGCCGAAGGTCCCTGACCGTGCAGCGCCAACGTTCTGGCGGCTGCGGCCTGCGGCGACAGAATGAGTTCAGGCTATGCCTCAACGCTCACCGCCGTCATCGAACCTGGCTGGTGGCGGGATTCAGAGCCGCGCCGTCAGCCAAAGACCGGCCAACGCGACCACCACCAGTAGGGCGATCGCCCCGACCGCCATCGAGATGTCCCGCCGCATGACGACCTCCTCCAGAATCGGACGCTTCCCTCGGCGCGCCAGCTCGTACGTCAGCGGCAGCGGTACGGCGTTGACGACGCCGTACAGGTGCTGACCGACAAGCCGCTGCGTTTGCAGGTTCAGCCGTGAATAGGGAGGGCACCCCGGCCGTTTACGGCCGGGAGGAACGCCGTCACGGACCTGGACGCTCCTGGCTCTCGATGTACTCCTTGACCACGTCGAGTGCCGCCTCACGAGCCGGCGAAGTACGACGGCGACCACAGGTGACCGCCCCCGCAGATACCAGCTGAGGTGGGACGAGAACTCCTGGCGCAGATACCGGGTCGAGACGTGTGGGTGCCAGAAAATCGGTTACCTTACGCAGCCTGCGAGTGCTCGCCGATCAGGCCACCGAGACGATCGCGCCGCACCACCCGCACACCGGCTACGGCGACTGGTGACTGCGTCGGGCGGAGCGGTGGCGCCTGTCCCAACGAGCGGTGCGGGCGATGCACGTTGTAATGGTTGACATACTCACGCATCACCGACTGCAGATGGCGACGCCCGAAGATCAGCATCCGGTCGAGTAGTTCGCGGCGCACGTGCCCACCCAGCGCTCCGCGTACGCGTTGGCCCTCGGAGCCCGCACCGGCGTCTTGAGCACCTCGATACCGGCGGCGACGAACACAGCGTCGAACACCGTGGTGAACTTCATGTCCCGATCCCGCACCAGGAACCGAAACCGCCCAGCCCGCTCGCCGAGGTCCATCAGAAGATTCCGCGCCTGCTGGGCCACCCACTCCCCCGCCGGGTGCGTGGTGATCCCAAGCACGTGGACTCGGCGGGTGGCGACCTCGACGGCGAACAGCACATACAACCTCCGCAACAAGACCGTGTCCACGGTGAAGAAGTCCACCGCCAGGACGCCTTCGGCCTGCGCCCGCAGGAACTGCCGCCAGGTCACCGCCGACCGCTTCGGCGCCGGATCAACCCCAGCACCCCTGAGGATGGTCCACACCGTGCTGGCGCCAACCCGGAAGCCCAACCGGCACAGCTCGCCGTGAATCCTGCGGTAGCCCCAGGTCGAATTCTCCCCGGCCAGTCGCAACACCAGGCCGCGGATCTCAGCGGTGACCGATGGCCGGCCCCGCCGGCTCGGATAGGTCCACCGCCGGCGAACCAGATCCCGATGCCAGCGCAGCAGCGTGGCCGGCCGCACGAACAACCCGTCCCACAGCCGGCGGGGCAGCAGCCGTGCCAGACCGGCCAGCATCGCCCGGTCAGCCCAGTCCACCCGCGGCCGAGCGACCTGTCGCCGCAGCACCGCCACCTCATGACGCAGCAGCAGAAGCTCGACGTCTTTGGCCGCCGAGTCCCGGGCCAGCAGCACCGCCCACTGCATCAATTGCGAGCACATCAAGTAGACCAGTCGTAGTGCCACTCACCGATCATCCCGGCAGGTACCAGCCCCACGAAACCCCAGCTCAGCCGCAACGGACGACTTTCTGGCACCCACAGGTCCTGGTCGTCGACGAGACCGGCGACCTGAAGAAGGGCGTGCATTCGGTCGGGGTGCAACGCCAGTACACCGGCACCGCCGGCAGGATCAGGCCTGCTATCCGACCACCAACACACCGACCGCACCGAGAACGCCACCAAGCCGCTCAAGGCCCTACCAGCCGCACCTCACCGCCGATGAGGTGACTGGCCCTCCCGGCAACCGTGCACGAGGTCGTTAGACACCCTCACCCACCGGCTCCCATAGCCGCCCGCACCCAACCGGCATGGCCACACTCGTACGGCAGGCCACGCCAACCTCAGCCCACCCACCCCCAACGCGAGCCGAGAAAACACTGATGACCGTCACACGAACCGAGCTGGCCGTCCACGTCGAAGCAGCCTTCACCACCGGCCCCGCCACCCGCGACCGGATACTCGCCCACGCCGCCGGCAGCCACGCCCGCCCCGAGATCATCGCCGTCCTCCAAGCCCTACCGGACAAGCCATATCCGACGATCCGCAACCTGTGGTACGAACTTGGCCACGTCCCCATCGGCAGCTAACACAGTCTCCGGGATCACGGGACCTTCGGCCCTGGCCTGGCGCGCCCACGGAGGTGGGCATGGAGCGCCATCACAATGAGGAGGTGGTTTGCTTGCCACGCCTGCAGTTCTGGCCGCTGCTCCGCGCCGAGATCCTCGCCGCGACCGCGGCGACCTGCAAGCCACCTTCGGCAACCCCAGCCGGCTGCACCTGCGCCGGCCCACGCACTACCACCGCAGCACACGCCGCGTGTTCTACCCGGCAGCCTCCGGCCGCAGAAAAATCCACGCCCGCGCCCTGAATCGCCCTAGCCCGCCGGCACCCCCGTCCCAAAGATTCTGCCGGGGCGGCAGTCCTGCAGCATCAAGTGACCTCATCACGGGTAGTCAGGAGGCACCGCAGAAAATGACCGGAGACGCAACAATGGACACCCAGAGATTTGTTCCTTTACAAGGTCGCCGAGATGCACGTGATACAGTTGACCGGCCGGTTCGCTACTCGAGTTCCACCTTCCCGGTCGAGTCCGGAATGGCAACTTGGAACGGCTTCTTCATCAGCCAGCGGGGAAAGTAAGCGGTGGCTGAGGGCCATTGAGGTGATCTCAGCGAGGTCCGGCGGCCGTGTGGGGATGACACGGGCGTAACGTCCATACCGGACGGTGTTGGATATGGGCGTGGAGCCATCGATAGACAGGTTCTTGCGACAGGATCCAGTCTTCGAGAGGGCTCCACGTGATCGCCTATTCTGCCAGGCTCGACGTTCCCAGGGAACTCATACAGCACGTGGTGCGGCTGCTTCGTGCCGAGCGTCGCACGGTGGGCACCCGCCCGGGAACTCGTGCGCTGACCAGGCGATCATGGTGTTGGTGTGGTTTCGCAAGGGTGAGGACAAGACCACCCTCGGGGCGGGGTTCGGCGTGTCGAGGGCGACCGCCTACCGGTACGTCGCCGAGGCCGTGCGGGTCCTGGCGGCGCAGACACCCACCCTGCACGACGCGCTGACCCGGGTCGCCGCCGACGGCTGGTCGCACGTGATCCTCGACGGGAAGCTGTTCGACACCGACCGCCTCGCCGAGACCATCGCCACCGTGAAGGACGACACGATCGACGCGTGGTACTCCGGGAAACACCGTGACTTCGGCGCGAACATCCAAGCGAGCATGCGCCCCGACGGGCTACCGATCTGGACCTCGGATGCGATGCCCGGACATTTGCACGACCTGACATGCGCCCAGCGGTTGGACGCCACCGGCGCCCTCTACTGGGCGGCCTCCGAACTCGGGTTGCCGACTCTGGCCGACTCGGGCTACGAAGGCGCTAGCCAGGGCATCCACGCTCCATACAAGCAGCCTGCCGACGGCCGCAGGCTCGCGGTCGACAACCGCGCCTACAACGCCGTCCTTCGATCGATGCGGTGCCTCGGAGAACGCGGCTTCGCGATTCTCGTCGGCCGCTGGCGGACCCTACGTCACAGCACAGCCATCCCACGACAGGTCGGCGACATCGTCCGCGCTGCTCTCCACCTCACCCATTTCGAATACCGCTACCTACCGCCTTCTTGTTGAGATCACGTCATTCAGACCCAGAAACCTCCCTCCGAGTTCCTCCCAACTGCGTTGGGAATACGACAAGGCGCCTCGTGGCGCACAAGCATTCCTCGATCGCTCACCGGGCTCCGGCGACCAAGGTGGTGATGGTGGTGCCGGCGGGTCCGGCGCACAGGTAGAACGCCAGCTCGCCGGGGGCGGCGATGCTGCGACGGATCAGGACCCATCGGCTGCGGCCGCTGTCGTCGAGGTCGGGCAGGCCGGCCGTGGCCCAGTCGTACAGCCGTGGCCCCTTCGAGCCGGCCCCGGCCGAGCCGTTTCCACGCCTCGTCAGGGGCTTGTCCGGCCAGGGTGTCGACGCGGGCGGTGCACACCCAGCCCTATCTGCTGGTCGCGGAGCACGGCCACCACGTAGCCGACCCGGCGCTGGTCGCAGAACGTCCGGAACTTCGAGTCCTGGCCGTAGGCCT
Organism: Micromonospora coriariae; assembly: GCF_900091455.1. Taxonomy (NCBI): domain Bacteria; kingdom Bacillati; phylum Actinomycetota; class Actinomycetes; order Micromonosporales; family Micromonosporaceae; genus Micromonospora; species Micromonospora coriariae. The sequence goes on along the minus strand of NZ_LT607412.1, from coordinate 4,970,167 downwards.
CGTTCGCGGTGACCCACCGGGCTGGGACCCCGGCGTCCATCGCCCGGGCAAGCATGGCCTGCGCCAGCTGCGGCTTCGTCGCGAACACCACCTCAATCCGCGACAAGACCCTCTACCAGCCCAAACAGCCAAGATCGGAAGCTTCGGCAGCATGCAAACTCGCGTAGAGACTCCACCACCGTCCTGTCCGTTCCCGTGCTCGTCGGGATCGCCGTGCTGCTCGGCTGATCGCGATATCGTGGGGATATCGACCCCATGCCCGAGCAGACTTGGACAGGCATCGTCGTGGGCTCCTAGCGTGGGGAGTGTGATCGTGTCGAGGAGCGGTGCGAGCGAGGGCTGGGACGTCGTCCTCGTCGGCGGCGGGATCATGAGCGCCACCCTGGGCGTGCTGCTGAGCGAGGTGCAGCCGGACTGGCGGATCACCGTCGTCGAGCGGCTCGACGAGGCCGGGCTCGAGAGCTCCAGCGCCTGGAACAACGCCGGTACCGGCCACGCCGGGCTCTGCGAGTTCAACTACACCCCGCGGAGGCCCGACGGCACGGTGGACGTGTCGAGCGCCGTGCGGATCGGCGAGCAGTTCGTCTCATCTCTGGGGTTCTGGGCCCGTCTCGTGGAGCGGGGGGTGCTCGGGCCGCCCGAGGCGTTCATCCACTCGGTCCCGCACCTCGGCTTCGGCCGCGGTGCGGACGGCGTGGCGTACCTGCGGGCCCGGTGGGAGGCCTTGCGGGGCCACCCGCTCTTCTCCGACCTGGAGTTCAGCGAGGACCCCGACGTCCTCGCCTCGTGGCTGCCGCTGATGTTCGAGGGCCGGAACGGGAACGAACCGGTGGCGGTCACCCGCTCGGCGCAGGGGACCGACGTCGACTTCGGCGTCCTCACCCGGCAGTTGCTGTCGGCCCTGCAGCAGCGCGGCGGCGTCGTGCGAACGCGCCAGGAGGTCACGTCCCTGCGCCGGCATGGGCGGACCTGGGTGGTGCAGGTCCGCGACCGCAGGACGGGGCATCGCCGGCGGCTGCGGGCGCCATACGTCTTCGTCGGGGCCGGGGGCGGGACGCTGCCGCTGCTGCAGTCGGCCCGGGTCCCGGAGATCCGGCGGTACGGCGCCTTCCCGATCAGCGGTCAGTTCCTGCGGACCGATCGGCCCGAGCTTGTGGCGGCCCATCGGGGGAAGGTGTACGGGCATTCGGCTCCGGGCGCCCCGCCCATCTCTGTTCCGCATCTCGACCTGCGGGTGGTGGACGGACAGGAGGCGCTGCTCTTCGGACCGTTCGCCGCCTTCTCGCCCCGCTTCCTCACCCGTGGCCGGCTGACCGACCTGGTGCGATCGGTCCGGCCCGGGAACCTCCCGGTCCTGATGGCCGCGGCGCGGGACAACCGCCCGCTGGTGACCTACCTGATCCGGCAGGTGACCCAGTCCGCGGATGCCCGAACGGCCACGCTGCGCCGGTTCGTGCCGTCGGCGAGCGCGGACGACTGGACGCTGATGACCGCAGGGCAGCGAGTTCAGGTCCTCAAGAAGACCGGCGGCCGCAGCACGGTCGGCTTCGGCACCGAGATCGTCACCTCCGCGGGCTCCCTGGCCGCCCTGCTCGGCGCCTCGCCCGGTGCCTCGACCGCCGCGTCGACGATGCTCGACGTGCTCGCGGCGAGCTTTCCGCAGCGCATGCCGGAGTGGGCGCCACAGCTGGACCGGCTCGCGCCGTCGACGCAGACGGTGCGGCAGTTCGGCCCCGACCGGCTCGGCGAGGAGGTGACGCGGGCCCGCCGGGTACTCGGGCTGCTGCCGGGGTGAGCACGACGGTCCACGGGAAGGGAGCGGCGGCCTCGTGACCGCAGACCTCATCGGCCGGCTGCGGCATGTGGTCGGGCCCTCCGGCGTGATCAGCGACCCGGACGACATGGCCGGCTACCTCACCGACTGCCGCAACGCGTACGCGGGAACCGCTGCGGCCGTCGTGCGGCCGGGCAACGCCGAGGAGGTGGCCGCGGTCGTCACGGTGTGCCGCGAGGCGGGCGTCGCGGTCGTCCCACAGGGCGGCAACACGGGGCTGTGCGGCGGCGCCGTCCCGGACTCCTCCGGCCGTCAGGTCGTGCTCTCCCTGACGCGATGCGCCGCATCCGCGACCTCGACGTCGCCAAACAGACCATCACGGTGGAGGGGGACTCGAGGTTGAGAAACTACAGATGATGTAGGTTCTCGTCGGTCTTATCGCCCGACGTGTCTCTGGCCAGGGCAGAGCGTTCGGTTTCTCAGGTTGCTGTCGCCCCTTCTCAAGATCGTGTCGCTTTCTTGGCATGGCGATCTGGCGGACCGCGTGACCGACGCTCGGTCGGCTGGTTGCTGCAGGGTCAGGTCGTGCGGCGTGTCCTGCCGATCATGATGGCCTGCGTGATGAAATGCAGTCATGACAGCTCTCTCGTGGCGTGACGGACTGCAGGAACTGCGCCGACTGCTCGCGGCGGAGGGCGGCGACCCGGATTGTATCCAGGACGTGGGCCTCGCGTGGCGTGGCTTCCGGGCGTTCCTCGTGGTCCCGTTGGACGGTCTCTTCGACCGCTGGGAGGGTGACGTGGAAGCGGACACGCTGGTTCTTGAGTTCGGTGTCTCCGAATGGCCGGACGGCCCGCCGCGGCTGCTGCTCGCCCGGCGCTTCGCCATCCCTGCGGTCGAATGGCGCGACGGTGTGCCGGGCGAACCGTCGGGCGGCGAGGATGACCTCGACCTCGCGTATACGGTCCAGATCGAGATGGAGTTGACATTCCCTCCTGGCACCAGTGGGGAGGCCGACGGCTTCTGGACGGCGGCGCGCAGTGGCGAGTTCGAGGTGACGGCACTCGCCGAGGCCGGGGAGCTCGTGACCGGGTTTCGGCTCGGGCGGCCGATCCTCAGCGGGATCGCACTGACGAACTGCAACTAAGGGCTGCTCCTGCCGATCATGAGCCAGATGATTGCCGCGATGAGGAGAGGCTGGTTCGATAGAGCGATGCCCGTTTGGCGTAACGTGTCCCTATGGGTTTCGTCAAGCGGGGACGGGTGCCTGATCTGTCGGTCGTGGTTGGTAGGGGATCTTGTCGCGGAGCATGGCGTATAGGACGTCGCAGCGGCGGCGGGCGAGGCAGATGAGGGCGGCGTTGTGGCGTTTGCCTTCGGCGCGTTTGCGGTCGTAGTAGGCCCGGCTGACGGGGTCGGCGAGGGCTGCGAACGCCGCGAGGAAGAACGCGCGTTTGAGGTTCTTGTTGCCGCCTCGGGGTGGGTGCTCGCCGCGGATGCTGCTTCCGGATCGTCGGGTGACGGGGGCAAGGCCGGCGTAGGCGGCGAGGTGGCCGGGGGTGGCGAACGCGGTGCCGTCGCCGACTTCGAGCAGGATCCGGGCGGCGGTCCTGACGCCGATGCCGGGCATCGAGGTCAGGACCCCGGCAAGAGGGTGCGCATCAAGCATCCTCTCGACCTCGCCGGCGACGTGGTCGCGTTGTCGCAGGACGTCGCGGAGGCTGTCGGCGAGGCGGGGCAGGATCGTTTCTGCCGCTGTCGTGCCGGGGACGGTGACGGTCTGCTCGTTGAGGGCGGTCATGATCTGCTCGACGAGCCGTTCGCCCATGCGGGGTGCGTGGACGGTGGCGATCGAGAGGAGTTTGCGGCGGCCGGCTTTGCGCAGGCCGACCGGGCCGCCGCAGCGCGAGAGCAGCTCCAGCACAGCTTTGTGCTGCACTTTCGGGCCGAGGATGCGTTCCAGGGCGGGGTGGATCTGGGTGAGAAGTCCCCGGATGCGGTTGGACACGCGGGTGGCTTCGCCGGCGAGGTCGTCGTCGAAGCCGACGAGGACCTCCAGCTCGGCCAGGGTCTCGTCGCCGGTGTCGACCCGCCGCAGCGTGTGCGGCAGAGTGCGGGCCGCGTCAGCGATGACGTAGGCGTCGCGGGCGTCGGTCTTCGCCGAGCCAGGGTGCAGATCGGCGATCCGGCGCATCGCCAGGCCAGGCAGGTAGGCCACCTGATGCCCGCCCGCCCGAGCCACCGCGACCGGCAAGGCGCCGATCGAGGCGGGCTGGTCGACCACGACCAGGATCCGCCCGTGACGGGCGAGTTTGTCGAACAGCTGCCGCAGCCGGACCTCGGTATTCGGCAACGGCGCGTCGTGCAGCCGCTTGCCGTCTGGGGCCAACCCGACCGCGTGGTGGCCCTCTTTACCGACGTCCAAGCCCAGGAAGACGCCATATCCGTCGTGCACCAGACCCGCCTCCACGCATCGCATCGTGGGCCTCGGCCGCAGTCAGGGCGTCGGACTGCCGGCAGCCACGTTACGAAGAGACCTACCCCAACACGGGTGGCCGTGTCCCTATCAGCGGTCCGCCGACGCCACCCGACCCGGCGACAACACCCCCCGGATCATCCGAACGACAGGGGCAGGAAGTCATACCGGGCCAGGCGACCGAGGGTCCCCGGCTGGGGACGATCAAAAAGGTAACGGGCAACCGGGCGCTGATCGGCCGCTGGGACGACGACCATCATGGAGCCGTCCGATGTCTCCGCCGGTCAGGGTTTGACGGTGGCACTCGACCGGGACCGGTGGCGAGCTTCTCGCAGCCGCGGCTTGGCTCGTCTTGCCCACCAAACCCGCACCGCGGCACGCGGCGTCGATCCGGCTCGACGGCAGCAGCCGATTGCTGTGCCGGCGGCATGGTTCGAATCCGAGGCGGAACGCGCACGCGGATTAGCGATGCCAGTTACCGTGGCGGGGTGTCAGCGGGGTTGAGGGAGAAGTAGTCCTCCTCTTCCTGCACTAGGTGCAGGCGGAGCACGGCGTCCAGCCCGTACAGGGCGGCTAGAAGGTCCGGCAGCTCGTCGGGACGCAGCCGGCCGGCCGGGTGCTGGGCCAGTTGGCCGCCGATGCGGTCCACCAGCCGGCTGATTTCCACGTGCTCCCGACTCATGGTCGAGGTCGCCTCGTCGCTGCCGAGCGGGCCGGCCAGCGCCGGGTAGAGCTGCTGCTCCTCGGCCGCCTCGTGCGGCAGCACCTCGTCGACCAGCCGGCGGTGCACCTCACGTAGCGCCGGTACGCATTCCGGCGCGTCGGGGCGGGTCGCCACCAGGTCGGCGGTGTCCCGCAGCCGGGCCAGCACATCCCGTACCCCGCCGTGCTGGCCGGCGTACCGGTCGAGCAGTTCCCGGGTCTCCGGCGGGACCTCGCGGCGGCGCAGGCCGCCGCGGAGGGCTCGCAGCGCGTTGACGATGACCAGCACGTCGATGCCCTCCTGGAGGAACGCGCCGGCGACCGGGGGCAGCCCGCCGGCGGCGGCGACCACCATCGCCACCACCGCGAGACCCATGCCGACGGTGGCGCTCTGTACCGCGATTCGGCGTGCGTACCGGGCGATCTCGACGGCGTCGGCGAGCCGGTCCAGCCGGTCGACGGTGAGCACCGCGTCGGCCACGTCGGCGGACGCGGTGGCCCCGGTGGCGCCCATCGCCACGCCGACGTGCGCCTCTGCCAGTGCCGGGGCGTCGTTGACGCCGTCGCCGACCATCACGGTGATCGCCCGAGCGGACTCCTCCTTGACCCGGTCGACCTTCTCCTGCGGCGAGCACTGGGCGATCACGTCGTCCACGCCGACGGTCTGCGCCACCTGCCGGGCGGTACGCGACCGGTCGCCGGTGACCATGATCAGCCGGCTGAGGCCGGCCTCTCGAAGCCGCCGCACGGTGCGCCGAGCGTCAGGGCGTACCGGGTCCTCGAGAAGGATCGCGCCGAGCGGGCCGCGGTCGTCGCTGACCCAGACAGTGGAGCGGCCGGCCAGCTCGGCGCGCTCGCGTACCCGCTGCGCCCACTCGGGCGGCTCACCGGCGAGCTGGCCCACCCGCACCAGGTGCCCGTCCACCCGTCCGGTCACCCCGCGCCCCGGCTCCTCGGTGACATCCGTCGGCTCGGTCAACCGCAGCCCCCGCTCGTGGGCCTGGCGGACGAGGGCGGCGGCCAGCACGTGCGGGGAGAGCTGCTCGACGGAGGCGGCCAGCCGCAGCACGTCGTCCCGGTCGGCGCCCGGTGCGACCACCGTCTCGGTCGCGCGGGGGCGGCCGGCGGTGAGTGTGCCCGTCTTGTCAATCAGTAGGGTGCGGGCCCGGCCCAGCAGCTCCAGCGACCCGCCGTCGCGGACCAGTACCCCGCGCCGGGCTACACGGGACAGTCCGGAGACGATCGCGATCGGGGTGGCCAGCAGCAGCGGGCAGGGGGTAGCCACCACCAGCACCGCCACCGCCCGCAGGAACTGGCCGGTGAGCAGCCAGGCGGTTCCGGCCAGCAGCAGAGTGAACGGCACGAACGCGGCGGCGTACCGGTCGGCGAGCCGGACCATCGGCGCCTTGTGCGCGGTGGCCTCTTCGGCCAGCCGGACGATCCCGGCGTACGTGCTCTCCGCCGCGTTCTTCGTCGCCCGCAGCCCGAACCCAGCGCCGGCGTTGACTACGCCGCTGGCGACCTGCTCGCCCGCGGCGCGGGTGACCAGCTGCGACTCGCCGGTGACAACCGACTCGTCCAGCGTCGCAGCCTCCTCGACCGTCCCGTCCACCGGTACCACGTCGCCGGGACCCACCACCAGTCGGTCCCCCGCCGCCACCTGGTCCAGCGGCACCAGCTCGATCGCGCCGTCCGGAGTGCACCGCCGGGCCTCCCGGGGGGCCCGTTCCAACAACGCGCGCAGGTCACGGCTGGCCCGGCGCTGTGCGTAGCCTTCCAGCGCCTGCCCGGTGCCGACCATCACGGCGATCACCGCGCCGGCCAGGTACTCGCGGACCAGCAGCGTGCCGACCAGCGCCAGCACCGCGATGACGTCCACCCCGAACTGCCGGCGCCACAGCTGCCGTAACGTCGCCCAGGTGGCCGGCACCAGCGCCGCCAGGGTCACCGCCGCCCAGACCAGCTGGGCCGCCGTCCGCAACCCTGCCAGCCACAGCCCGCCGCCCAGCAGCGCGGCCAGGGTAAGCAGGGTCAGCGGCGCCCACTCCCGCCAGTCCACCCGGCGCCGCCGCACCGGCCGTTCCGGCACGCACTCGTCCGGTTCCGCTCCCACCTGCGAATCGTCTCAGCAGCACAGTTCGCCGCAAGCGGGAACCGGCGTGATCCTTTGCGGGCCGGACGACCCCGTCGAGGGGAATCCGTGTCCGGGCTGACCGGCATCCCGGAGGATGGAGCGGCAACACCACCCGGGACGCGTCCGGAGTGGGGCACGATGTGGGGAAACGAAAGGTCGTGACGATCAGCCAGGAGACGCCGGCCAGGGACCGCCCGCTGACCACCGCGCTCACGCAGGCCGCCGCGACAGCCGGTCTCGCCCCGTCGGTGCACAACAGCCAGCCGTGGCGCTGGACGGTTCTCCCCGACGCGCTGGAGCTGCGGATGGTGCAGGAGCCGCAACTCGCCGCCACCGATCCGGAGAATCGGCTGGTGACGTTGAGCTGCGGCTTGGCGCTGCACCACGCGCGGGTGGCGCTGGCCGCTGAGGGTTGGGCCGCCCAGGTGGAGCGGCTACCCGACCCGGACCAGCTTGAGCTGCTCGCCCGGCTCAGCCGGTTCCGGCAGACCGCGGCCGACGCGGACGCGACCCGCCTCGTGCAGTGCATGCGGGTCCGGCAGACGGACCGGCGGCCGGTCAGCGACGAGCCGGTGCCCAACGCCACGCTCGACGAGATCGTCAAGGCGACCTGCGCGCAGGGCGCCCGACTCCAACTGCTCGGCTCCGACCAGGTGATGGAGTTGGCCGCCGTGGCGGCCCAGGCCGCGGTGGTCGCGGCGGAGGAGCCGGAGCTGCGGGAGGAGCTCGCGTACTGGACCAGCCGGGCCGCGGCCGGCACCGGGCTGCCGCCCGAGGTGTTGCCCGAGCAGGCCCCGCAGACCACCGTGCCGGGCCGGGACTTCGGCCGTACCGGCACTCTGCCGATTGGCCCCGGGCACGACCGCGCGGCCGTCTACGGGATCCTCTGGGACACCGAGGATGAGCCGGAAAGCTGGCTGCGTGCCGGTGAAGGGCTCTCCGCCGCCTGGCTGACCGCCACCCGGCTCGGCGTCTCGATGGTGCCGCTCAGCGGTGTGGTGGAGACGGACGGCACCCGGCAGACCTTGCGCCAGATGCTGGCCGGGCTCGGCTTCCCGTATTTGGCGATGCGCCTGGGGATCGCCGACCGGGCGCAAGCCGCGCCACCCCACACTCCGCGCCTGCCCACCGAGCAGGTCGTCGACACCTCCGCGGTGGACGCCGGCACCAGGTAGCGGGCCCGTCCCCGGACGCTCACCCGGGGGCGGCCAAGCCAAGGAAACGAGCGCCTCGCGCTTGCCTGTACGGCAGTCTTAAAGCATGGCGCGGCAGCCACCACAGGATGCGCGTGACAAACCCATGCCGGCCGGGCATGACCCACGACAGCTACGCGGCGCCCGGCTCATCGTCATCGATCCCCGCCGAATCGACCTCGCCGAGATGGCCGACGTGCACGTCCAGGCAAGACCGGGATCCAACGTTACATGCTCCCCGGCTACCAGCGCGTCACCGACCCCGACGTGCGCGCCCGATTCAACCAAGCCTGGCATGCGGAGGTGCCCGCCCGGCCCGGGCTACGCATCCTGGACATGTTCGCCTCCGCGAAAGGGGCTGGACGCGTGCACCCTGATCGGGAGTGTCAAGTTAACGGCTGATCTTGGTTGTTGAGGTGGTCAGTGGTTGGCCGGGGTGAGCCGGCCCTCGAAGGCGATCTGGAACGCGTTCAATGGCGCCTTCCAGCGCATGGTCCAGCGCCGGCGTCCGGCCCCGGTCGGGTCGAGGGAAGGTGACGCGAACCGAAGGAGGCTTCTTCGTCCTCGCCTACGCGGCCTACCTCACCTACCTGGTCGTGGCCCGCACCTGATCCCCGAGGGTTCACAATACCGGGCGTGAACTCGCCTTGCGAGAACCGCGTACGGGGGCGGCAGCCTGGACGAAACTGGACCGTGGAGGGCTGCCGGCGGCAAATCGAATGAGGTTCGGAATCGCCGCCTCGTTGCGGGGGCGAACGTGGTGGAGGACAGAGCGATGGATGGCTGGGCCTGGTGTCACGAGGGCTACGATCCTCGCGAGGAGGGCCTGCGCGAGGTGCTGTGCACCGTGGGGAACGGCTATCTGGCCAGCCGCGGTTCCGCGCCCGAAGGCTCGGCGGACGGCATCCACTACCCGGGCACCTACGCCGCCGGAATCTACAACCGCCGGACCAGCGAGGTGGCGGACACCCGAATCGACAACGAATGTCTCGTCAATCTGCCGAACTGGCTTCTGCTGACCTTCCGGATGGACACCGGTCCGTGGTTCGACATCGAGAGCGTGGATCTTCTGGACTACCGCCAGGAGCTCGACCTCCGGCACGCCACGTTGCATCGGCGGATGCGCTTCCGCGACGAGCGGGGCCGCGTCACCGCGGTCACCCAGCGCCGGTTCGTCCACATGCGCCTGCAGCATGTGTGCGTGCTGGAAACCACGTTCGCGGCCGAGAACTGGTCCGGACGCCTGGAGGTGCGCTCGGCCCTCGACGGCAATGTCCGAAACACTCTCGTCGAGCGGTACCGCACGCTGGCAAGCGATCACCTCCATGCCGTCCGCACGGCCGAGGTCTCCGCCGACTCCGTCCTGCTCGAGGTGCAGACCAACCAGTCTCACGTCCGGGTGGCCATGGCCGCCCGGACGACCGCGCGGGGTGCGGCGAGACTCGACCTGCACCGCCGTCTCGTGGAGCGCGAAGGGTGGATCGGCCACGACATCGCCGTCGATCTCGGCACCGACCGCGCCGTGACGTTCGAGAAGGTGGTCACCGTCTTCACCAGTCGGGACGCCGCCGGCCTGGAGCCGGCTGAGCAGGCCATACGGTCGCTTGCACCGCGCGCGCGACCTGGGATCCCTGCTCGGCACCCACGTCACGGCGTGGCGGCACCTGTGGGAACGCTTCTCGTTCGGCGCCGGTGACAACGCCGACGAAACCGAGCGGCTGCGGATCGTACGGCTGCATCTGCTGCACCTGATCCAGACCGTGTCACTCAACAGTGTCGACCTCGACGTAGGGGTACCTGCGCGAGGCCTGCACGGCGAGGCGTACCGCGGCCACGTCCTGTGGGACGAGCTCTTCGTCCTGCCGATCCTGAACCTGCGGACTCCCGCGGTGAGCAGGGGCCTGCTGCTCTACCGGTACCGGCGGCTGCCGGAGGCCCGCGAGGCGGCACTCGCCGCCGGCTACGCCGGGGCCATGTATCCGTGGCAGTCCGGCAGCGACGGACGGGAGGAGAGCCAACGCCTGCACCTCAACCCGGCGTCCGGACGTTGGATACCCGATCCGACCCACCTGCAACGACACGCCGGCATCGCCATCGGGTACAACGTCTGGCAGTACTACCAGACCACCGATGATCGGGAATTCCTCACCCACTACGGCGCCGAGATGCTCTTGGAGATCGCCCGATTCTGGGGAAGCATCGCCAGCTACGACCCCAGCCGGGACCGCTACGTCATCAAGGGCGTGATGGGACCCGACGAATTCCACTCGGGATATCCGGGCGCTAACGACGGCGGCATTGACAACAACGCGTACACCAACGTCATGGCGGTGTGGATACTGCTGCGCGCCAAGGACGCGCTGGACGCCCTCTCGTCGCAGACCAGGGCGGAACTGCTGGGCACGCTGCAGATCAGTGCCGATGAACTCGGCCGCTGGGACGACATCACCCGGAAGATGTTCATCCCGTTCCACGACGACGGGGTCATCAGCCAGTTCGAGGGCTACCACGAACTCACCGAACTGGACTGGAACGCCTACCGCGAACGGCACGGCAACATAAGGCGACTCGACCGCATCCTGGAAGCCGAAGGCGACAACGTGAACCGGTACAAGGCCTCGAAACAGGCCGACGTCCTCATGCTGTTCTACCTGTTGTCCGCCGACGAGCTGCGTGACCTGCTCGAGCGACTGAGGTACCGACTCGAGCCGAAGATGATTCCCCGGACCGTCGACTACTACCTGGCACGCACCTCCCACGGCTCGACCCTCAGCGCCGTCGTGCACTCCTGGGTCCTCACCCGCGCGCACCGCGAGCAGGGCGTGGAGCTGTTCTTCCGGGCACTCCGCGCTGACGTCGTCAACATCGAGGCAGGCACCACCCCCGAGGGAATCCACCTCGCCGCGATGGCAGGAAGTGTCGACCTTCTTCAGCGCTGCTTCGCCGGCATCGAGACCCGAGGCGGGCAACTGCTGCTCAACCCGTACTGGCCGGAATCGCTACAGGCACTCAATTTCACCATCCGCTACCGCGAACACGTCCTGACGGTGCACCTAACGGGACGAACAGTGCAGATAGCCAGCGACGCCGGCAAACAGCAGCCCATCCAGGTCTCCTGCCGCGACAAGACCGCCGGCTTGAGCCCCGGGTCCCGCCTGACGTTCGCCTTCTGAGGCTGGGCATTGGTTGGCGACGGATGAGCCAACCGGGCCCCGCGTCCGACTCGCCTCGTCCGCTTCAGGCCAGGTATCCGCGCTCGACAATGAGGCCTTCCATGATGGGCCTGTTCACGGTGGGTGCGGAAAAGATCTACCGGCATAGGAGGAGGCCGCCACTGGTGATCTTCCCTACCGTCGTAGGAACCGCGTGACAACCGCAACCGTCTAAGGGCGGCTCCGAGAGGACGATCAGCGGCAAGCACACCAGGGAGGTCGGCCCTCACCGACCTAGGGTGAGCCCGTGGCAGAAAAGCCCGCCTCGTGGTGGGTGGTGCGGCAGCATGAACCCATGGCGCGGCGTTCACCAGGATACGGGAAGCGCGATGCGCTACCCGTCGGGCACGAGCCCGGACAGCCGCTCGAGTTTCTTGTGTACGTCAAGGCCGTCTCGCCTGGCCTTCCGCCGGCACCGACGCCGCGCGGAACTCGGGTCATACGAGTTCCGCCGGCAGGACGGAGCCCATGGATGGCGGGAACTCGTGCGGCAGCTGGCCGCGACCCGTGCTCGATGCCCGTAACAAACAGCGGGGCAACCGGATCGGCACCATCGGTGGTAGCTGTCGTGAAAGTCGTAGAACTGCCCGGGTGAGCGCCTCCGCACATGAACCGGGCAACACCTCAGCGTCCGACATGCGGCATCGCGAGCCACGGGCGCGGCGGTGGCGCGTGGAGGCTCCGCACGGCCTCGCCGGCGCCGAGGTGCTGGCCGGCCTTGACGTCGACCCGGAGCGTGGCCTCGCCTCGGATGAGGTCATTCGGCGACGGTCTGTGGTAGGGCGCAACGCGCCGGCCATGCCCACGCAGAGATCGAGCTGGCGAATTCTGCTCGATCAGGTCTGCAGCGTGGTGATCGTGCTTCTCGCCACCGCGGTCGTGGCGGGTCTTCTCATCGGTGAGACGTTGGAGGCCGCTGCCGTCGCGGTGGTCATCATCGTCAACACCCTCGTCGGCTTTGTCACTGAGCTGCGGGCACTGCGTTCGATGGAGGCGCTTCGCCATCTCACCGCGGCCAGAGCTGACGTGGAGCGCCAGGACCGCCGTGAGGAGATCGACGCGGTGGAGCTGGTGCCAGGCGACCTCGTATCGGTCTAGGCAGGTGACCGGGTGCCGGCCGACATACGCGTCCTGGAGGCCGAAGACCTCACCGTCGAGGAGGCTGCCCTCACCGGCGAGAGCGAGGCCGTCGTCAAGACGGTCGAGCCGGTGCCGCCGGACACGCCACTCGCCGACCGTCGCCCCAGCCGAGGCCGAGGTAGCGCCGCAGATGCGCGATGGGATTGCCCTCGGACCACTCGAAGTGCGCGTCGGGGCGGATGCCGGTGCCCACGCGGTGGTGCTACTGGCCGTCGCGGCGATCGCGCTCACAGTCCTCGCGGTCCGGTGGCGGCGGCGAAACCACCCGGAACAGGGCGACTCACCGGTCGTACGGCCGGGCCGCCGGAGATGACGTGCGGGGGTGCCCGGCGCTCGCGCACCCCCGCATATCACGTCCGTGCCGGTCTCACCGCCGGCCGGTGACCAGGACGCCCCGCTCGGCGTGCCGTCCGGCCCGCTTACCGCGCCGGATGAGCATCGTGGCCACCACCGCGGCGGCGGCCAACCCGGCGAGCGCCCACAGCAGCGGGTTGCTGCGCAGGCCGGCGGGCGCCTGCTGGACGAGGACGAACACGCCCATGACCACGACGAACCAGCCGAACGCCTTGCGGAGGACGTCCTCCGGGATCCGGCCGACCAGCCGGCCGCCGAGCAGGCTGCCGCCGACCGCGGCAGCCGTGACGGCGGCGGCCAGTTCCCAGTTGATGCTGACGATGGACAGGTAACCGGCGAGCCCGGCGAAGGACTTCATCGCGATGACGACCAGCGAGGTGCCGACCGCGACCGGCATCGGCAGCCCACCGAGCAGCGCGAGCGCGGGGACGACGAGGAAGCCGCCGCCGGCGCCGACCAGCCCGGTGACCATGCCGACCACCACGCCTTCGAGGATGACCTTCAGCACCGGCAGTTCGTGCGGCACCGGCTTGACCTCGCCGCTGCGCCGGCCGCGGATCATCGCGACTGCGGTGGCGAGCATCATCAGCGCGAAGGCCGTCAGCAGGACGCTGGCCGGGACGAGCTCGGCCAGCCGGCCGCCGGCATAGGCGCCCGCCATCCCGGCGACGCCGAAGATCAGTCCGGTACGCCAGCGGACCCGGTGGGCGCGGGCGTGCGGGAGGACGGCGACCGCGCTGGTGGCGCCGACGACCAGCAGCGAGGTGGCGATGGCCTCCTTGGCCGGCAGGTCGGCGACGTAGACCAGCAGCGGGACGGCGAGGATCGAGCCGCCGCCGCCGAGCAGGCCGAGGCTGACGCCGATCAGTACCGCCCCGGCGACGGTCAGGACCAGGCCGGTCACGACCGGCCCGCCGTCGGTGTGCCGTCGCGCAGCTGCCCGACGATGGTGTCCAGGTCGCAGCTGGCGCCCCGGTTGTAGGGCAACGTGCCCAGCAGCATGCCCATGGCGCAGGTGTTGGTGACCGCGGCGAAAGTCAGGCCGGCGCCGATGAACCCGGCGACCCATTTGGCGCCGGGCACAGCGACCGAGGCGAGGACGCTGACCAGCACGATCGAGCCGGCGACGAGACGGACCTGCCGTTCGAGGTCCCAGCGCGGCTTGCCCTGGTTGACCGGGGCGTTGGCCGCCTGCCAGGCGAGGATGCCGCCGTCGAGGACCTTCAGGTTCGGTAGGCCGGTCTGGGCGAGGGCCTGCTCGGCCTGGGTGGCGCGGGCGCCGGAGCGGCAGACCAGCACCACGTCCTCGTCCAGGTGGTTTCGCAACTCGGCGCGGTGCTCTTTGAGCATGTCTAGAGGCACGTTGTAGGAGCCGGGGATGTGGGCGGTCTCGAACTCGGCCGGGGTGCGGACGTCCAGTACCCGGGGTGCACGGCCGGAGTCGATCAGCTCGCACAGGGCCGCCGCGTCGAGGGTGGCGGGGGTCGTCGGGGAAGTGCTCATGTCTCTCCTCGTTCAGGTGGGGTCGCACGGAAACGGGCAACACGGTGTGCCGGCCGGCCAGGTCACGGCCGGTCGCCATTCGTCGGAAGAGGAAGCCGTCCCTGGGGTGGCCCCGGGGACGGCGGGTCGTCAGACGGTGGGGGCCATGGTCACGCCGGACTGCTCGGCCTGCCCGAACATGTCGTCGATGGCCACGACCTCACGCCCGGCGTTGGCCAGCAGCGACGCGGCGGCTGCGGCGCGGTAGCCGGAGCCGCAGTGCACCCACACCGTGCCGGGGGGCACGTCAGCCAGCCGCTGGGGCAGATCAGGCAGCGGGATGTGCACGGCGCCGTCGATGTGGCCGGCGCGCCACTCGTTGGTCATCCGCACGTCCAGGATGACCTGCGGGGCGGGCAGCCCGGCGGGGGCGTTCCCGGCTTGGGCGGCGGCCAGCGCCGGGAAGTCGGCGACGGTCAGCTCGCGCAGGTCAGCGTGGTCGGTCGCCCACTGGTCGGGGGTTCCGGTGGCCCGGGCGGCGGGCCGGTCGATGCCGATGCGGACGAGTTCCCGCTGGGCGTCGGCGACCTGCTGCGGGGTCTCGGCGAGCAGGGTGATCGGAACTCCCCAGTCGATCAGCCATCCGAGCCAGGTCGACATTGGCCCGTCCAGGCCGAGGCTGACGGTGCCGGCCAGGTGTGAGGCGGCGTACGCCTTGCGGTGGCGCAGGTCGACCACCCACTCCCCCGCGGCAATGCGGTCCCGCAGCTGCCCGGCGTCGGCGCGGGCCACCGGGCTCAGGTCGACCGGCGCCGGGCCGGCGGCGTTGGCGACTCCCATGTGGGCGTAGTACGCCGGGTGGGCGTCGAGGCCGGCGAGGGTCTCGGTGACGAAGTCGTCCGCGGCGAGGCGGAGCACCTGGTTGGCCTGCTTCTCCCGGCCGATGGTCGACTCGGGGGCGTCGGCCTGGCTGGCCGAGCAGAAGCTGCCGAAGCCGTGGGTGGGCCAGACCTGTGCGCCGTCGGGCAGCAGGTCTGCCAGCCGGCGGGCCGAGGCGTGCTGGTGGTGGGCCAGTTCGTGGGCGTGCTGTTGGCCGAGCAGGTCGGTACGCCCGGTGGTGCCGAACAGCAGCGACCCGCCGGTGAACACTCCCACCTCGGACCAGCCGCCGTCGCTGGCCTCGTCGAGGACGTACGACAGGTGGTGGAAGGTGTGTCCGGGCGTGGCGACAACCCGGATCCGCAGCTCTTCCGACACAACGACCGCGTCAACGTCGGCCACCGGCATCCGGTCGAAGCCCACTTCGTCGTCGGCGGAGACCAGGTACTCGGCGCCGGTCAGTCGGGCCAGTTGCAGCCCGCCGGAGACGTAATCGTTGTGGATGTGCGTCTCCACCACGTGCGTGACGCGCACCCCGAGCTCGCCGGCCAGGGCCAGCACCCGGTCGACGTCACGCTGCGGATCGACCACCACGGCCACCTGGCCATCGGTGGCCAGGTAGCTGCGGTCACCCAACGACGACGTCGCGATGACGGACACCTGCACTGCCATTTACCCACTCCTTCTCCGAAAACCCATATACCCGGGGGGGTATGCAAGGAACAGCGTTTACCCTTGGTCGAATTCGACAGGCGCCTACCCGCCCACGTCACGGACACGCAGCGTGGGCTTGCGCTTCTTCAGTCATGGCGGGTCACGCCAGGGCCAGGAACAGCTTCTCCAGTTCCTCTTCGGTCATCTCGGGCTGCTCGCCGCGCTCGCGGGCGACGTTGCAGTGCCGCATGCCGGACGCGATGATCTTGTAGCCGGCCCGGTCGATCGCCTTCGACACGGCGGCGAGCTGCGTCAGCGCCTCCCGGCAGTCCCGACCTTCCTCCATCATCTCGATCACCGCGTTCAGCTGCCCACGGGCCCGCTTGAGCCGGGTCAGCGCCTCGCCGGTCATCTCGGGTCGAAGTTTCATCTCGCCACCTCCTGTTTCACGACCATACCCCCCGGGGTATCAACCTGCCACCTGCCGTACCGGATCGGCCGACCGCCCACGTCGCCCAGACTCTGCCGGCACGCTCACAGGCGACCCTGATGGCCTACTCCATCACCGCCCGGCTCCCGGCCGGATTCGCCCCGACCATCGGCCGGGTCCACGCCCCCCAAGGACCAAGTCTTCGGCTCTGGCGGAGAAACGGTGGTCGCTGTGAGTGACCTACGCGAGCAGGATTCGTTGCCGGAGTAGGGCGGATCCGGCTCGGCCGCACATTTGCCGTTTCAGGAGCTTGACCTTGGTGTTGGCGCCTTCGATCAGGCCGTTGCTGTAGGGCAGCGTCAGGCCGGCGGCGACGGCGGGCAGGTCCATGCGCAGGCCGTGGACGAAGCCGTGCAGGGCAGGTCGTCGGCGTCGACGGCGGACATCCAGGCGTTGAGGCCCTGACCGCGGCGGCTGGTGAGCAGGATGGCGAGCTCGCGCACTCGTCGGGCCAGGATGGTCAGGTGCGGGCATGCGGCGAGCAGGTCGTCGAGGTGACTGCGGTGAGCAGGCAGGTTGTCCGGTGGGGTCATGAGCCAGGCGACCCGCCGGCGGGGTGACGGCGGAGTCCGTTCGGCGTGGGCGCGGCCCTGGTTGAGGTGACGCACGAGCAGGTTGGCGCTGCCGGTGTAGCCCTGTTCGCGGACCTCGCTCAGTAGGCGGATCACCGCCACGCTGGGGCTTTCGGCCAGGCGGCGGCGGAACGGGTCGACCAGCGTTTCTCGATGGCAGCGCCGGCACCGCCGACGACATCAAGGTGACCACGTTCGGGCTGCTCGCGTTCGTCATCTGGTCCGAGATGCGCGGCGAGACCAAGGTCAACGTCGGACGCCGACGGGTTCCCGAGACCAACCAACGCCAGGCGCTCACCGTCGCAGTGCTGGGTATCGGAGCGGTGAAGATCTCCACGTTCCTCCTGCTAGCCCTGACCTCGCACAGCTTTGACCGGGTAGTGTTCGAGGCGGTCTCCGCCTTCGGCACCGTGGGCCTGTCCACCGGCATCACCGCGGACCTGCCACCGGGCGGCGCCCTACTCCTCGTCGGGCTGATGTTCCTGGGCCGGACCGGGCCGTTGACCCTCGCCTCCGCGCTTGCGCTGCGCGAGCGTACTCGCCGGTTCGAACTTCCCGAGGAGGGACGATCGTTGGCTGACGCCGAAGAAGAGATGGTTGCGGTGGTCGGGCTCGGCCGCTTCGGTGGCGCGCTCGCCCTGGAACTCCACCAGCAGGGCACCGAGGTTCTCGCCGTTGACCACCGCCTGAAGGTGGTCCAGAGCTTTGCCGGGCGGCTGCCGCACGTCGCGACCGCCGACGCCACGGACATCGAGGCGCTGCGGCTACTCGGCGTATCCGAGTTCTGCCGCGTGGTCGTGGCCATCGGCACCGATGTCGAGGCCAGCATCATCACCCGGCAGATCATCCGCCGCGGCACCTTCACACGCGTCCCAGACCTGATCGACGCGATCCGCACCTTCATGGACGCCTACAACGAGCGCTGGGTGGACATGCCGGTGTCGGTTGGGTCCTGCTGATCGTCGATGCGTGCAACATCGGGTTTACCCCCGTGATCAGCCGGATTCACATGCGGGCCAGAAGTCAGACGTTGAAATCGGGTGATGCTTGACCGTGTACGTCAAGATCCTCTGGCTCGTCGCGGTCCGTGGCGGCTGTGCCTGCGTCGCATCAGCTGGTCGTGATCGGCGGACATATGCTCCATCAGCCCTCTGATCGGCCATGACGGGTACCCGCTGCGCCTCGGTGTCCCGTTGACGTCACCTAGACCAGATGCACCAGGGTCACTCACGCGACCAGGTCATCGCCCCTTGGAGAAAGCAAACGTTTGGCCGCGAGGTGGAGCGAGGCGGACGTATGGTTGCTGGCAGAGCCAGCGTTGCACGGGGGTAGGTGCGGTGGGCGAGCCACGCGAGGCGTTCGTCGAGTTGCAGGAACGCCTGCGCAGGCCGGGAACCCGGATGCTGGATCGGCTTCGGCAGGCGCAGGCGGAGGACGGTCGCGTCGACGCCGAGGTCCTGGAGCGGGTCGCCGGCGAGTTCGGCTGGCCTGTGGCGGCCGTGACGGGGGCGGCGTCCTACTACGCCGACTTTGCCGAGGGGCGCCGTGGCCAGCGTCATGTCCTGGTTTGCGAGGGGACCTCGTGCTTCGTGAGCATGCAGGGTCAGCACATCGCACGTCTGGAGCGGGCGCTGGGCGTTCGTCTGGGCGAGTGCGCTGCGGACGGGTCGGTGTCGTTGCAGGGGGTGCGGTGTCTCGGGTACTGCTACGACTCGCCCGCGGTTCTGGACGGGGAGCATCCGGGTAGTGGTGAGCAGCTCGGCGGGTTGTTCGGCGATCCGCGCGCCGCCGAGCGGCGGACGAGGCCCGGCTGGGCTGAGCCGTTGAAGATGCGGACCGCGCAGATACCGCACGCAAGCGCGGTGGATCGTCCGGTGGTGCTGGCCGGGTTGGTCGGCGACGAGGGCCCTTGGGAGGTGTGGCCGGGCGTCGTGGCTTCCGGTTCACCCGATCAGGTGATGGCTGAGGTTGCCGCGTCGGGTCTGCGTGGGCGGGGTGGGGCCGGGTTCCCGGTGGCGAAGAAGTGGTCCGCGACCGCTCAGGAACCCGGGCCGAGGTATGTGGTGGCCAACGGCGACGAGGGGGATCCGGGCTCGTTCTGCGATCGGCTGCTGATGGAGGGCGATCCGCACCGGATCCTGGAGGGCCTGGCCTTGGCGGCCTTCGCGGTGGGAGCGCGGCATGGTCTGATCCTCATCCGGTCGGAGTACCCGACGGCCGCCGAGAGGTTGCGCGCCGCAGTGTCCGAGGCGCGGGAGAGCGGCCACCTGGGCAAGCGGGTACACGGCTCGGACTTCGACTTCGACGTGGAAGTCGTGCGGGGCGCCGGCTCGTACGTCGCCGGGGAGGAGACGGCGTTGCTGCACGCCGTGGCCGGCCTGCGGGCCGATGTGCGGGCCCGCCCCCCTTACCCCACCAGCCACGGATACCTAGGGCAGCCGACCGCCGTGAACAACGTGGAGACGCTGTCGGCCGTGCCCTGGATCGTCCGGCACGGTGGGGCCGGGTACGCCCGCCTCGGTCATCCGGACGAGCCGGGCACCAAGCTGGTCTGCCTGAGCCAGCGCTTCCGCCGGCCTGGCGTGTACGAGGTCGAGTACGGCGTGCCGCTGCGCCATCTGGTCGAGGATCTCGGTGGCGGGCTGCGCGAGCCGCACACGCTGCGGGCGG
This sequence comes from Micromonospora coriariae, assembly GCF_900091455.1. Classification (NCBI taxonomy): domain Bacteria; kingdom Bacillati; phylum Actinomycetota; class Actinomycetes; order Micromonosporales; family Micromonosporaceae; genus Micromonospora; species Micromonospora coriariae. The sequence continues at coordinate 4,950,435 of NZ_LT607412.1, read as the reverse complement.
TGCAGGTCGGCGGACCGCTCGGCGGGTTCCTCACCCCGGATCAGCTGGATCTTCCGCTGCTGTCCCGGCCGCTGGCGGAGGCTGGTGTCGCGTTGGGACACGGCAGTCTCGTCGCGGTCGACTCGGCGCTGCCGGCCGCCGCGATCCTGCGGCACGCGTGGGCGTTCGGGGCCGCGGAGAGCTGCGGGGCCTGTACGCCCTGCCGGGTGGGCGCCCGCCGTGGCGTCGAACTCGCCGAGCGTATCGGGGAAACCGCCCAGGCTGAGGCGGCCCTGGCCGCCCACGAACCGCTGCTTGAGGTGCTGACCGTGGCGAGCCTGTGCGCCTTCGGACGCGGGGTGTCCTGTGCGGTGCGCAGTCTGCTGCGCATTTATTCGGACGAGCTGCGCCGGACGGGCGAGTAGATGCGGCTATCCGTCAACGACCTGACTGTCGAGGTAGCCGACGGGGCCAGCGTGCTGGACGCCGTCAAGGCGGCCGGGGCAGTAGTGCCGACCCTCTGCTACGACGAACGGCTCACCCCACAGGGGTCGTGCCGGGTCTGCCTGGTCGGTGTGAAAGGCCGGGCGATGCCGGCGTGCACGACACCCGCCACCGACGGCATGGTCGTGCACACCGACGACCCGGCCGCCCGCAGGTCGGCGCAGCTGTCGCTGGAACTGCTCGTCTCCCAACTGCCCGCCCGGGCGCTCGACGTTCCCGCCGACCGCAGCGAACTGGTCCGCGTCTGCCAACATTTCGGCGTGACCGGGAGCCGTTTCGACGGGGCCATCCGAACGCGGGGCATCGACCACTCCCACCCGTACGTGAAACTCGACCGGGATCTGTGTATTGCCTGCAATCGGTGCGTGCGGATGTGCGCGGAGGTGCAGGGCACCTTCGCGCTCTCCCTGACCGGGCGCGGGTTCGACACAGTGGTCGCGGCCGGCACGGGCGACGACTGGGTGTCTTCTCCCTGCGTCGCCTGCGGCGGCTGCGTCGACACCTGCCCGAGCGGTGCGTTGTCCGAGCCAGGGCTGCTCGACCCGCGCCCGGTCAGCCGGACGACCACCACCACCTGCGGATACTGCGGCGTGGGATGCAGCCTGCGGGTGCACGTACGCGACGACGAGGTGGCCGCCATCACCCCCGTGCACGGCGCTCCCGTCAACCGTGGCCACGCCTGTATCAAGGGTCGCTTCGCGCATGCCTTCACCCGGTCCCGCGACCGGCTGACCACACCGCTGATGCGTCGCGGCGGCCGGGACTCGCCGTTGGAGCCCGCGTCCTGGGCGGAGGCGCTCACCGTGGTGGCGACCCGGCTGGCCGAGATCCGGGACCGGCACGGGCCGGACGCGATCGGGATGATCTCGTCGGCGCGGGCGACGAACGAGGAGAACTATCTCGCTCAGAAGTTCGCCCGTGCCGTCCTCGGCACGAACAACGTCGACAACTGCTCCCGGCTCTGTCACGCCCCGTCGGCCGTCGGGCTGACCGCCTCGTTCGGTTACGCCGGTGGCACCAACTCCGTGGACGACCTCGACGGCACCGACTGCATCCTGATCGCCGGGGCGAACCCGACCGAAGCCCATCCGGTCATCGGGGCGCGGATCAAGCAGCTGGTACTGCGCGGAGCCCGGCTCGTCGTCATCGACCCGCGTCGCATCGACCTCGCCGAGATGGCCGACGTGCACGTGCAGGCCACACCCGGGTCGAACGTCGCCGTCTTCAACGGCATCGCCCGAGTACTGCTCGACGAGGGCTACGCCGACGAGGAGTTCCTCCGCACGCGGGCCAGCGGGCTGGCTGAACTCACCGATTTGCTCCGCGACTACCCGGTGGAGCAGGCCGCGCGCCTGGCCGGGGTCCAGCCCGAGACACTCACCATGGCAGCCCGCCTGTACGGGACCGCGCGACGCCCAGCGATCGTCTACGGGCTCGGCATCACCGAGCACGCCCACGGCACCGACGGAGTACGGACCCTAGCCAACCTGGCCATCCTAAAAGGCGCCGTCGGCACCCCCGGCTGCTGCGGCGTGCTATCAATGCGCGGGCAGAACAACGTCCAAGGGGCGTCGGACATGGGCGCCCTGCCGGACATGCTGCCCGGCTACCAGCACGTCACCGACCCGGACGTCCGTGCCCGCTTCGGCCAATCCTGGGGCGTGGACGTGCCCGACCGACCCGGGCTACGCATCCTCGAGATGTTCGAGGCGGCCATTGCCGGCCGGGTGCGGGCGATGTACGTCATCGGCGAGGACATCGCGCAGACCGACCCCGACAGCGGCAACGTGCGCAAGGCCCTCGCGGCCTGCGACCTGGTCGTCAGCCACGACCTGTTTCTCTCCCGCACGGCCCAGCTCGCCGACGTGGTGTTCCCGGCCGTGTCCTTCCTCGAAAAGGACGGAACATTCATCAACTTCGACCGGCGGGTGCAGCGGGTCCGCCCCGCACTGACGCCACCCGGACAGGCCAAGCCCGACTTCGACATCCTGCAACTGCTTGCCCGGACGATGGGCGCCGACCTCGGTTGCCCCACCCCGGCTGACGCTATGGCCGAGTGCGCCGCGCTGACTCCGACGTTCGCCGGCATCTCCCACGCCCGGCTAGACCGGGACGGGCCGCTGCACTGGCCGTGCCGCGCGGCGGACCAGCCCGGTGAGGGGCGCCTCTACCTCGACTCCTTCGCCACCCCAGACGGGCGTGCTGCCCTGGCCGCGCGACCGTACCTGCCGCCGGGTGAACAACCCGACGCCGCCTTCCCGTACGTCCTGATCACCGGCCGCCGGCTGGTGCACTACAACAGCGGCTCGATGAGCCGCCGCACCCCCAACATCGAGCTTCGCCCACGCGAGGTGCTCGACCTCCATCCCGACGACGCCGCCCGGCTCCGGCTCACCGACGGAGACCTCGTCGAGGCGAGCAGCCGCCGCGCAGCCGTGACCTTCTCCGTCCACCTGACCGACACGGTCGCCCCCGGCCAGATGTTCACCGCCTTCAACTTCCCCGAGACCCCCACGAACGCCCTCACGTCTGACGTCACGGACACGGTGACGGGATGCCCCGAATACAAGCTAACCGCAGTATCACTGCGTCCCGTCTGACCTCCCAGCCGACCGGAGGCGGCACATTGAGCAGCGCCGCCGGTCGCACACCGGCAGGCGGTGCCGGCCCGCCCGCCCGGCGCCCATGGTGACAGGAGGCTCGCGTGCGGAAGAGCCCCAGCCAAGGGCAGGTGAAGACCCCGAGGCTGTGGTGGGACTGGGCGCTGCTGATCGCCGTCGCCGCGGCGGCCGCCGTCGCGGATGCGGGCGGCCAAACCCTGCTGGACGATGAAGAACAGCGCCCTGACGTTGACGGCGACGACCTTCGTCCACGGCGCCAGGACGCTGCACTTGCCGAAAACGTCATCCGCCCTGGTGGGAGCCGGGGTACCGGTTAGTCGGCGCCGATTACCGGTGCTGGCGCTGCGCGCAGCCGGGTGATCGCTGCGGCATGATCGGCAGCCGTGCTGCTCCGACTGGCGTACTTGAGCGTGACGAACGCGTTCGCGATGCTGCGCCTGCTGCCGATGAGCAATCGGGACAAGGATGTGGAGATCCTTGCCCTGCGCCATCAGATCACGCTGCTGCAGCGCCAGCTGGGCAAGGAAGAGGTGCGGTTCGACGCGACTGATCGGGCGTTCCTGGCGGCGCTGCTGCACCGGCTGCCGCGCGACGTGCTGCGCCGAGTGCGGCTGCTGGTGCGCCCCGAGACGGTGCTGCGCTGGCATCGCGACCTGGTCGCCCGCCGTCACGCGGACGTCTCCCGGCCGAAGCGTCCGGGCCGGCCACGAACCGTGCGTTCCGTCCGCACCCTGGTACTGCGTCTGTCCGGGGAAAATCCCAGCTGGGGCTACCGACGCCTGCACGGCGAACTGCTGGTGCTGGGCGTACGAGTGGCCGCGTCCACGGTGTGGGAGATCTTGAACGAGGCCGGCATCGACCCGGCACCCGAAAGGGCCTGCAGCACCTGGGCCGACTTCCTGCGCTCCCAAGCCGACGCCCTGCTGGCCTGTGACTTCCTGGAAACGGTCACCCTGTCCGGGGCGCGAATGTACGTGTTCGCGGTGATCGAGCACGCCAGCCGCCGAATCCGGATCCTCGGCGCAACCCCGCACCCGACCACCGCATGGGTAGTACAGGCCGCGAGGAACCTTGTCATGGACCTCGAAGACGCGGGCTGCCGAGCCCGATTCATGATCCGCGACCGGGACGGCAAATTCCCCCACTTGTTCAACGCCATCCTCGCCGACGCTGGCATCGACATCGTGCTCAGCGGCATCCAGATGCCGAGAATGAACTCAATCATGGAACGGTGGGTCCAGACGTGCCGCCGCGAACTACTGGACCGGACGTTGATCTGGAACCAGCGGCACCTGCTCCACGCCCTACGCGAGTTCGAACAGTTCTACAACGGACACCGCCCACACCAGGGCATCGCGAACGCCCGCCCGCTACGCCCGCTGCCCACACAGATCACCGACCCGGACAAGCTGGCCCGCCTCGACATACGAAGACGCGATCGCCTCGGCGGCATCCTCCACGAGTACCAGCATGCCGCCTGACCTGTGCGGATGGGGTTTTCGACAAGGACAGGGCCAGTGCGGCATAAATCTCGCGGGCTAAGTAGCGCTTCAAGCATCGGATGATCTCTCGCTTGCTGAGTCCTTCGCTGGTGCGACGTGCAAGATACGCTCAGCCCACCGCTTCGCAGTCGGCCATGACACGTCGTAACGCTCAGCCGCCCGCGCGACGGGCCAGCCCTGGTCCACGACGAGCTTGGCCAGACGCAGCCGGGCGCGGGGAGTCAACGCTGCGTTAGCGTGAGACACGAGGACCTCCTGGTCTGTGGTGTGGTCGCCTTCAGCAGCTCCACTCCACGACAGGAGGTCCTCGCCAATCAAGATCCGTCAGGTCGTGTCGTCACACGACCTCAACCAACGTGCCTGGGCAGTACACCTAGTTCGGCAGTTCCCGGCCAGGCGGTTGCTCTCGGCCTTCTCGCCGTCGGATGGAATGCCATGCCGCGCGTACGTGGCTGCGCATGACCGACTCCGCCCAATCGGGGTCGGGCGCGGCCAGAGCCGCGACCAGTTCGTGGTGGTGAGCGAGGCTGCGGCGCAGCGCGTCGGGGCTGTAGCGGGAGAAGGTGCGCCAAACGAGCGGCATCTGGATCATCGACGAGACGACACCGGCCAGTCGCCTGTTGTCAGACGCCTCGAGGATCATCCGGTGGAACCGGTTGTTCAATGCAATTAGCTCGTCCACATCGGTCGGTCGCCCGTCCGGCGCGACCTCGTCCATCTGGTGGGCCAGCGCGTCGAGCGCGTCCACGTCGATGGTGCCCGTGGTGGCGACCAACCGGCAGCCCCACGGCTCAAGCACGGACCGCAGGCTGAAGATTTCGTCGAGATCGTGGATGCTCCATGCCTGGACCTGCACGCCACGGTTCCGTTCGTGGCGGACCAGCCCCTCGGCCGTCAGCCGTCTGAGCGCCTCCCGGACGGGGGTGCGGCTCACCCCGATCGACTCGGCCAACTCGGCCTCACGGAGCCACTCACCGGCCGACCGTTGACCGGCCAGGATCTGCTCTCGGATCAGACAGTAGGCAACGTCGGCGGCGTGGCCGTTGTCGGCCTCCCGCAGTGGCCTGTGGTCACTCATGATGCTCGGCACCGTCGCATTCGGCGATATGTTCGCCCGGCCCGCCAAGCAGAGAACGGTCGATGGCGAGTGCCTGCCGCTCGGTCGCCTGCCGGTACGCCTCGGCGGCCGGCGCTAGGCGACCGGCAAGGGCCCGCGCAGGTGCGTTACGGCCCTCGACCGCTGCGGCCGCTAGCCGCGCCTCGTGGCGCAGTACCCGTTCGTCAAGCCCGGTCAGCGTTCCACCGGCCAACACCAGCCGGCCGCCGACCAGGACCTCGCTGACCGCACTGGTAGGCGCGCCAAGCGCCAGGTGCAACAACGGGTCGCCGAACGGCAGGAACGCTGGGTGATCGAGGTCGAAGAGCGTCAAATCGGCACGCCGACCTGATGCCACCCGGCCGATGCCCTCCGGATCACCGGCCGGGCGCGCGCCAGCCTCCGTCGCCATGTGCCAGGCCTCGGCGGCGCCCAGCCAGCCGGCTGGATCGCCGGATCCCTTATGCAGCAGGGCGGCGAGCTTGACCGCTTGGAGGAGATCCTGACCGTCGGCCGAGCAGACCCCGTCCGTGCCGAGCGCCACTGGCACGCCGTGCCGTAGCAGCTCCGGTACGGGCGCCAGTCCGCTGCCGAACTTGAGATTCGACACAGGGTTGTGCACGACTGTCGCGCCCGAGGCGGCCAGCCAGCCGATGTCCTGCGGCGACAGCCACACCGCATGCGAGAGATGTACGCGCGGTCCGAGGAACTCGAGGTCGACGGCCCGGCGTACCAACGATCTGCCCGTTGCCGCGGCGTCCGCCGCCTGGGGCCGTGTCTCGGCCAGGTGGACATGCAGGTCCAGTCCGGTGGCTGCGGCGCGCTGGAGCAACTCGTCGCCGCACCGGTGGATTCCGGCCGGGGCCAGCCCGATCGAGATGCCCTCGGCCGGGCGGTGAAAGCGCTCGGCGAGCGCCAGCGCCGACTCCACTTGTGCCGCCGCCGGCGCTGGCCGAAATTCGTCGAGCACAACGAGGTCGACCGGCTCGACCGCGGCTCGGTCGAACCGCGGGGGGCGATCGGCCAGCGCCAGACAGATCAGCGCCCGGATACCGGTGTCCCGATAGGCGCGCACGACCGCGGCGAGGGAGTCGACGGTGGCGCCCCCGGGCTCGTACAGGCAGTCCACCACGCTGGTGGTGCCGCAGCGGAGCTGCTCCGCAGCCACCAGCGCGGTGCGCAGGTAAACCTCGTCGGGCGTCTGCCGAACCGCGCCCACCGGGTAGGCGTGCACTAGCCACGTTTCCAACGGCAGGTTGTCGAACCGCGCTCGCAGCCACGCCTCATTGGAGTGCGTGTGGGCGTTGACCAGGCCAGGGACGATGATCCGGCGCCGAGCGTCGAGACAGTTCTCGCCCGGTTCGGGCGACAGAGCGCCGACCGTCTCGATACGGCTGTCACGTACCCGCACGTCGGCACGCTCGAACCGGCCGGCGCCGAGGTCGACCAGCCCGCCGGCGAGCAACAGGCCGGTCGCGGCGGGCTTCACCATGCTCAGACGACCGCGATCGGGCGCAGCGGAGACGCGGTCGCACCGACTAGGCGCAGCGGTAGGCCGACGAAGAGAAACTGGCTGACGCGCCGGGCGGACACCTCCTCCAGGTTCAGGTTCTCCAGGATGTTGATCGCGTTGTCCACCAGCAACATGGCGTGCACGGAGACCCCGGTGGACGGGGCCACCTCGAACGCGGGCGTGTCCGAGGCGACCATGGCCACCTTCCGGTCGATCAGCCACCTGGCCCCGTCTGGCGTGACGCCGGGATAGCCGCCGTCGAGCCCGTTGAAACGATCCCGGTCGAGCCAGTGGCGGGACCAACCGGTCCGGATGACGACGACGTCATCCTCCCGTACGGTCACACCGGTCGCTCGCTCGCAGGCGGCAAGGTCTTCGTCGTCGATGCCGTCGCCCACCTCCATGCAGTCCACGCCGCGCAGCCTGGCGACGTCGAGCAGCACCCCTCGTCGCCAGATCGGCGGTGTGATCGAGATGTCCAGCGCATTGAGGCCATCATGCGTCTCGATATCCTTCGCCGAGACGTCCCCGTAGACCAGCCCTTCCTTGGAGAAGTGCCCCAGCGCGTCGATGTGCGTGGACAGGTGGCCGGGCATGATGAGGACCTCGTTGGCGAAACTGGCGTTTCCGGGGCGCACCGTGTCCCCGTGGCGCCGATGCAGGGCGAGCGAGTACGGCGCGTGGAACGGGAACACCGGAGTCGACGAGGAGATCTCGTGCGATAGATCGAGCACCTCGCCCAGCCGTACGACCTCCTGGAAGATGCCGATGACCGGAGGCGTTTCGTCGGAATCCTTGCTCATGGCTACCCGTTCCTTGCTGGTGGTTACTTGTTCCTTGCTCATGGCTACGCGGCCTCCGGCGTCGCGTGTTTAATCGCCCGGTAAATGTGTGCCCGCAGATGCGCGAACTCCGGCTGCTCCTTCGTGCTTACCTGGTCGCGCGGGCGGGGCAGGCCGACCTCGACGATCTCCTTGACGTAGGTGGGCCGCGAGCTGAGGACGACGATCCGATCCGCCAGGTACACCGACTCGTCGATGTCGTGAGTTACGAAGAGCACCGTCACGTCGTACTTGTCCCGCACGCTCAGCATCACATCCTCCAAGTCCGCGCGGGTCTGCGCGTCCAGGGACGCGAACGGCTCGTCCATCAGGAGAATGTCGGGCTGGTAGGCGAGGGCGCGGGCGATGGCGACCCGCTGCTGCATGCCGCCGGAGAGTTGCCACGGGTAGTGGTCGATGAAGCTGGCGAGCCCCACTGACTCGACCGCCTCGGCGATGCGTTGGGCGCGGTCGGTCCTGGTAAGCCGGCGACTCTTGAGCGGCAGCGCGATGTTGCCGCGGACGGTCAACCAGGGCATCAGTGAGCGGCTGTAGTCCTGGAAGACGAGCGCCATCTGCTCGGGCGGGCCGTCGATCGGCTGGCCCTGCAACAGGACCTGCCCGGCGGTCGCGGACAGCAGACCGGACATGCACTTGAGCAACGTCGTCTTGCCGCAACCGGATGGCCCGACGACACAGACGAACTCGCCCTTGCCAACGCTGAAGGACAGGTCGCCAATGGCGGTGGTTGCTGCGTTGCCTTCCCCGTAGGTCTTCTTCAGACCGACCACATCAAGCATTGTGAGCTCCCGCTCCGTTCGAGTGCCTCACCGGGTCACCGCGCTCGCTCGCAGGTGCCAGGCGAGGACACGGTGCTCCACCAGGAGGAAGACGGCGTTCAACAGATAGCCCAAGAGGCCAAGCAGCACGATCCCGGACCACATCTCCGGGATCGCGAAGTTGCGCTGAGATTGCAGTACGAAGTAGCCGATGCCGTTGGTGCTGGCCACCAGTTCGGAGACAACCATCATGATGAGGGCGAGGGACAGGCTGGTCCGCATGCCCGCGAAGATCTGCGGACTGGCGCCGGGAAGCACGAGGCTACGCAGGCGCTCGAAGCCGCGGATCCCGTACGCCCGCGCGGTGTCCAGTAGAGTGGGGTCGATACCGCGGATGCCGTCGATGGTGTTGAGCAGCACCGGCCAGAAGCAGACCATGGCGATGATGAAGATCTTCATCTGGTCGCCCAGCCCGAGCACGAGGATACCGAAGGGAATCAGGGCCGGCGGCGGGACCGCCCGCAGGAACTCGACGATCGGCTCGGCCGCGCGAGCCGCCACCTTCGAGGACCCGAGGATGACGCCGACACCCACCGCGAGCAAACACGCGAGGGCGTAGCCGGCGCCCAGGCGGTAGAGGCTCGGTACGACGTCGGAGCCAAAGCGCTCGAACAGCCAGGTCTCCCGGAAGGTGACGAAAATGTCGGTGACCGGTGGAAAGTAGAAGGATTCGCTGCCGCTGGACCACACGACGAGGCCGAGCAGCACCACGAGCGGGAATGTGATCTCGACCAGTGGGCCGAGGATGCGGCGGCTCATCGGCTTGCCGCCAGCATGCGCTGGGAGGGATGCCAGTGCAGAAGTCGCCGTTCCGCTTGTCGAAACACGATGTTCAGCCCCCATCCGAGTAGCCCGGTCGCGATGATGAGCGCGTACATCAGCTCGACGTTTCCGCCGGCCTGCGCAGCAGTGATCGTGCGGCCGATACCGGGCGCGCCCACGACCAGCTCCGCGGTCACGGCCAGGACGAGCGCGACGGACGAGGAGATCCGGAGCCCGGTGGCGAGGTAGGGCACGATGCTTGGCAGCACAATTCGCGTTAGTCGGTTCCACCGGCTTACCCGGAAGGAACGCGCGGTGTCCAGCGCGATCGGGTCGATGCTGCGCACGCCGTAGAGCAGCTGGAGCAGCAGCGGCCACACGGCGGCGTAGGTAACCAGGAACACCTTCGTCTCCAGGCCGGAGCCGTAGATCAGGACGGCAAGCGGGATGAGCGCCACCGACGGCACCGGTCGGAGAAATTCGATGATCGGCCGCAATGCCCGGAAGATCCACCATGCCGATCCAATCGCGATGCCGAGCGGCACCGCGACCGCGAAGGCGAGGCCGATCCCGATCACCCAGCCTTGCATGGTGTGCCCGACCTCGACCCAGAAGCTCGTGTCGCCACCCTCGGTCACCAGTCGCGCCAACGTCGAGGACATCGGCGGAAAGTAGCGGCTGGGCAGGATCCCCGTCCGGGACAGGGTTTCGAAGAGCGCCAGGACGAGCGCAACGCTGAGGCACCCCGGCACCCACCAAGGTAGCGATCGGACGCGCCTCATGCGCCCTGCCTGACCAGGCGCTTGAAGTCCGGCAGCTTGTCGATGATGCCGTATTTACGCATCAGCTCGGCGGTCAACTCGATGTCTGGGACGTCGATTTCCGCCGGGAACTCCGGCAGCGGCATCTTGCCCAGCACGTCATCGGGAATCTTGGCGTACGTCTTGACCGCGGCGCGCAGTTCGTCCGGGTGGTCATTGGTGTACGTCAGTGACTTGTTCATCGCCCGGACGAACCCGGCCACGACGTCCGGGTGCTCCTTCGCGTAACGCTGGGAGGTGAAGTAGGTGGCGATGTTCAACCCCGGCTGGGTGTCAAAGAAGGGCCGGAGCACTTCCTGGTGGCCGGCGTCCTTCGCGGTCTGGGTGAAGGGGGTTACCAGCCAGACCGCGTCCACCCGCCCGGCTTCGAGGGCAGGAAGCATGTCCGGAAACGGCAGCTCGACGAACTTGAGTCCACTGACGTCCACACCGGACTTCTCCAGTGCTGCCTTGATCGTAATGTCACCGACGTTGTTGAGCGTGTTGACCGCTATCGTCTTGCCCGCCAGGTCGGCCGGCTGGCGGATGGGTCCGCCGCCCTTGGACACGACCGTCGACGACGCCTTCTTGACGTCATGGGTCTCGTCATTGCCGTTCGCGACGATCTGGACCGGCAGTCCTTTGACGCTTGCCGTGATGAGAGAGGCGGTGTTCGAGTAGGCGAACTCCATGTCTCCGCTGACGACGGCCGGCAGTAACGCCGCGCCGCCCTGGGCCTGCTGCGGGGTCACCTCAAGGCCCTCGTCAGCGAAGAAGCCCTTGTCAATGCCGAGGTACAGCGGTGCCAGCGCGGCCAGCGGGAGCCCACCGACGTCGATCTTCACCGCCTGGTCACCCCCACTCGCCTCGTCGCCGCCGCTGCCGCAAGCCGTGGTAGCGACGACACTTGCCACCGCGAGCGATGCGAACCATTTCTGCTTCCGCATGGCCTTGTCTCCTGTCTGGTTGTCGGCCCCCGCCGCAACCTGCCCGGGTTCACACGTGACCCGAATCATTATATTGGTTATGTTGCCCCAGGCAAGGGGTGCGAGCTTGTCATCGCAGCCCAGAGGCCGTTTCCGCAGGGCCGACGAAGGCGGCGGAACCAACACGGAACGCCTTTTGCGCCGCGAATTGAGCGGAACCTGGTGCTTCGAATCTGCCCAGGCAGACTCGGTCGGCGTAGCCCGCCCACGCCGATTCGAGAACGTCCGATCTTCAGATCTGTGGCAGCGACGGAGTCGCGAGCGGTTAACGCTGAAGGGCGCCCGTGTACGCAGGCCGTCAGCGCAGTTCCATCACCACGGCCTTCGGTTCGGTGAAGAAGTCGCGACTGAAGTTGCCGCCCTCGCGCCCCACGCCCGAATCGCCAACCCCACCGAACGGGGCGCGCAGGTCGCGGATGAAGAAGCAGTTCGTCCATACCGTGCCGGCACGTAGCGCTGCGGCGACCCGGTGCGCCCGGGACAGGTTTTCCGTGAAAACCATGGCGTTGAGCCCGTACGGCGTCGCGTTGGCCGACGACACCGCCTCGGCTTCGGTGTCGAATGGCGCGACCACGACCACGGGTCCGAAGATCTCCTCCCGGCAGACCCGGGCATCCGCGGGAACATCGGTGATGACGGTCGGGCGCACCACCCAGCCGTCACCGAAGCCGCCGGTCCGCATAATGCCGCCCTCGGCAGGAACGCCCTCGACGTACGAACGGACCTTCTGATAGTGCTCGCCGGACGACAGCGGCCCGACCTGCGTGCGGCGATCCTTGGGGTCACCGATGACGAGGGCTTCTGCGGCGGCGCAGAAGCGGTCGAGAAATTCGGCATAGACCTCGCGCTGCACGTAGATCCGGCTCCCGGCCAGACACACCTGCCCCGCGTTGCTGAAGATGGCTTGGATCGACCAGCGCACCGCCGACTCCAGGTCGGCGTCGGCGAAGACGAGGTTGGCGCCCTTGCCGCCCAGTTCCAGGCTCACGGGCGTGAGGTTTGCCGCGGCCGCCCTGGACAGCACCCGCCCGGTGGTGGACTCGCCGGTGAAGGTGATCCGGTCGACCCGCGGGTCCTTGGTCAGCGCCTCGCCGGCGGAATCGGGGCCGAATCCGTGGACGACGTTGAACACTCCGGGCGGTATGCCGGCCTCGAGCGCAAGGCGGGCCAGCAGCGTGGCGGACGTCGGTGTGCCCTCGGCAGGCTTCAGGACGACCGTGTTGCCCCAGGCCAACGCCGGAGCGACCTTCCAGGACTCGAGCATGAGCGGGAAGTTCCACGGCGCGATCGCGGAGACAACCCCGGCCGGCTCATACCGGGTGTAGGCGTGGTGCCCGCTGTCCATCGGCAGAGCCTCGCCTGCGGACAGCCGAGCGTGGTCGGCGAAAAACCGGAAGTTCATCGCCGAACGCGGCACATCCTTTGACGTGCTGTCCGAAATCGGCTTACCCATGTCCCGGGTGTCGGCCAAGGCCAACTCGTCGCGGTGCTCGTCGATGAGGTCGGCCAACCGGTGCAGGGCGGCGCCGCGCTCGGCGAAGCCCATCCGGGGCCACGGCCCACGGTCGAAGGCCCTTCGAGCAGCCTCGACGGCCAGGCCGGCATCCTCGGCAGTGCCGAGTGCGACCCGGGCGAAGGCCTGCCGGGTCCACGGATCCACGGTCTCGAACTCGCCGCCGTCGCGGGACTCGATTTCCTTGCCGTCGATGATGTGGGGGATCAGTTCCATTGTCACTTCTTCTCTCGTTCCGCAACGGTGACGTCCCCGGCGGCCCAGTGCGTCGCTGGAACTTCGCGGAGGATGACACGGATGCTCGGTAGGGGTGCCTCGATGGCGGCCTCGACCGCCTCGGTGACCTTGCTGATCAGGGTGCGCAGCTGCGTCGGGGAACGGCCCTGCACCACGGTGATCTCAACCAACGGCACGATCATCAGCCTCCGCTCAGGACGATCGAGCCGAGCGTGCTGAAGTGCGCCGCCAACCGGGATCCGGGTGGCGCGAAGACCGCGTCGGTCATGCCACCGGTGAGTACGACCCAGCCAGCCTCGATGGCCAGACCCCGTTCGGCGAGTGCGTTGGCCGCGAGCGCCAGCGCCTCCGCCGGATGCCCCTGGACGGCCCCGCCGGTAGCCGAATCGACCACCTCTCCGTCGACCTCGAGGACGACAGCCTCCATGGACAGGTCCAGGATGGTCGGCGGCCGGCTGACCGGGCCAGTGACGTAGCAGCCGGACGAGGCGTTATCCGCGACGACGTCGGGCAGGGTGAAGCGGAAGTCGGTGTACCGGGAGTCGATGATCTCCACACCGCCGAGCACCGCGCCCACCGCGGACATCGCGGTCGCGGCCGTCACGCCGGGCCCGGCCAGCCGCTGGGCCATCACGAAGACGATCTCCGGTTCGGCGCGAGGGTGGATCAGTTGGTCCTGCGGCACTGGCGCCCCGGCCGGAAGCACCATAGCGTCGGTCAGCCACGCGACCAGCGGCGAAGAGATTCCCATCCGCTGCTGCTTCGCTCGGGAGGTCAACCCCAGCTTGACGCCGATCAGGTGTTCACCCCGAGCCAGCCGGCGGGCCAGCGTCTCATCTTGGATCGCATAGGCGGTGGCCAGGTCCAACTCCGGCCACTCGTCGGTGATCGGCGGGCGATCGGTCCTCGTGTGCTCGGCTTCAAGGAGCGTGCTCGCCGCGCGCTGTACGTCCCAGTCACCCATCATCTTCCCCTACCCCTGGCGCCGCTCGCGTGCCTCTGCGAGCTCCAACGCGATGTCGATGATCATGTCCTCTTGCCCGCCCACGTAGCCCGCCGCACCGACTCGCTCGAGGATTTCGTGAGCCGGGACGCCGTACCTCTCGGCGGCCCGCTCGGCGTGCAGCAAGAAGCTGGAATAAACGCCGGCATAGCCCTGCACGATCGCTGCACGATCCATCCATGGCAGTCGCGGGATGAAGGGTTTTACCACGTCTTCCGCCGCCGCCGCGACGCCTTGCGCATCGACGCCGGTAGGCACCCCCAGGCGCTCGAACACCGCACTGAGAACCTCGGTCGGGGCGTTACCGGCGCCCGCGCCAAGGGCACAGAGCGCGCCGTCGATCTGCCGGGCGCCCGTCTGGTAGGCGAGAACGGAGTTGGCCACCCCCAGCGAGAGGTTCTGGTGGCCGTGGAAGCCGACCTGGGCCTCGGCCCCGATCTCGTCGACCAGCGCCGCGATCCGGGCCTGTGCGTCACCGAGCACCAGTGCACCGGCGGAGTCGACAACGTAAACGCACTGCGCCCCCGCGTCGACCATGATCCGGGCCTGCTTCGCCAGCACACTGGGGCTGGCCCGGTGCGACAGCATCAGGAAACCGACGGTCTCCATGCCGAGCTCGCGGGCGGCGCCGAAGTGCTGCACCGAGACGTCCGCCTCCGTGCAGTGGGTGGCGATGCGCGCTACCGAGGCACCAACGCCGTGTGCGTGTCGAAGGTCCTCCACAGTGCCGAGACCAGGCAGCAGCAGGACAGCAATCCTGGCCCTGGTGGCTTCGTCTACCGCGGCCTCGATGAGCCGAATTTCGTCGGTGCGGGAAAAGCCGTAGTTGAATGTGGATCCACCGAGACCGTCGCCGTGTGCCACCTCGATAACCTGCACACCGGCGGCGTCCAGGGCGTGCACCGTGGCCCGGACCTGCCCCTCGGTGAACTGGTGAGCCATCGCGTGCGACCCGTCCCGCAACGTCGAGTCCGTGATGCGTACCGCGCCCGGGTCCGTAGTCGTCACGCCGCCACCGCCTTCGCCTGGGCCATGAGGTCACCGACGCGGGCGGCGGCGGCCGTCATGATGTCGAGGTTGCCCGCGTACGGCGGCAGGTAGTCGCCGTTACCGCGGACCTCCAGAAACAGCGCGACGCGGGCGTTGCCCGCCCAGCCCGGACGCGGCTCGTCGTACTGCGGATCGGCCCGCAGGGTGTAGCCCGGGACGTACTCCCGGACTCGCTCCACCATGGCGAGCACGGATGCGGTGATCGCGTCGCGATCGGCGTCCGGGTGGATGGCACAGAAAACGGTGTCCCGCATGATCATCGGCGGCTCGACCGGATTCAGGATGATCACGGCCTTGCCTCGCCCGGCACCGGCGACCTCGCGCAACGCCAGCGAGGTCGTCTCGGTAAACTCATCAATGTTGGCGCGGGTGCCGGGACCGGCCGAACGGGACGCGATCGACGCCACGATCTCGGCGTACGGAACCGGCGTCACCGAGGCCACCGCGGCAACCATCGGGATGGTCGCCTGCCCCCCGCAGGTCACCATGTTCACGTTCGGCGCGGCCAAGTGCTCGTGCAGGTTCACCACCGGACACACCAGCGGCCCTACCATGGCAGGTGTCAGGTCCACCGCCTGGATGCCGGCCTCCGCGTAGCGCGGGGCGTTCGCCAGGTGCGCCTTGGCGCTGGTGGCCTCGAAGACCAACTGTGCCGGCTCCGGCCTGGCGAGCAGCCAGTCAACGCCTTCGGCCGAGGTCTCCACGCCGCGGGCCCTTGCCTTGGCCAGACCGTCGGAGTTCGGGTCCACCCCCACCATGTACCGCACGTCGAGGTGCGGGCTGCGCTGCAACTTGATCAGCAGATCGGTGCCGATGTTCCCGGGACCGACGATGGCCGCGATGGGCCTGGTCATCTCGCCTCCTTCGCGAAGCACGTGGTGACTGAGCCCAGCCCGGCGAAGTGCGCGGACCAAGTGTCACCGGGTCGGACCGGCTGGGCGCTGGTGATCGATCCGGGCAACACGACATCGCCCGCGCGCAGCCCCGCGTTCCGATCGCCGAGGGTGTTGGCCAACCAGACCAGGGACAGCAGGGGTGAGCCCAGCACAGCGCCGCCGGCGCCGGTGGCGACGAGGTCGCCGTTGCCGAACAAGTTGCCGCCCATCAGACGGAGGTCCACGTCGGCCAACCGGGCGGGCGAGCCACCCAGCACGACCCCGCCGGAGGAGGCGTTGTCAGCGATGGTGTCGGCGATGGTGATTCGCCAGTCGGCGATCCGGCTGTCGATGATCTCCAGGGCCGGCAACACGAAATCGACCGCTCGGATCGCGTCGGCCACGGTGATCCCGGGGCCTTGGAGGTCCCGCTTGAGGACGAACGCCACCTCCGGCTCGATACGCGGCTGAAGGAACAGCGCGGGCGCGATGGGTTCGTGTTCGGGGAAGAACATGTCGTCGAACAGCACGCCGAAGTCCGGCGAGTTCACACCCAACTGACGTTGCATCGCGGCGGAGGTGAGTCCCACCTTCCGGCCCTTGATCACCCGCCCGGAGTCCAGCCGCTGCTGGCTTTGCCGCGCCTGGATCTCGTATGCGTCCTCGACGGTCAGGTCGGGGAACCGTTCGGTGAGCGAATTAATAGGCTGATGCAGCCGACGGGCCTCGACCAGCAGATCGGCGGCCGTCGCTCGGTCTACCTCGCGCACGGCGTATCCTCCTGGTTGCTTAGTTCTGGTGTGGACCCTCGCGTTCATGACGGGGCCTTCGCGGCCGGCGCCGTGTCGAGTGGGCCGCCAGCCAGCACGTCGGCCGCCACAGCCAACTGGACCACCTGGGCGAACACCGTGCCCATCACGCGCAGGCTGTTACGGTGCAGCTCGTTGAAGTACCCGGCGACGGCTTCCTCGGCCACGACCACCCGCAGGTCCCGGAAGAACGCGTCCCGCACTGTCGACTCGATACAGAAGTCCGTGCGCACTCCCGCCACGACGATGGTGCCCACCGCCAGCTGCCGGAGAACGTCCTGCAGGATCGTTTGGTGGAAGGCACTGAACCGCGGCTTGACCACGACTGGGTCGCCCGGTTCATGGTCGAGCCCGTCGAGCAGTTCGCTGCCCCACGTGCCCTCGCGAAGCCCCTGCGTCCGCAGGAAAGGGCTGCGCTCGGCGAGCAGCCCCACGCTTGCATCGTCGGGCCACTCCATCCGTACCCAGATGACCGGTCGCCCCGCCGCACGCGCCGCGTGAACCAACACATTGATCTGCTCGACCAGCTGCTGCGGCTCCTCGACCCGCAATCCGGCGCTGGCGAACACGCCATCCGGGTGGCAATAGTCGTTCTGTACATCGACGACCACCAACGCAACGCCGGTCGGGTCGGTGTCGGTGCCTACCATGCTGCTCACCTAGTGCTTTCGTCAGCTCGCGGTCAACGTCGTATGGCGACTTGCGGCGCGATCGGCCCGCTCAACGTCGCCGCTGGCGATGGCTTCCACCAGTTCTTCGTGAACCTGCGGACCATCGGTGGACCCACGGGCCGGCTCGTCGGCCGTCACCCCCTGCAGCCGGCTCTCGACGAACGCCAGGAGAGACAGGTACGTGTGCCGGAGAATCTGGTTCGGCGTGATCTCGGCCATCCGCCGATGCAGCGCCCAGTTAATCCTCAGGTACTCCGCGATGGCCAGGTCGGCAGCTGCCATCTCCCGCACGATGTTGCGCAGCTCGCGAACGTCCTGAGCGTTGCGATGCCGCGTCGCCTCCCGCACCACCAACGGGTCGAGCGCGTCGCGCATCATCAGACAGTCGGCCACCGACACTGACTCGCCGCTGAGTTCGAGCATTTTTCGCCCGAGCCGAACCAGCGCCGTTGGGGAAGCGACGAAGATGCCTCCGTTGACACCGGGACGAACGGCAATCGTCCCCCGCGCGCTCAGCAGTCGAACTGCCTCGTTGAACGTCGCGACCGCTACGTCATACTCGCGACGCAGACTCTCCTTGGTGCCGAGGCGGTGCCCGGGTGGCAAGCCCTGCGTGGAGATTTGCTCCTCGATGCTATTGGCGACCGCGTCCGCCCGAGATGACCTAGGGATCTCGATCATGTTCACTGTGCACCTTCACGACCTTTAGTCGACGTACCGGCAACAGCTTTGTTGCCGGTACGACGTAACGATGTAGGCACTACTCACGACCGTCGAGACGTAGTGATGTATGACAACGTATCGCTGGCCGCCGTACCGCCATGCGTCGCCCGGAACATGCCCTGCAACAGGGAGGCTGCATTACCTCCCAGGATGGCGTCCTGCTCGGACGTGTCGATCTTGAGCGTCCGCACAGTCGCCAAGGGTTGGCGGTCAGCCAGGTCGTATGGAGCGTCGGTGCCCAACAGCACGTTGGCGGGCGTCACGTCTTCCACGAGTCGAGCCAGGACGCTCGCGTCGAACACCGCGGTGTCGTAACGCAGGCGGCGCAGGTAGTGCGTCGGCGGATATGGGATGACCCGCGACACCGCCTTGCGGTGCCAGCCCAGGTCGAGTCGAGCCCCAATGCCGGGCAGACAGCCGCCGCCGTGGGCCAGGCAGAGGATGAGGTCATTCCGGTCCAACACCCCGCCGAAGACGAGCCGGGCCGTCGCGAGAGCGGTCTCGGCCGGATATCCGAGAAGCTGCAGCAAATGGTAATCCGCGAGTCTGGTGGGCGACGAGGCCCGGCTGGGGTGCAGCAGCACGAAACACCGACGGAAGGCGAGGGAACTCCACAGTTCCTCGTTCAGTGGGTCGTCAAGCTCCCGACCGCCACCAAAGGTGCCCATTGTCGCCCCGACGAACCCCAACTCATCCAGGCAGCGGGCAAGTTCCTGGACAGCACCCGGAAAGCCCACCGGCAGCGCTGCCAGTCCCACTAAGCGCCCGCCGGACCCGGCGACGAACTCCGCCACCGCGTCGTTCGTCCGTCGCGTAATGTCCATCACGAGCCGCTCATCGGTCGATTCGGACGCGAAAGTGAAGGGCGGGGGCGAGACCGCCTGGTAATCCACGCCCGCTGCGGTCACCGACGCCAGCCTCGTGGCGAGGTCGTACTGCTCTGCCGGCAGCGGAATGGGCGCACCGGGCGCCAGACCGCTGATGGCGGAGTCCAGCCTCAGCACCCGATTGGCGAGGCCGGAAAGGTCGGCATGCCCTAACGCCTCCAGGTCGCGAAGTAACGGCATCGGCAGGGCGTGGGTGTGCACGTCGATGATCGGCGTCCGCTGCATGGTCCCACCCCGCTGGTCTTCTTCACTCACGAGCAGCCATGTATCTCTCGTAGTCATCACCGAGCAAGGACTGGATCAAGGCGGTCGCAGCGGCCGATGTACCGGCCTTCTCGCCTGTTCCGTAGATCAACCGTGCCAGCTGGGAAAGCAGGTAAGGATGCAGGCCAAGCTCGTACAACCGACGGAAATCTCGGCCTCTAATCGCCTCCCGCTCGTCCTCAGTGATCGGGTACGACGACAGCACCTCTTCCTCGGATGTCTCGAAGCGGGCCCGCAACTCGTCGTCCCACTTGAGATCCTGTACGAGGTCATTGGCGCGTAGGAGCGGGTTGAAGTGCTCAAGCCCCATGAAGTCATCCTTTCCGTCGAAGCGGCGCTGCTGTTACAACTGCCACTGGACTGCACCGACGCCGCAGCGCCACTCCTCAACGGCGACGTACCCCAGAGACGTGCAGGGACGTTGCCCAATGGCTCCCATGACGACAAGCCAGGACAGCAGTTCGGCGGTGCCGCCGGACCCGGCTTCCTCCATGCGCTCGAAGGTCGCCTCCGCCAGAATCCTGGAGTGGTCCCCCTCGACAAGGAGATCGAGCCACCACCGGTCGAACTTTTCGTCGATTTCCAGATAGCGAGGGCCACCCGGCTCGTGGCTCAAACCTCCGGAACCGAGGAGTCCGACGCGCAGATCCCCCGGCAACTGCGTCCGGATGGCCGCGCCCAGCGCCTCGCCGAACGCGTAGCAGGCGCGCTCTTTCGGCACGGGCGGAACGGTGCAGTTCTGCAGCACCGGAACCAGCGCCACGGAGGTCGACGTCAGGTCAGCCATCGCGACCGGGACGGAAATGTTGTCGTCGAACCGAAGGTTGTCCCGGACGGCCCTGGTCCGCAAGCCGGTGGCTTGGACACTGTCATGGAGCGTCCGACCAACCTCGGGCGCCCCAGGCAGGTCGTAGTCGTCGACACGCAGCCAGGGTTTGAACCATTCGTCAGGACCCGTGTGCCGGTCGGCGATACCGAAGCTGAAGTCGGCATAGTCACTGACCCGCGCATTCGCCACGTGGTCGTTGCCGATGATGAGCAGCACGTCAGTCCGGGAGTTGACGATGGCGTCGCGGATGGCGCCGTAGGCGGCGCGCACTGTCCTTCGATCCTCCTCGGGCGCCTTCCCGAACCAGCCCGTCAGGCCGGGTGCATGACTCGCGGCCAGGGCCACGCTGATCTCCGCCATCGCTCCTCCGGTCAATCTCTCGCCTTGGTGCGATTGATTATATTGGTTCGGCGTGGTTTGGCAAGCATGTCGGCCGGCGCCGTTGCTTGTCGGATCGGCGTGTTGAACCCGGCTCGGGTCCGCCGAGGCGGCGGCCTCGGGAAAACTTGGGGCGAAGCCCGGCGAGCACCGGCAGTGGCACCAGCCTGTCGGGCTCGTAAATCAGATTCGGCCTACGCTGCGTGCGAGTATTCGTTGATCAATCCGCCCAGGATCGGGCGTCGTTGGACGCGAGCACTGCTGAGGTCAACGACCTGCGGTGGCGGGTTCGGTGGTCGCTGGCCGAGTGATCGGTGTGGCCGGTGGCCGTTGTAATGCTTGATGTACTCGGTCAGGACGCTCGACAGGTGCCGTTCGCCGGCGATGAGCATCCGGTCAGTGCACTCACGCCGCACCGTGCCGACCCACCGTTCCGCGTAGGCGTTCGCCCTCGGCGTTTGTGGCGGTATTCGAATCACGTCGATGTCCGATGCGGTGAAGACCGTGTCGAAGGCGGCGGTGAACTTCGTGTCGCGATCGCGGAGCAGGAACCGGATCCCGTCGGCGCGCTGGTCGAGGCTCATGAGCAGGTTCCGTGCTTGCTTCCATACCGTGCTGGCCACGAGCCGGTAGCCCAGACGAGCCAGCTCACCCTGCACCCGGCGATGCCCCCAGGTCGGGTTCTCCGCGGCCAGGCGCAGGACCAGTTCCCGGATCTCGCGGTCTACGGGTGGCCGGCCGGGTCGCGCGTGTGGGTAGGTCCAATGTCGTGCGATCAGCTGTCGATGCCAGCGCAGCAGGGTCGCCGGGGTGACGAAGAACGCCGCCCAGTGTTGCCGAGGCAGTAGCCGCGATAACGCCGCCAACACCACCCGGTCCGCGGGCTGGAGATCGGGTCGGTGCACCTGCCGGCGCAGCACCGCCACCTGATGCCGTAAGACCAGGAGTTCGACGTCCTTCGCGCCGCCGTCCCGGGCGAGCTGGGTCAGCATCTGCAGGACCTGACGCAGGAGCACGTACACCAGCGAGGCTGCCATACCTTGGATCGTCGCCGCCCTGATTGGACTGACCTCGCACAAAGCCGCACGTCACAGCCACCGAACCGAATTTACGAGCCCAACAGGTTCCCAAACAGTTCATCGTTGTCGATGCCATGCCGCTCACCCCGCACGGAAAGATCGACGCTCGCTCGCTCGCCCGACGCGGCTGAACCGGCCGCGCCCGACGTCCGGCTCCGGGGTTGACCGGCCCGTCACGGCGAAAGGACAGTGGACCGAGGGTTCGGTGTGTGATCATTCAGCGATGTCCACCACCCCCGAACCGTCCGTACGTTTCGTCCCTCTCCCCCCGTCGTGCTGCAAGCCCTCCTGAACGGAGAACTGGCCGCCGCCCGCGCCGCGACCGGCGTCCCCCTCACCGACTGGTTCGTCTCCGACGACATCACGTGGCTGTGGCAGATGCGCCTGGACCAGATCGCCGCTGATCGGCGTGCCGCCGACTGGGTGGCCTGCGCCGCGGTCGCCGTCCCCGACGAGACGGTGGTCGGGGTGGGCGGCTACCACGGACCGCCGGACAGCGCCGGGATGGTAGAGCTCAGCTACGGGGTGGACCCGGACTGCCGCCGTCGAGGCTACGCTCGGGCGATGGTGCGGGAGCTGCTGCGGCGCGCGGCGGGCGAGCCGGACGTGTCGACGGTGCGGGCGAGCATCAGCCCGCAGAACGCCGCCTCGCTCGCCACCATCGCGGGCTTCGATTTCGAACACGTCGGTGAGCAGTGGGACGAGGTCGACGGTACGGAATTCCTGTTCGAACGGCCCGCCGTCTGACCTGACGGGACACCGGCCGATGCCAGGCAGAGGACCTCTTGACAGTTGAAGATCGGAAGCTGTGCGACAGCCTCTGACCTGCCCGGCCAGTGCACCCAAACCCTCCCGGCCAGGACCAGGGCGGCCACCCGGACGCCGCAACACTCACCCCGCCGCGCGTTACGACGTCCACATCGCGACCACCACCAACGCCAAGACACCGGCTACAAAGAAGGCGAAGACCGTCAATCCCCGACCACGCCGCACAGGTTAAAGATCAAGTCAGTCCTGTTGTTGACAGTGTCACCTATTTGAGGTTGCGGGAAGCTGAACTCTCGGTAGGCCTGAGTGGGTTGACACAGAGCCGACAGTCAGCGAGGTCGGGTGTCAGGGGTGCTGTCGACCTCGCCGAACTCGACTCCCGAATCCGGGTTGACGTCGGTGCCGTCCTCGGCGTCCGGGCCGTAGTCGTCGGGGTTCCGGTCCGCCGTCCGCTGCGCGGTTGTGCGACTCTTCGGCGGCTGACGGTCCTGATCGTGCCCATATGCTGTCGTGTTGTCCACCGGCTGGTTCATCGCCGCTATCCTCTCCTGCCCCGGGCCGGTATCGGTGGTTCCGCGCCAGCTCCCCGGGCCCATCCTGCGATGCATCTGTGCTTCTCCGTCTACGACCTCACCTCGGCGATGTCGGCCATCACCTCGTTCTTTAGCGAGCCGACCACACCGTCGTCCTTGCCCGTCATCAGTGCCTCGAAACCCGATGGCCGCCTGCTCCGGATCGTCCGTCATGCCCGCGCCGAGGGGAGGCGGTCGGATCCAGATGCCCTTGCCGAGGCGCTTGCCGATGAGGTGATCGATGGTCACGGCCTCTGTGGCCTCCTTGGTGCCCCGCAGCGAGCGACGGCCCGACCGAGGTCGCCGGTGGGCAACGCCAATCTCGCCCGATATTCGACCATCGGACCGGCAGGTCGGGTCATCCACCGGTGGTTGTGGTCATGGATCAGCCAGACCGGCGGTGCGGGACATTGGAGTGCCGGCGCCCCATAGATGCCGCCCTGCGCCGTGTGCACCGCCCGATCCGACCCCGCGAGGGGCACCTCGGCGGCCTTCCGCATCGTGGCAGTCGACCGCCAGTAGTAGAAGCTCGAGCGACCCAATGATCTGACACAACCGCGTCTCCCCGGCGAAATACCCGGGCTGCCTTTGGCAGAATGTCCCGTGCCTTCTCCAACTGTCGCACCCGCCGCCGCAACGCGGCGTTCTCCTCCTCGGCCGAGCCGGCCACTACCTGCGGATCCACCGCCGATGCCAGGACCGACGATTACCGCACCTGATGCAAGCGGGACCTGTCGCGGGTTGACTACTTGTATGGTTTGGGCCGATGGCATCCACGTCAATGTGCGTCTCGGCGAGGACAGACTCTGCCTGCTCGTGATGGTCGGGGTTCGCGCCGACGGTCACCAAGGAGCTAGTCGCCCTGGCCGACGGCTACCGCGAATCGACCGGATCGTGGGCGGACCTGCTGCGAGACTGGTAAGTAGGCCGACCTGGTGGGCGGCGTGGCTGGCCGACGGTCGGGTGGGAGCGTTCAGTGGCCGGCGGCGGCACGGCGGACCAGGTGGCGTGCCTTGTCGCGCCGCACCCCGGTGGCTCGCAGCAGGTCGTTGGTGACGGTACGCAGCTGGGAGACCACGATCGTTCCGGAGAAGCGGATCTCCTGCCGGCACGCCTCCCCGGCGAGCCGCACTGCCGACAGCGCCCGATCGCGGGCCTGGACCGGTTCCTCGCCGGCCAGGAACTCTCGGTGCAACAGCCGCACCGACGCGCCGTACTCTTCGATGGCGGCGGGTAAGTCCGGTGGCACCGGTTCAGCGTCGCGTAGGGCTGTGCCAGCGCGGCGGGCCAGAGTCCGGCTGTTGCGGTACGCCCGCTCCATGTGCTTGACGCCATCCCGGTAGGCGCTTACCGCCCGACGCCGGCGCCACCGTAGCGGGGAGAACTGGGCCACCTCGTCGGCGGCGGACACCGCCTCCCTGAGCTGGATCAGCTTCGACTCCGAGTTGCGCATCTGGTCCAGCACCGCTTCCGCCTGGCTGGCGTCACCATTGGCGAGGGCCTCTGCGCAGGCGGTCATCTGGCGGGCGAATAGGTCCAAGGCGGAGCCGGCGACCCGACGTATGGTGCGTAACGGGTTGAGCGGCGCCAGGACCAGCATCACGACGAGCCCGACCAGGCCGCCGACCAGGGCGTTGATCGCCCGGGGCAGCTCCAAGTCGGGGTTGGCCGGGGTGAGCGTCGCCACCAGTACCGCGGTGGCGCCGGCCTGCGTCATCAGCAGGCCGGTACCCCGAGCGGCAGCCGCGCCGGTGACTGCCAGGAAGACGATGATCCCGGTTTGCCACGCCCCGGTGCCGATCAGGGCGATCAGCAAGTCACCGGCGGCGATGCCGACCCCGATGCCCAGGAGCAGCTCGACGGTGCGCAGCGCCCGTCTGGCCAGCGACGCACCGATCACCGCCACCGCGGCACCCGGAGCGAACGTGGGCTCCTCGATGCGCAGCAGCTGATGGGCGATCACCCAGGCGAGCGCTGCCGCGAGACCGGCCTGGACGCCGATAATCAGGTACGTCCGGAACCGCCGGTACGCGGCCCGGCTGGCTTTGGCCAGCCGGCTCCGCAGCCGACCGACCGGTGAGCCGGGGCTTTCCGCTGGCGCGACGCGGGCGAACATGGGGGCGGCTACCCGGATTCACGTTCGTCACACGCGGTTAGGGCGCGTTTCATAATCCAGTCAGAGCCACTCGTTGATGATGGCGATGGTCAGGACGGCCTGGAAGCGGACGGCCAACTTGTCGTAACGGGTGGCGACGCCGCGGTGGCGTTTGAGGCGGTTGATGCCGCACTCGACGGCGTGGCGTTGCCGGTAGTTGACCGGGTCGAACCCGGGCGGGCGGCCACCCTTTGATCCTCGGGCTTTGCGGTGGGCGTCCTGGTCGGTTTTGCTCGGGATGCAGGCCTTGATACCGCGGGAACGTAGATGGGCCCGGTTGCCCTTCGAGGTGTAGGCCTTGTCGGCGAGGACCAGGTCCGGGCGGGTGCGGGGATGCCCACCGCCGATCCGGGCGACGCGGATCTTGCGCAGGACGGGGATGAACTGTGGGCTGTCCCCGCGTTGGCCTGCGGTCAGGGTCAGGGCCAGGACTTTCTGGCCTTGCTCGCAGGCGAGGTGGGTCTTGGTGGTCAGCCCGCCGCGGGAGCGACCCAGGGCGTGATCGGCGGGTTCGTCGTGCACGCCGCCGGGTGGTTCTTTCTGCAGGTGCCCGTCGTGGCGGGCGCCGGCGGCGTGCTGATGGGCGCGGCTGGTCGTCGAGTCGATGCTGACGTCCCAGTCGATGCGGCCGGCCGCGTCCGCCACGGCCTGCAACGCGGCCAGGATTCGCTCCCAGGTGCCGTCACGTTGCCAGCGGCGGAACAGGCCGTAGATGGTGGGCCAGGGCGCGTACTCGGCCGGGACGTCTCGCCATGGCGATCCGATCCGGATCCGCCAACGGATTCCGTCGATGAGCTGCCGTCTTGTCCATTTCGGCGGACGTCCTCTGGTCGAGCGCGCAGGCAGCAGCGGGGCGAGGGCCGCCCATTGCGCATCGGTCAGGTCGTGCCGCCTCGTCACCGCTAGGGTGGCCACGAGGTCTCCGGTGCATGGTGCTTCTTGGTCGTCGTACCAAGTACCGGAGACCTCTTCAGTATCGATCACCGCCACGCCGTGACCTCACCCGGCGCACCCCGATTTATGAAACGCGCCCTAGGCGAGGAACGCCATCGTGCCGGTCAGCGTGACCGCGCCCGGCAGCCGAGTGTCCTGGCGAAGGAACTGCACGACCACCGGCACCGGCGAACGCAGCACGCATCCGTACGGTCGATCGACGCGGACCGCCTCGTGATCGATCAGGTCGTTGACCCGGATGTGCCGGATCCGCCGGGCGCCGACCAGGAGCCGGTACGGTCCCACGGGATCGACGTCCTCGTAGTATCACCTTCGACTGGACCTGATCAACCCCATGTCAAACACGCTCTCAGACAAGATGAAATGGCATGGCCACTCGTGAACGCCTCTCGAGGCTGCCGGCAGGAACGGCCAGGTGGTTGTGAATCACTCGCGTCGAGCCAATACCCGATGAGTTTGCCGCCAGACGGGTAAGCGACCGGCCGAGGCCAAGTAAGGACCACCCACGGAACAGCCTTGCGTCGGTTGGGGCTGCTGGAGAGGCCGGGCGGGTGACATGACGGCGAGTAGTGATGTTCGGGTTGTGTGTGTTCCACGTGGCTTGGTGCGCGATTACGGTCTTGGGTTGCGGCGTTGGGTTTGCTCGTCTTCTTGCAGACGTATCCCGCCGCATCCGATATGTAGCGGGCCCTCCACCCGGGGGTCAAGCTATCGGTGCCGTTGAGCCTGCTGTGCGGGCGGCCAATCCGAGAACTTGTGCGGTCAGAGGGCGAGGCCGCCGTCGATGAGGCCCTGAAGGAGCTTCAGGCCGCGCATGTGCTCACGCATGTCGAGATAGCAGGGCTCAAGGACACGGAAGGCGGCTAACCATGGACTTCGAGTACACGGTGGTGGAGTACGACGTCCACGGCGGCCAGGTGGCCACGCGGCGCGGAGACAGTAACGCCGGCTGGGACCTCAGCGGCGTTGACACTTCCAGCGCCGGTCGGGTCGCCGAGGCCATTGCAGGGCAATGGCAGTCCACCGCGGCGGCGGTCAGGTGGCGGGTTCGGGTGTTTCCGATGTGGGGACCAAGCGATGAGGCCGAAGCAGGGAACCTGAGCTGCCGGCAACAGCAGCAGACGCCACCATGCCCGCGGGTGCTGGGAGAGGAGTTGGAGTCGGTGGCGTGGCAGATACGCCAACTCACCGAGCCGATCATGCCCGCACCGCCGCCCGGGCTGGAACTGGCCAGACTGACCGGGGAAATCGCGATGCGCACCGCCTGCGTACTCAAGGCCACCGGCTACCCGGCGGCCGGACCCCAGCTACGATCCCTACGCGTCCTAGCAGGACACCTCGCCGACGCCGCCGACGCCGCGTTCCACCAAGAGACAACCCGCCAGCACCGATAACCCCCGCCCTCCGACCGGCACCTAGGAAGACCACGCCACGCAGGCGACGTACGATCCTGCTGCCCCTGATCTGCTGGGGCGAGCCGTAGCCCTGCAAAGCCTCAGCTCAGAAGCCTGAACCGCGAGCACGCAATCGCCCTGGCGTGCCGACCGAACGGATCGACCTCGACCGGCCGTATTCCGGGCCCGGCCTGGCTTGGACCAGGCCCTCGCCGCAGTGCGGCTCCGCGGCACCCCTGGTGGTGTCTACGGCAAACATCGCTTCACGCCGCCGCGGCTCCGGCGGCGTCCAGTATTCTCCGACTCACCCAGATCCGCCCACCCCAGGTCGTCGGCCAGGATGAACAGAATGTTCGGCGGCCCGCCCGGCCGACCCCCGCCCGCCACCGTCCCCGTGCCACCAGCCGTCGCCATGCCCCCTATACCTGTTTGTGGCGGCACCTAACGTCCCGCCGCACCGCAGATGCGGGCGCGAACGGGGACCCCGACTCCCGCGACTCTCGCGACTTGGGGAACCGGCAACCCTCGAACACTGACGCGCCGGCCCGCGTTGTTCTACCATCGGGTACCGATCCCGCCCTGGGCGGCCGAGCCGGACGGGACGGTGGAGTGTCATGGCCAGGGAGTCCGAGAAGCAGCGCCTGGAGCGCAACTTCGCCGACGAGTTGAAGGAGCTGCGCGTCGCACAGACGGGCGTGCAGATCCTCTTCGCCTTCCTGCTCACCCTGCCGTTCACCGCCGGGTTCCCGCGCGCCGCCCCGTCCAGCACGGCCAGATGTTGAGGAAGTGGGTGACGATCACCCGAGCGGAAAAAGCTGGGCACACGGACCTTCCTGTGCTCAGGGCAGGGCGGCCTCCAGCACGCCGTTGGTGATCCGGGTGGCCAGCACCTGCTGGTCGGTGCTGGACGGGCCGTGCACGACCTCTCCATCCTTCAGTTGAAAGGTGCTGCCGTGCCAGGGGCAGACGACGCAGGCCTGCCCATCGACCTGGATCACCTTCCCCTGGTCGAGCGGCCCGCTCTGGTGGGCGCAGCGAGCGAGCATGACGGTGATGGCGCTGCCGTCGCGGTAGACCACCACGGGCACGTTGTCCACCCGCCGGGCCAGCATCTGGCCTTGCGGCAGCGAGTCGACCTCGGCCACCCGACGCCACCCGTACTCGACCCGGTGCATGTCCGGGGCGCCCTGGTTGACCTGTGCGGTCTGTTTGTAGACGAGGTGGCCACCGATGTAGCCGCCCGCGCTCACCGCTGTCAGGCCGAGCAATCCGAGCGTACGGCCGAGCTGGTGCCGCCCTCCCAACCGGGCGGCGAGCGACCCCGCGTAAAGGGCGATGGCCAAGGTGTTCGTTGCAGCGTGCACCAGGCCGACCCGCCGTTCCTCCTGCCACAGCCATGACCAGTCGTTGATGCCGGTCAGCGCGGCGGGCAGGGCGCTTGCCGTGCCGACCGCGACCAGGGCCGTGGCGGCTCGCTCCTGTCCTCGCGTCCGCCGCCCCGGCATCAGGTCGAGGATCACGCTGCTCATCCACGCGCCAATCGGAATCTGCACCAGCGCCGGGTGCAGCGGATGGCCCAGCCACACCCCGTGCAGCGCATCCTTGACCCGCTGCGGCCGCAGCAGGGACCAAACCTTGGGCTGTAGCCGGTCCCCCACCGGATCCAGCGCGGACGCCCGCTCCAGCTTGTTCATCAGTGCCGTGCGCATGGCCGCCCATACCCCGCCACGTGGCATTCAAACCCACGGGGCCCGCCCCCGGAACGGTGGCGGGGCTGCACGAAAGATCCCAATCGGCCAACCAGCCCTGCTTCGGCCGGTCAACCACCGCGCCCAGCCGCTGCGAAAAGGTGAGAATCACGAGCTGCCATCCGGCCAACTATCGAGCCCAGTCACAATCGCCGGCGTGGGCGATGGCTTCAGCGCCGATCGTCGCCCAGGCCTCGGCTTCCACCACCACACCGCTCAGCGGCACTGTCCCGCACCGGGTTTGATGGAGACAATGATGTTCCCCGGGTTCGGTGGAGTCGGGTTGGTTGACTCGTCAGGCTCGTCGCTCGTTGAGGAGAGACGTGCCGAGAAGATATCCGCCCGAGTTTCGTCGCAAGGTCCTCAATCTGCTCAAGGCCGGCCGATCGGTCGCGGAGTTGGTCCGGGACTTGGAGGTCAGCGATCAGACGATCTACAACTGGCGCCGCCAAGACCTGATCGACACCGGCCAGGTTCCAGGTGTCACCTCCACCGACCAGGCAGAGCTGGTCGCGGCTCGACGGCGTATCACCGAGCTGGAGACCGAGCTGGCGGCGCATCGCCGCGCGGCCGAACTGCTCAAGGGGGTGGTGCCCTCAAAAGACCGGTACGCGGTCATCCAACGGATGGCCGCTGAGGGGTTGCCCGTCGATGTCTGCTGCCGCGTACTCGACGTCTCAGCGTCCGGGTACTACGCCTGGCGCTACCGACCGCTCTCGCAGCGGGCGCTGCGCCACGCTTGGCTGACCGAGCAGATACGCGCGGTGCATCTGGCGTCGCGCGGCACATACGGTTCCCGGCGAGTGCGCGCCGAACCGCGGCCTTGTCGTGGGCTATCACGCGGTGGAGATGCTGATGCGCCGTGCCGGCATCCGCGGTCTGCCTGGTAGTCGCCGGCCCCGGCCGAAGCACCAGACCCCACGGCCAGCGACCTGGTCAACCGCGACTTCACCCGATCGGCGCCGAACCTGCTGTGGGTAACCGACATCACCGAGCACCGGGCACCGCCCTGTCCGGCGGCCAGTGGCAGCGGGTGGCGCTGGCCCGTTCGGTGATGCGTACCGAGGCCGACCTGCTCATTCTTGACGAGCCCAGTTCGGGTCTCGACGCGCAGGCCGAACACAGCGTGCACACCCCTGCGCACGTACCGTCGCGGCGGTACCAGCCTGCTGATCTCGCACCGGCGAGCACGCTCCGCGACGCCGACCGCATCGTGGTCTTAGACGCGGGCCGGGTCGTCGAGGCCGGCAGCCACGACGAGCTGATCAATCTGCACGGCACGTACGCCCGGCTGTTCGCGTTGCAGGCCGACGGTTACCGCGACCGACCGGGCGCGACGGTGGGTGCCTGATGCCCGGGGTCGCCGTTGATGGGATTCAGCGGTTGAAGGCGGTTGTTGCCCGGCGCCCGGCTCCGCTGCAGCCGTCGTATCGACGCCCGGCGCACCGGTCGTTGCGGGACAGCACCGAGGAGTCGCTGCCGCGTCGGGTGTCAGCGGTTGTGGCTCCTGTGGTCCCCTGCCCTCGGTGTCATGCCGGCTGTGTTCATTGGAGTCGGTCGCGCATCACAGCGTTCGCTGGCTTTCTAAGGATGCGGCACGTTCGGATGGAGCTGGCAGGCAGAACCGGATGAACGGCAGTCGCCCCGCTTCTGAAGGCTCTACTAGCCTCAGCCTCGTCGAGCCGGTTGACCGGGTACATCACAGCGGAAATGATGTGCCGGTGATCGTGTTGCGGATCCGGACCGCGCTACTGCGCGTCGGGACACGGCTGTTTCCGCGTCGGTACAGCCCGTCGCTCGTCGATGCCGCGCTTAACCTAGGCCGCGGGCTGGAACGGTCCGGGCAAACCCAGAGGTCCACCGCCGCCTACCGGATGGCAGTCGCCGCGAGCCGAAAGCTGCGAAACCTCGACCCCGCATGCGGGGAGTGGCTCGCCAGCAGCCTGTCGGCATCGTCGTACTGCCTGTGTCGACAGAGCCGTCACGACGAGGAGATCGCCGCTCGAGCCGAAGCGATTGCGCTGTGGCAGGACATGGCGGCGGACCGGCCGGAGTTGGTCAAGGCACTGCACGACCAGGCGATCGCATTCCACCTGGCCGGCCGGCACGCCGAGGCGGTGACCGCCTGGGCGGAGGCCCTCGCCGTCCGGATCCCACTGGCGGCGGTCGACCACGAGCACAAGGCATACCTGGCTAGTGCACGGCGCTATCGAGCCGAAAGCCTCGCCGCTCTCGGCCGCTACGGCGAGGCGCTCGTCGACGTCGACGCATCAGTCGACGACTACCGGGAGGCGGCGGCTATCGAGCCGGCGTACCTGCCACAGGTCAACCAGACCCGGCAGATGAGGGCGGAGATGCTGGCTAGGTCCGAACGTGCCGATGACCCGATGAATGGCGGCTGAACCCGACACGGCGCGCAGCCGCAACCCGCTGCAGAGACGGTTACCACCGCGCCACCATCGTGCTTAGCCAGAAAGCGCGCAGCCCCGCCGGCTGCTGCGCGACATCCCCGGCCTGGAGCTGCGGGAGATCGCCGATCCGGAGATCTGCTGCGGCTCGGCGGGCATCTGGAACATCCTCCACCCCGGGCCGGCCGCCGAACTCGGCGACCGCAAGGCCCGCACCGTACTGGCCACCGGGGCGCGGCTGCTCGTCACCGCCAACCCCGGCTGCCTGATGCAGGTCGCCGCCTCGGTGACCCGCGCCGGCGGCGACAGTCCTCGACGCCTCGATCCGCGGACGAGGCGTCGACGAGTTGCTGCACCAGAGAACCCCGTCCTGACGGCGGGATACACCGTCACCGCTGACCCCCGTTCCCCATAGCGTCGAGGTGACCCATGTTCGATCAGTTCACAGTCGTCACCGATCCCGTCGGTGACTCCGTCGCGCTCTCGGCCCAGCCATTGGCCCGCTGCATCCCACCAGCACGATGCAGTCAACCGGGCCGCCCTCCCCCGCGACCGCCGCGACCCGACTCGGCAGGAGCGCGCGCAGCGCTGCGGAGCGGGCCATGAGGTCAGCGGTGTCCTCGTGCAGCCGGCCCAGAAATCGCGGCGAGGTCGTCAGGACGTGACCACCCCCTCCCCGTCCAGCTCACTGAAGATCCGCGGGTGACGGTCAAGGTAGCGAGACCGCCAAAGCTCCGGTCAACCCGCACGGTCTAACGCCCCGCGCTAATCGGCGTACGCCGGAAAATCCGGCACGAGATCTCGTATTCGCAGCAGCTCGGGAGACGACATGCGCCGATACTGCCCGACGCCCTTCCCGCCTGCCGCCCCCGCCGAACGCGGCATCGATAGGCGCGGGGTAACGCTGCTACGCGGCGAGCGACCCGACGGTAGGTACGCCCGGGTGTCGTGTGCTCAGGGACGCCGCGCCTTGTCAGCGGCAAATGAGTGCGGACGCCGCCAACCTCGGTGACTCCGAACCGGCGTGGGTGCAGCTAACGCGGTTGATCTTCGCAAAAGCAGGGGACGGTCACCCGCGATAGAACTCGCGGGGCCGATCGATGTCCCGGACTATCAGCAAGTGCGTGAGCACCGCCCCGCCCTCCGGCTCGAAGTAGTCAGGTGTCTCGTCTGCCATAACCGCCCCCGTGGGTAGAAGCATCGGTTACGCGGGTGGCGGCCGGCAAACCGCGGGCGCCGCAAGGAACGGCGGACCATACTGGGACGGTGGAGGAGGACCTCGTCGAACTACTGGCCTCGACCGAAGTCGCCTGCCGGTTGTTGGTCGAGCAGACGCAGGGCCCATACCACCGAGCTGTGCATCCCGAGCGTCGGGCGATCACCGAGGACCGCGATGGTCTCCCGCTGCGCCTCGGGCTACGCCTACTGGCGGCGGACGCCACCACCCCCCTCGCGGACGTCCTCGTCGAGGTCTGGCAGGCCGACCACGTGGGCCGATACTCCGGCTTCCAGCCATTCGAAGCGAGACCGGGACAGGTGGTCACCTCGGAGTCGGTGCCGCACGATGTGACCGCCGCCGGTGAGACGTACCTGCGGGGCAGCCAGCGCACCGACGAGCGCGGGATGTGCGCGTTCAACACGATCTACCCGGGCTGGTATGCCAGCCGCACCGTGCACATCCACCTCATCGCGCACCTCGGCGACCGCTCGGTGACCACGCAGCTCTACTTCCCCGACACGGTCACCGACGAGGTGTTCAGTCGCCCGCCCTATCGGGGCCGGCCGCAGCGCGACACCACCAACGCCACCGACAGCATCTTCGCCGACGGCGGAGAGCAGATGATCCTGGACCTGCACGGAGATCCGACGACCGGCTACACCGGAGTCCTCTGCGTCGTCCTCGACCGGCAAGCGCGACCTGCCTCGGCTGCGGGTCCTTCGGCGGAAAGCGACGGTTGATCGTGGCCAGCACGGAGCAGATCAGGACCACCATCGAGGCTCACCTCGCCGCCGTCGGCGCCGCCGACGCTACCGCACTGGCAGACCTCTACACACCGGATGCCCGCCTGCATGATCCCGCTGGCGGATCCCCAGTCACCGGCCGAACGGCCATCGAGCAGCACTTTGCCGGCGTGCTCACCGAGCAACGGACAATGGAACTCGTCATGGTGGCGATCGCCGACCACCACGCCGCGTTCCACTTCCGCGCCACACCAGCCGAAGGCCCCACCAGAGACGTCATCGACACCATGACCTTCGACGACCAGGCCATGATCACTTCAATGCAGGCGTACGCGAGCTAAAAATCGCGGTCGGAATGACCTGCGTGCCTGCCGTCCGGCTACATGCGAGGAACCGCTCCACCGAAGCCCGGAATGCTGAGGGGCCGCCCACTTAGGGGACGCATGCCGCGGCTGCACCACCAGCTCGGCATTACGCAGGAGCGCAGCCAGCCAACACGGACGACGTGCGTATCCGGATCCGGGCCATCAGCCGTCCGGCATCGCTGGTCGCGTGGGCCGCTGGACCGCTTAGCCGACGGTGATTTCGGCCGTCGCGGTAGACCACCACGGGCACGTTGTCGACCCGCCGAGCCAGCATCTGGCCTAGGGGTCATCGACCGGGTCGGGCAGCAACCCGACTCCCCCACTCCCCCACCCTGTCCGACGTGGCGGAGGGTGACCGGCGCACACCGGAAGTGCTGCCAGCCGGCACCACACGGCCGCCGCGATCAGCCCGCAGACCCAGACCAGGACCAGGAATCCCACGATCGGGCCACCCCGCCGACCTGTGCCGACCGCCTCAGACGTCATGCCGCCCAGCGTGGGCGGCTCAACCCGGCCGAGCATGAGTCGGCGTACTCAGATTCGCTCGGCGAGCACGCGTGATACTTCTTCCCGTGCCTGCTCAGATGGGTGAACGGCGCACCCCTGACCGGTCGAAGCCGACGGGTCCAGCGATTGAAGCCTGCTTTCGCCCGGTCCCCGGATCCGCTGCCGCCGTCATGCCGCACACCGGACGTTGCGAGGCAGCATCGAGAGACCACCACCGCGAGAGGACCCGGTGCAGGCGGGAAGCCGGCTGAGGCGCCCAAGCCGGGCTGACCCGTGTCAACGCCGGCTGAACTTTGACCCCTCTGTTCCGGCCGAATGTTGGCCCCCTCGCTGGTTGTTGATGTTCAGTCGTTGGTCTTGGTGGCTGCAGGAACGCGGCCGAGGTCGCGGTCTTTGAGCCGGTAGCTGTCGCCCTTCATCGAGATCACTTCGGCGTGGTGGACGAGGCGGTCGATCATGGCTGCGGCGACGACGTCGTCGCCGAAGACTTCGCCCCACCTTCCGAAGGGCTTGTTGGACGTGACGATCAGACTGGCTCGTTCGTAGCGGTTGGAGACCAGCTGGAAGAACAGGTTCGCCGCTTCGGCTTCGAACGGGATGTAGCCGGGCCTCGTTGCTGGACACCCCGGTGGCGCGGAGCATGTCATTGGCAACAGTGCGCAGCTGCGCCACGACGATGGGTGCCGGAGAATCCAGTGTCTTGCCGGCATGCCTCGTCGGCTTCCCGCACCGCGCTCAGCACCCGCTCGCGCGTCTGCACGGGTTCGCGGGCGGCGAGGAACTCGCGGTGCAGCATCCGCACGGCCTCGCCGAGACGTTCGACGGCGGCGGGCAGGTCGGCCGGGACCGGTTCCTCGTCGGGCAGCGTGGTGCCGATGCGGCGCACCATGGCCTGGCTGTTGCGGAAGGCCCGGTCCATGTGCTCGACAGCCCCGCCCGTATGCGGCCAGCGTTCGACGGCGGCGCCAGCGCACCGGGGAGAGCCGGACGACCTCCTCGGCGGCGGTCACCGCCTCGCTGAGCCGCTCCAGCTGTGGCTTCGCGGCGCGCATCCGGTGCAAGATCTCCTGAGCGGCGCGGGCGTCAGCGCGGGCCAGCGCCTCCGCCGAGGCGGTCATTTCCCGGGCGAAAAGGTTCAGTGTCGGGTCCGCGACCCGGCGTACGGTGCGCATCGGGTTCAACGGGGCGAGCACCAGCACCACCAGCAGGCCGATCGCTCCCCCGACCGTCGCGTTGGCGGTCCGGGACCACTCCAGGTCGGGCGAGGTGGGGGTGACGGTGGCGACCAGCACCGCGGTACCGCCGGCTTGGGTCATCAGCGCACCGGTGCCGCGAGCCGCCGCAGCCACCGCCGCCGACAGGAAGACGATGACGCCCGTCTGCCACGGGCCGGTACCCAGGATTTCCACCAGCGTATCGCCGACGAAGATGCCGAGTAACACCCCGACGACCAGCTCCACGGTGCGTCGGGCCCGGTTGCCCAGTGCGGCGGCGATCACACCGACCGCTGCAGCCGGGGCGAAGGTCGGATCCTGGTTGCCCAGCAGCTCCCGGGCTGCCAGCCAGGCCAGGGTCGCGGCCAGGCCGGCCTGCGCCGACCACGATGAGGTACGTCTCCAACCGGCGGCGACCCGTCCGGCCAGCGTGCCGCAACCGGACCCGCAGTGCCGTCGTCACCGTGTGTCCGCCGGGAACCGCGTGGCCGGACATACCCGGCGCGGACGGTCGCGAACCTTCGCCGCTGTCATGCGGGATGGGCCATCGTGCCAGTGAGCGCGACAACGCCCGGCAGCCGGGTGTCCTGCCGGAGGAACTGCACCACCACCGGCACCGGCGAGCGCAGCACGCACCCGTAGGGCCGGTCCAGCCGTACCGCCGCAGGGTCGATCAGATCGTTGACCCGGACATGCCGGATGCGCCGGGCGCCGACCAGGATCCGGTACGGCCCGACCGGGTCCGCGTCCTCGTAGTAGATGTCCAGGTCGAGCTCGGCGTCCCGGTCGGTGGCGTTGAGTACGCAGAGCTGGTCGAAGCCGGTGAACTCCGGTTCCGGGCCGTGGTTGGGAAACGGCACGTGCCCGCCGGGTACCACCCAGGTCCGCGCGCCGATTTCCGGGATCACCGCTCCTCCAGCAGCCGGGTCTGGTCGGGGCTGAGGAACACCCCGTCCGGGTCGAGTCGGCGCCGCAGCGCCTGGAAGTCGTCCCAGCGGGGATAGAGGGGGCGCAGCTGGCGGGCGGTCAGCCAGTGTTTCTTGCCCCAGTGCGGCCGGCCGCCGTACTGCCGGAAGACCGCCTCCATGTCCCGGAAGTACTCCTCGTAGGGCAGCGAGGTGTTCTGAAGGCAGGCGATGGTGGTGGTGGGCCGGCCGTACGCGTTGCTGAGCCAGATGTCGTCGGCGGCGATGCTGCGCACCAGCACCCGCCATCCGGCCACCCGGCGGTGCTGTTCCCGGATCCGCCGCCGGACCTCGGCGAAGCAGGCCGGGAACGCCTCCGCCGGCAGCATGTACTCGATCTCCTCGAATCGCAGCTCGCGGTGCCGGGGGATGGTGCGGTGCGTCGGTCCGACCTGGACCTCGCGGGGCTGTGCCCACGGGTCCGACCTGGGCACCCGGGGCAGGGCCCAGACCTGCTGCTCGGGTGTCTCGTCGGCTCGGTTCATCACCCGGATCTGCGTTTGGTCGCTGCGTGGGTACCAGTAGAAGTCCATGTTGCGGTTGGTGTGCTGGAGCTCCGCGAGGTGGTCGAGGGTCCAGTCGATGGGGGCGCACCAGGACCGTCGGTGCAGGTCGTAGCGGGGCTGCACCTGGAGGGTGACCTGGGTGACCACGCCTAGGGCGCCGAGGGACAACCGCACCGCCGGCAGGAGTTCGGGGTTGCTGTCCGCGCCGATGTCCAGGATCTCGCCCGTGCCGGTGACCAGTCGGACGCCGGCCACCTGGGTGGACAGGTTCCCGAAGCGGAGGCCGGTGCCGTGGGTGCCGGTGGCGGTCGCCCCGGCGATCGACTGGTAGTCCACGTCGCCGAGGTTGTCCATCGCCAGACCGGCGTCGTACAGGCCCTCCCCCAGCGTCTTCAGCCTTGTGCCCGCCCACACCGTGGCCAGGTTGCCCCGGTCGGAGATCACTCCGGCCATCCGGTCCAGGCTGAGCAGGATCCCGTCGGTCCGGACCAGCGGGCTCGACGAGTGCCCCGAGCCCACCGGGCGGACCGGGGTTCCGTCCTGCCGGGCGCGCCGCACGAGGGCGCGGACCTCGTCCTCGTCGGCCGGTTCCGCGTACTCGGCGGGCGTGAAGGACAGGCTGCCGGACCAGTTGACGAACTCGTGTCCCACGACCCTTCTTCCCCCGACTGGACGCGGTGGCGTACCCACCGCCGCCGGGAGTATTCACCGGCATGACCGACCCGCCCGCACCGCCCACGCCCGGAGCCACCATGGCTGAGCTGGGCTGGGCCCAGCTGGCGCTGGTGGCCTGGCTGGCGACGGGACTGGCTACCGCGGCGGTCTTCGTCACCCGCGGCGGGCACCGCAACCTGCTCTGGTACCTCGTCGGCGGGCTGCCCGGCCCGCTGCTCGTCCCGATCGCCGTCGAGCGTGGTCGGGCCGCCCCGCAGCGGTTCGACGTCCGCTTCCGGGCGCCGGCACCCACCCGGCCCGGCCTGCGCGTGCTGGTCGGCCTGGACGGCTCACCCGACTCCGACCGGGCGCTGCGCGCCGTCGCCCACGCGCTGACCGGGACCACCAGCGAGCTGGTCCTGGTCACCGTCACCGACCCGGACCTGGTTGACCTTGAGGCGGACGCGGAGCGCCAGCGGGCCCGGCGGATGCTGGACGAGGTTGCCCGCACCCTGCCGGACGGGTTGGGCGACGCGAGCACGGAGATCGTGGCCGGCCACCCGGCCGACGCCATCCTGGCCGTCGCCGACGTCCGCGACGTGGACCTGCTGGTGATCGGGCGGCTGGGGCACGGGCTCGACGAGAAGCTGCTGGGCAACGTGGCGGAGGACCTGGCCCACGCAGCAGCCGCGCCGTCCTGCTCGGCAGCCTGCCCGGCCAGGAAGGGATCCTGCCCGGCCGGTTCGGGGCGTCGTGCCGCCGGGTGCGGGCGTCGTTTCCGCGCGGGAAGGGCGGGTAAACCGGGTCATCCGCACCCGGCGGAGCACCGACGGCGGGAGGAGCCCATGCCGGTCCTCGGCTTCCACGCCTCGCACGAGCAGTTCCCGCCGAGCGCGCTGCTGCGGCTGGTCGAGGCGGCCCGGGCGGCCGGTTTCACCCGCGCAATGTGCTCGGACCACTTCGCCCCGTTTGGGGCGGAGCAGGGCCACTCCGGGTTCGCCTGGTCCTGGCTGGGGGCGGCGCTGGCCCGTACCGACCTGCCGCTGGGCGTGGTGAACGCGCCCGGCCAGCGCTACCACCCGGCCATCGTCGCGCAGGCCGCGGCCACCCTGACGGAGATGTTCCCGGGTCGGTTCTGGCTCGCCCTCGGCAGCGGCCAGGCGCTCAACGAGCACATCACCGGCGCCCGGTGGCCGGCCACGCCGGAACGCAACGCCCGGCTGCGGGAGTGCGTGCAGGTGATCCGCGCCCTGTTCGCCGGCGAGTGCGTCGACCACAGGGGGCTGGTCACCGTCGACCGGGCGGTGCTGTGGTCGCGGCCGGCGCAGCCGCCACCGGTGTACGCGGCGGCGGTCACCCGGAGACCGCCCGCTGGGCGGGTTCCTGGGCGGACGGGCTGATCACCATCAACCAGGGCATCGACAGGGTACGGCAGGTGGTCGACGCGTACCGGGACGGCGGGGGTGGCGGGCCGGTGCTGCTGCAGGTGCACCTGTCCTGGGCCGCCGACGAGGAGACCGCCCTACGGGTGGCCCACGAGCAGTGGCGTACCGCCATCCTCGGCAGCGATCTCGGCTGGGACCTGGCCACCCCGGACGACTTCGCCGAGGCCACCGCCTACGTCCGCCCGGAGGACATGCGGGAGCACGTGCTGGTCTCCAGCGACACCGGCCGGCACACTCACTGGCTGCGCGAGTACGCTGACCTGGGCGTCGACGAGATCTACCTGCACCATGTCGGGCGGGACCAGGACGGATTCCTGGAGGTCTTCGGCTCCCGCGTGCTGCCGGAGCTGGTATGAGCTTCCCGCCCGTCGACTCGTACGCCTTCCTCTCCGACACCCACACCGCCGCGCTGGTCGCACCGGACGGGACGGTCGAATGGTTCTGCGTACCGCACTTCGAGGGTGA
The DNA here is from genome assembly GCF_900091455.1 of Micromonospora coriariae. Lineage (NCBI taxonomy): Bacteria > Bacillati > Actinomycetota > Actinomycetes > Micromonosporales > Micromonosporaceae > Micromonospora > Micromonospora coriariae. The sequence goes on along the minus strand of NZ_LT607412.1, from coordinate 4,910,612 downwards.
CGCCGTCTTCGCCCGGTTGCTCGACCGACAGGTCGGCGGCGGTTCTCGCTCACCGTCGACGGCTGCCCGGCAGCGGCCCGCCGGTACCTGCCGGACACCCTGGTGCTACACAGCGAGTGCGACGGGCCGGGCGGCAGGGCCGTCGGCCGAGACTTCCTAGCCGTCGGGCCGGGCGACGCCGCGCAACCGATCCGGGCCGGCAAGGTACTGGTCCGCCAGGTGACGGCCGAGCGCGGTGTGGTGCGGCTGATGGTTCGGATCACCCCACGACCCGGCTTCGGCGCCGGGGCCACCGGCTGGACGCAGGTCGACGGCCGGTGGCACGCCTCCGGGGTTCCGCTGCGGGTCGGCGCGGACCTGCCGCTCGTCGCGGACGGGGCGGCGCTGACCGCCGAGGTGGAACTGCCCGCCGGCCGGACGGCCACCATCCTGCTCGACTACGGCGACGCCGCGGGGCCGGCGCCGGATCCGACCGGGCTGCTCGATCGGACCTGCCGCACCTGGCGGGACTGGTCCGGCCGCAGCGACTACGCCGGCTTCGCCGCCGAGGCCGTCCGGCGCAGCGCCCTGGTGCTGCGCGGCGTGTCGTTCGACGAGACCGGCGCCCTGCTGGCCGCCGCCACCACCGCGCTGCCCGAGGAGATCGGCGGGGTGCGGAACTGGGACTACCGGTTCACCTGGCACCGGGACGCTTCGCTGCTACTGCTCGCCCTGTTCCGACTCGGTCACGCCGAGGAGGGCCGGCGGTACCTGCACTTCCTGCTGGACATCTGCGCCACGCAGGCGGACCCGATCGCCCCGCTCGTCGGCATCCACGGCCACACCACCACCGAGCGGGAACTGCCGCACCTGTCCGGCTATGCCGACTCGCGACCGGTCCGCACCGGCAACGAGGCCGCCGACCAGGTCCAGTTCGACACCTACGGTCACATCCTCGACGCCGCGCTGGTCTACCAGCAGCTCACCGGCGACCTGACCGGCGACCAGTGGCGGCTGCTGCGGCGGCACGTCGACACCATGGCGCGGCGGTGGCGCGAACCCGACCACGGCACCTGGGAGATTCGCGGCCCCCGCCGGCACTACGTCAACTCGAAGGTGATGACCTGGGTCTGCCTCGACCGGGGCATCCGCCTGGCCGACCTGCTCGACGACCGCGCCGCCGCCGTCGACAGCTGGCGGCAGGCCCGCGACGACCTGCGCGCCGAGGTCCTCGACCGCGGCTACGACGACGCGGCGGGCAGCTTCGTGCTGGCGTACGGCTGCACTGATCTCGACGCGTCCCTGCTGCGGATCCCGCTGGTCGGCTTCCTCCCCGCTGACGACCCGCGGATGCTCGCCACCATCGACCGGATCCGGCAGCGACTCGCGATCGGCCCCGCCCTGATCCGCCGGTACCAGGCGGACGACGGGCTGCCCGGCGAGGAGGGGGCGTTCCTGCTCTGCTCGTTCGAACTGGTCTCCGCCCTCGTGCTGGCCGGCGAGCGAGACTCGGCACGGCAGCTCTTCAACCAACTCAGCGCATACGCGGGACCGCTCGGCTTCTACTCCGAACAACTCGCCGGCGACGGAACCGCCCTGGGCAATTATCCTCAGGCGTTCACCCACCTCGCCCTCATCGAGGCAGCGCTCAACCTGGACGCCGCCGGCGACCGCGACGCCCTGCACACCTGGGCCGAACGCGCCCGACCGGTGCCCGCCGGCCGGCCGGTCCCGCCACCACCACCCACGTGAGGCGCGACGTCGCCGAACGGCGCGGCGAGGCGTCCGTGACGCGGCGGACGTGTGCGGGGCCGACAACCGGGCGATGCGGAACAGGGTCTCTGCCCGCGCCAACCGGCAACCCCTCGCGCAGCGTGATGCCCTGCGGTACTCGGCGTCCTTACGTTCCCACCTGATCGGCGTCGGCGAAGACCACGATGTCGGCGACGACGATCTTGATCAGGGTGACGGTGATTGCCTCTTGTGATTCCGGAATCGGGGACGTGTGCACGTTGAGGTCGTGTACGAGGTGCCGGGTTGTCCGGCGAACCCGGAACGCGGCCGCCCGCCGGGCTTCGAGATCGTCGATCGCGTAGGACAGATCGCCCAGCGAGCTGGCAAGGTCGTCGAGGTGCGTCGCCGCCAGGCCCGGCGGTGGCTCGGCGACGCGGCGGGCGCGTTTCTGCTCTGCGGCTTCGCGGCAGCGCTCGCCGCCTTGAAGGCGGCGACCCGGTCGGGGTAAACCGATGGTTCGAGCGCAACCGAGCGGCGTGCGGGCCGCCGGGCCTCTACACCGAGGAGTACGACGTCGGCCAGCGGCAGTTGCGCGGCAACCTGCCGCAGGCGTTCGTGCATGCGCTGATGCTGGAAACGGCAGTGAGCCTAGGCCAGCCAACTCCTGTCGGTGAGGCGTGAGCGGCCGCGGGCACCGGCCGAACTCCGGCTGCGCCGAGCCCGCCGGCCGTGACGCTCCGGCGAGGCAGCCACCCGGCACCCGCCGGCAGCATTCCTCAGGGGTCCGCGTCGCCCACGCCGCCAGCGATCTCGGTGTGCGCTGGTACGAGGAACCGGCCGGTGCCGGTTCGCCGCGTGGATCGACGCAAGGAGGCGGATCAGCGGTTGACGGAACTCGGAACGAGGAGTGCCCGACGACGAGGACGTGAATCGGTTGCGGGAGCAGGCCGTCACCTGGGTGCGGCAGCTGAAGCCGTCGGCGAGGAGCACGTCAGTGTCCGCGGCGTCCCGCACGGCCGGCAGCAGAACTCGCTCGGCGCATGCCTCGGATACCTCGTAGTGTCCCTGTTCGAAACCGAAGTTGCCGGCCAGGCCGCAGCAGCCAGAGCAGGACGTCGGTCTGCACCCCGGCTGCGCGGAGCACGGCCTCGGAGTCCGGCTCGGCATCCTGATGAAAAAGTTACGAGCTTGAGGTTCCACCCATCTGCACCTGGTTCTCATCCTCGGTTTCGGCGCGGGTGGTGGCGGTGGGCAAGGCCTACTTACCGTGCCGGTAGCCCCGGAACTCGTACCGGTACAGTCCGGAGCCGTCAGCGTCGGGTCTCCCGCTCGCCGCGTCGATCAATAGCTCATAGACCATCGAGGTGCCTCTCCGCTGATGTGATCGCCCAGCGAGGTCTCCGGTGGCCGTCCCTGGAGTCGGCTCGACGTAGGTCGACGGCAGGTCCTGCTGAATCCGGCGGGTACCGTCGAGGGGCCCGCCCTGGAACTCTGCGATGACCGGCTGGTCCATGTGGTCAGTGTTGCATGTCGGCGTGACCGCGCAGACCCTTCGGCCGTATCACCGCCGCTCGGCAGGCGAACTGTCCTGCTGCCTGATCTCGTGTGCCGAATGCTATTGCTTGGCCGGCCCGCCCTGCGGCCAACAAGCGGAGCGGTGCCTGGATCCCGTGGCTGACGGACTCGCTGGAGATCGGCGTTGACCTGGCCACGAGACACCGGGCCGGCTTCACCGAACACCACACCCTCGACGATCGCCCGTAGCGCCGCGACCAGCAGGCCGCGCGGTGTCTCGATCGCTACCGGGTCGGGGCGTGCGCGCTGTCGCCCGCCGCGGCCAACATGTCCACGAGCTGGGCGGATCCTTCGACGGTCTCGTGGAGGCGTTTCTTGGCCACGAGGTTGCCGTCTTGGTCGACCAGGGCCACATCGTGATGCCGCTCAGCCCAGTCGATACCGCAGTACACCTGCACCTGTACTCCTTCGCGTGTCGGAGCTGGTTCGGATCCCTGGCGGGAACGCGCGGCGCCCTGATAACGAGACTCAATGGTCTTCCCTCCGATTGAGCCGTTCGCGATCCCAGCGACCCGCGCGGCTCCCGTCTCGCGTCAGAGCTCAAGGGCTCGCCTGTAGCGAGGTGTGTGCCGAGCCGGGCGGGCTCGAACCATGATCAGCATCGCTGTCCCGCCTGTGGTGCTACGACTTGGGCCAGCAGGTCGCCGATCTACCCAGAGGGATCACGTCCCGTGCTGTCCCACCGACGTCACCCGCTGGCCCAAGCCGCGCTGGACGGCACCACGCGCGGTCTTGCCGAAGGACTCGATGGTCCCGGCATTACCAGGCGTCGACGTGCCAAGTTACAAGCAGTGGCCCCGCCGTGCTCGTCTACGCGGAGGTCTCCGCAGACCCTGTCACATCCCAGGCGTCGACGGGCCGCTGCCGAACGACATCCATCCAGCCGCAGACGTCGTTTGCTCTTTATCAGCTGTCCCAGCCAGCCAAATATTGAATCTTGAGTGATGCTGACCGTCGGGGTGTCCGTTAGCGGAACCTGGAGGCGAACCGACAGGTTCTGCTCGACCTCGGGGTGCCGGCCGAACGGATCTACCTCGACCGGGGCTCGCCGCAGTGCGGCCTGGCGGCACCCCCTGGTGGTGTCCACGGCGAACGTCGCTTCACGCCGCCGCGGCCCCGGCAGTGTCCAGTATTCTCGGATTGATCCTGATTATCGCGGTTCAGGCGAGGCTGGAGGTGCCGGTCAGATGATTGAGTTTTTGCGGTCCCTGGTCGGCATCGGCGCGGACAACCTCAATCCCGGTCAGATGGCACTGCGGGCGGTCCTGACCTTCGTGGTGGCGGTGATCATCGTCCGTCTGGGCCACAAGCGGCTGTTCGGTAAGGGGACGGCGTTCGACCTCGTCGTGGCGATCATGTTCGGCTCCGTGATGAGCCGCGCCATCACGAACACCTTGGGGCTGCTCGCGATCTGGCTGGCCGGTTTCGTGCTCGTCATGTTGCATCGGCTGATGGCGGCCCTCGCGTACCGCCTCGACTGGTTCGGTCCGCTCGTCAAGGGTCATCCGGTGCTGCTGGTCAAGGACGGGCAGGCCGATCCTGCCGCGCTGCGCGACGCGCACATCTCCCGGATGGATCTCGACCAGGCGCTGCACGAGACGGGCAGCGAAAACGATCTCTCCCGGGTGCGGCTCGCCTACCTCGAACGGGACGGCACGATCAGCGTGATCCCGCGCCACGAGGGGCCCCGGATCCTCGAGGTGAGCCTCGACAAGGACGTTCAGGTGGTGCGGATCGCGGTGGAGTGACGCACCGGCGCTCCGCACGCCTGGTTCGAGCGTGCGCGGACCAGGCGGCTCAACCGTTCGGGTTGGCGGGGGCGGACTCACTGCGGCGCAGCACTGCTGCCGCAGGGAAGAGCAGCGCGAAGCCGGCGAGTGACGCCGCGATCACCATGACCAGGGTGTCGTTGTCGGTGAAGCCCTGGGTGGCCATTACCGTCGCCGCGGAGATGTTGCGCTGCGCGGTGCCGAGCCCGAGCACCTCGCGGGCATTGCGGTCTTTGCCGCCGAGCAGGAAACCGATCACGAACGCGCCGACGATCAGCAGCACGGGCGCCACGATCGCGCCCGTCGTGAACAGCTCGATGATCGTCGGGATGTTGGCCAGCGTGGTGCCCGCGACGAGCACCACCAGCGCGACGGTGGAGGCGTGGCGGACGACCGGCGTTGACCGCCGGGCCAGCGCGGGCCAGCGCGCGTGGACCAGCAGGCCCACGGCGAGGGGCAGCAGCATGGTGAGGACCAGCGGCACCGCGAGGGCGACGGCGGAGACGTCCGCCTCGGGCAGGACCCGGGGCACGACGATCGGCGCGTACAGGACGGTGAGGGGTAGCAGCAGCACCAGCAGCGTGGCGCTGAGCGCGACCTCGGCCTTGGCCAGTGCGGTCAGTTTGATCAGGAACGGTGCGCCGGCGGCCATCGCGACCAGGACCAGCCCGGCCGCCAGCGGGCGCTCGAGCGGCCAGACCCGGACGATGGCGAGCCCGAGGAGGGGGACCAGGACGAAGTTGGCCAGCAGCGCCCGCAGCAACTTCGACACGTCCCGCAGTGGGCTGAGGATCTCCCGGGCCGAGTGGGCGAACCCGACCGAGAGCATCGACGTCACGGCGAACACCAGGACCGCCAGGTTCGCCAGCCCGGACAGGACATCGCGCAGCATCATCACACCAGCTCAGTCCGGCTCGCTGTGCTCGGCCGTCGTCTCCGGCACGCCGGGGTGTTCCGGCGGGAAGGTCAGCAGCTCGGCGTCGATCCGCGTCCAGGTCGTGCGCAGGTCGTCCAGCAGTTCGGGATGGTGGTCGGCGATGTCCGCCTGCTCCCGGCCGTCGACCGTCACGTCGTACAGCAGGTGGAAGGGACCGGGGCGGCGCGGCCAGTTGCCCAGCACGGACCGGTCGCGGCGGTCGAACAGGTACTTGTACCGGCCGCGGCGCAGCGCCCCCTGGTTGGAGGTGCGCCAGAACAGGTCGTGCTCGGGGAAGTCGGCCCCGTCGACCAGCCACGGCAACAGGTTCACCCCGTCCAGCGGGTACCGCTCGTCCGAGGCCGTCCCGCCCGCGTCGATGAGCGTCGCGGTCAGGTCCAGGGTGTGAACCGCTTCGTCGGTGACCTGGCCGCTGGCCACGGCGGCCGGCCAGCGCAGGATCAGCGGCACCCGGATGCCACCCTCGGCGAGATCACCCTTCTCGCCTACGAGCGGCCAGTTCTTCGACCATCGCTCACCGCCGTTGTCGGAGGTGAAGACCACGATGGTCTGCTCGGCGCGTCCGGCCGCGGCGAGCGCGGCGAGCACCCTGCCGATGCCCGCGTCCATCTCCTCGACGAGCTCGGCGTACTTCGCCAGCGAGCCCCCGTCGGGATGGATCAGGGGGGTGGGCACCGACTGCCGACTGAACCTGCGCCGGATCTCCGCACCGACGTCGCGGTCGCCAGAGCTCTCCCAGGGCCAGTGCGGCGCGGTGTAGTTGAGCTGCGCGTAGAACGGGCCGGTGCGGTCCGCGGCGACGAACTCGGCCGCGCGGTCGGAGATCAGCGAGGTGTAGTAGCCCGCTTCCTCCACCGGGGTCTCTCCCTCGTACAGGTCGGCCTCGCCCGTGGTGTTGAGGTGCTCGAAGTAGTCGATCGCCCCGTCGAAGTTGCCGTAGAAGCTCTGGAAGCCGATGCGCAGTGGGCTGTACCAGGGCAACCAGCCGCAGTGCCACTTGCCGAACATGGCCGTCTCGTAGCCGGCGGCCAGCAGCAACGACGACAGGGTCGGCTGGTCGGCGGGAATCCCGTTGCCCTCCGCGCGCGTGGTCAGTGGCTCCTCCAGGCCCGCCTGCAGCCGGGTGGGGTAGCGCCCGGTGTAGAGCCCGATACGGGTCGACGAGCACCACGGCGAGCACGCGTAGCCGTGCCGGAACAGCAGGCCCGCCGCGGCCAGCCGGTCGAGGTTGGGGGTACGGATCTCTGTAGAGCCGTAACAGCCGAGATCCGCCCAACCCAGGTCGTCGGCCAGGATGAAGAGGATATTGGGCGGCTCGGGCGGTCGACCTCCGCCCGCCACCGTCCCCGTGCCACCTGCCGTCGCCATGCCCCCCTATACCTGTTCTTCGCGGCACCTAACGTCCCGCCGCACCGCAGATGCGGGCGCGGCCTGCGGCCGCGACTCCCGCGACGTCCGGAACCAGGCCGGCAACCCTCGAACACCGGCGCCCCGGCCCGCGCCGTTCTACCATCGGGTACCGGTCCTGCCCTTGACGACCGAACCGGACGGGACGGGAGGTGGGAATGCCATGGCCAGGGAGACCGAGAAGCAGCGCCTGGAGCGCAACTTCACCGACGAGTTGAAGGAGCTGCGCGTCGCACAGACGGGCGTGCAGATCCTCTTCGCCTTCCTGCTCACCCTGCCGTTCACCGCCGGATTCCCGCACGTGACCCCGTTCCAGCGCGACGCGTACCTCGTTGCGCTGGTGTCCGCCGCCGCCGCGACCGCACTGATCATCGCGCCGGTCGCGATGCACTCGGCGCTGTTCCGCCAGGCCCGCAAATCCGAGCTGGTCCGATACGCGCACCGGGTGTCCACCGGCGCGCTGGGCTTCCTGCTGATCGCCATGACCAGCGCGGTGCTGCTGATCACCGACTACGTGCTCCCCCGCGGCGTCGCCCTGCTGCTGTCCGCCATCACCGCGCTGGTCTTCCTGCTGCTCTGGGTGGGCCTGCCGCTCACCCGACGCGATTGGGGACGGGCGAGGTGACCGAACCCGCGCCCCCGCGCCGGCAGCTTTCGGAGGGGTACCGGCACGGCCAGCTGACCGCCCGCCCCACGGGGGTTCAGGTTAGAGTCCTGTCACCGCAGGTACGGATAGCGTGGGCGTGGGTGGTGAGCCACCGCTGCTGGCTGGTCAGCGGCAGCGTGAGGAAGCGGGATTTCGCCTGCTGCTGCTCGGGGGTCGGGGTCACCTGGCACGAACAGGCTGTCGTCGCCGACGGCCCAGGCGACGAGGAGTTGCGCCATGGGCCCGGCCGTAGTTTCCAGCCCGCAATCAACGGCAACGCTGGTCAACCGATCGGCGGCACGAGCGACACCGCCGCCCTGCGGTACCGGCTCTGACCAGAGTTGTCGGTGATTTTTCGCTGATTACTACTGGGAGGCCTGGTGATCCCTGCGCCGCCCTGGCGCTGATCGCCAACGCGGTCAGCGGTGGTCCAGGGCCTTGCTCATCGCGATACCGCAGCTGGGGGTTGGCGCCGGGCGCAGCATCTCCAGCCCGAATACCCGCTGCCCGTCTGCCAGCGCAGGCAGGTCCCGCTGCCGGTATGGCAACTCCGCATCGGCCGACGCTGCTCCGCCAGAGTGCGGTACATCCAATCGGCGCGCCCCTGGGGCGGAGCAGGCGGGGCGCGTGGCCGGCCGACGGTCGGGTGGGAGCGTTCAGTGGCCGGCGGCGGCACGGCGAACCAGGTGGCGTGCCTCGTCGCGTCGGACCCCGGTGGCCCGCAGCAGCTCGTTGGCGACGGTACGCAGCTGGGAGACCACGATCGTTCCGGAGAAGCGGATCTCCTGCCGGCACGCCTCCCCGGCGAGCCGCACCGCCGACAGCACCCGATGGCGGGCCTGGACTGGTTGCTTGCCGGCCAGGAATTCCCGGTGCAGCAGCCGCACTGCCGCGCCGTACTCTTCGATGGCGGCGGGTAGGTCCGGTGGCACCGGTTCGGCGTCGCGTAGCGCCGTGCCAGCGCGGCGGACCAGGGTCCGGGCGTGGCGGTACCGCACCCGACAGTGGTATCACCTCACGCTCCCCGCGTGATCTGCACCACAAGGGCACTCGACTGTCCAGATAAAGCAGGAACAACCGGTCGCGTCGGTGGGCGGCGCCGATGTCGGATGCTCTTAGGCACAGCCAGCTCGTGTCGTACCCGATCGAGGCCAGGTCGGCTTCGACGACGTCGAGTCCGCGTCGGAGGAGGGCGGCGACGTTCTCCACGAAGACGAGCGGCGGTCGAAGTACGCGAACGGCGTGGGCGACGCAGGTCCAGACGCTGGAGTGCTCGCCGCCAATGCCGGCGCGCTTGCCGGCATTGGAGATGTCCTGGCAGGGGAACCCGGCGGTGAGGATGTCGACAGGTTCGATGGTGTTCCAGTCGACGGTGCGGATGTCGCCGAGGTTGGGCACGTCGGGCCAGTGGTGGGCCAGGACGGTGCGGGCGTGCCGGTCGGTCTCGGCGTACCAGGTGAGCTGGCCGCCGAGCACCAGCTCGACGGCCAGGTCGAGTCCGCCGTATCCGGTGCACAGCGATCCGATTCGCGGTCCAGGCGCCAGCCCGGCAAGCTGGCCACTCACTCCACCTCCCGCATCCGCATCACGTCCAGTGGCTCGGTGTTGGCGCCGGGGCGCAGGCAGGGTGTGGCCCATCTGCTCACTGGCGGCCCTCCCGTAGCTCAGTGGGAGGCTGGGTCTTGGCGAACACGAGGACGTCTTCGTGTGCGATGAGGTGCATCGGGGTGCCCGCGGTGCGGGCCCGGCGGACCTGCTGAAGCTGGAAGAAGCTGGGTCGGGCGACGAGGTGCCCGTCGCGGACGGCCGCGAGGAGTGCGACGCACCGGTCGACCGGTGTCAGGCCTGCGCGGATCCCCGCACCGATGACCGCAGACGGCAGGTCGACCAGCTGCGCGTGCTTGCGCCAGGGCCGGGCGGTGACGACGACGACGCCGCCGGGACGCAGGAGTGTGTGGCAGCCGGCCAGGATCTGGGCGAACCCGTCGGCGAGGCCGGTGAGGTCGCGGTAGGCGAGGTTGCCTCGGTCGGTGCCGTCGTTGTAGGCGTTGTCGAACTTCGCCACTCCGTCGGCGCCGGGGCGGACCAGGCCGTGGACGGTCGGCCCGTACGGCGGCGAGGTCACCACGAGGGCGACCTGCCCGGCGAGGGCGGCGGGAACGAGGGACAGGATGCGGGTCGCGTCGCCGCGCATCACTGCCGCCCTACCGGTCGCCCCTTGGTGCTGGGCGTGGGTGATGTTGGCGTCGGCGATGTCGGACCAGCGGGACTCGTATTCGACGCCGATGGCGTCGCGGCCGGCGTGGATGGCCTCGACGAGGGTGGTGCCGATGCCGCACATCGGGTCGAGGACCAGGTCCCCCGGGTTGGTGTAGGCGGCGACGGCGTGGGCGGCGATCGCCGGCAGCATCCGGGCGGGGTGCTTTACCGATTCGGGCACGTAGCGGCCTCGGCGCTGTACCGGCCCGGTGCTCTGGGCGGTAGCCCACACCGACAGGCTCTCTGGCCCGGTCGGGTCCGGGTTTCGTCCGTCGTGATCCCGGTGGCGATCCTCGTGGGCGCGGTGCATGTCGCCAGCGCCCTCCGGCCGGACCGGCTCATCCGGGCCCTGGATGGTGGGGTACTCAGCCACGTCGCTCACCGCCCTCGCGGCTTCGCCGCCGCTGCGGCGGGGTGACCGGTGAAGGGCTGAACACCAGCAGGTCGGCGTGGACGCGGTGGTGCGTGAGCGTCCACTGCTGCCCGACCGTCTCCTCGGCGAGGGCGAGGAGTTCGTCGTCGGTGACGTGGTAGACGAAGGTGTCGGCGTCGGTGTCGGCGGTGACCGCGACGATGTGCTGCAGATACCCCAGCCCGACGTTCGCCGCCGCAGCGGCGAGAGGGCCGAAGTCCTCCGGCGTCGCGATGGTGCCGGCGGGGACCGCGACGATGAGCACGAGGCAGCCGCCGGGGCGCAGCAGGCGGGCGCAGGCGCTCAGCAGGCACGCCAGGCGTACCCGGTTCGTGGCCTCGTTGCCGTCGAGGGGCCAGGTGGCGACGAGCAGGCCGGTCGCCTGCGGCGAGCCAGTGGGGTCGGCCGGGTCGGTGAGGTCGTCACCGAACCAGGCGCTCATCTCCGGAGCGTCGTCGTACTGCTGCTGCTCGTCGGTCGGGTGGGGTTCGGCAGGTTCGGTGGCCGGACCGATGAGGAGGCTGGGCCCGTTGGTGAACCGGCCAGGGTGGTGCTGGCGTCGCCCGGCGAGGCAGGCGGTGGACAGGGCGTGGTCGTCGGTGCAGTCGACGACCGTGTCGCGGGGCCGGCTGTAGGCGGACACGAGGCGGTAGGCCAAGCGGGCGCCGATGGTGCGGCCTGCGTCGGCGGAGGTTCGGGCGGTGCGCCACACGGTGATCGGCACCGGCGGATTGCCGGTTACCAGATCGGTCAGGGTTGGGTCGGCGCCGGAGCGGTCGGGACTGCCCCCGGTTCGGTTGACTCCTGACCTGTGAGGATGCGTTCCTCGCTGGAAGGATGTCTGTCATGCCGAAAGCGTTCCCCCTGGAGTTCCGCCGTGACGTCGTCGCGGTCGCCCGTAAGGGCGAGGCCCCCATCGCCCAGATCGCGAAGGACTTCGGGATCTCCGAGGCCTGTTTGCACCGCTGGCTCAAGCTCGCCGACGTCGAGGACGGCATCCGTCCCGGGACCACCAGCAGCGAGTCGGCGGAGCTGCGGGAGCTGCGCCGCAGGAACAAGGTGCTGGAACAGGAGAACGAGATCCTGCGGCGGGCCGCGGCGTACTTCGCCAAGGAGATCTCCCCAAAATGATGTACCCGCTGGTCGGTGACCTGGCCGCGGACGGGATCCCCGTCGCGGTGACCTGCCGGGTGCTGGGGTTCAGTAAGCAGGCCTACTACGCGTGGCGCGCCGAGCCGGTCTCGCAGCGACACCTCGACGACGCTCACCTGATCAACGCCGCCCTCGACATCCACGCCGACGACCCGGCGTTCGGCTACCGGTTCATCGCCGACGAACTACCCGCCCACGGCATCAGCGCCGGCGCCAACCGGGTCGCGCGGCTGTGTTCACAGCAGCGCATCTGGTCGGTCTTCGCCAAGCGCAGAGGCCTGACCAGGCGGGCCGGACCCCCGGTGCACGACGACCTGGTGCAGCGCCGCTTCACCGCCGACGCCCCCGACCAGCTGTGGCTGACCGACATCACCGAACACCCCACCGCCGAGGGCAAGCTCTACCTGTGCGCGATCAAGGACGTGTACTCCGGCCGGATCGTCGGCTACTCCATCGACACCCGCATGAAAGCCTCGTTGGCCGTCGCTGCGCTGTCGAACGCCACCCGGCTGCGGAACCCGGCCGCGACGATCGTGCACTCCGACAGGGGCAGCCAATTTCGGTCCAGGAAATTCGTGAAAGCGTTGCACCGCAACGGGTTGACCGGCTCGATGGGCCGCGTCGGCGCCTGCGGGGACAACGCCGCCATGGAGTCGTTCTTCGCCCTGCTGCAGCGCAATGTCCTGGACCGGCAACGCTGGCAAACACGCCACGACCTACGCCTGGCGATCGTGACCTGGATCGAACGGACCTACCACCGCCGGCGACGGCAACGCCGCCTCGGCCGGCTCACGCCCATCGAGTTTGAGACAATCAACCAGCCCGCACACGCGGCCTGAACCACTCAACCCCGCGAGTCAACCAAACCCGGGGCAGTCCCGCAAGGTTCTCGCGCACGGTGGAGCGAGTCTCAACTTCGACGTGCTTACGCCACGCGAGTACGAAGACGCCGCGATCGAGAGCACCCCGGAACTGCTCGGCGAGGTCGGTACACACCTCGTCGCCGACGCACCCGAAGTCGTCATCGACACCACCGCGATGATCAAGGTCCTCGACCACTATCGGCCCCGGCCCAAGCACCGGTTCCGGCCACCCGAACCGCCCAAAGGTGGGCTGGATCCCGACCCGATCGCGGCCATCGAACGGGCTGCGGCCGAGACCCGCCGTCGGCGACGGCTCGGCCTCGAAGCGCTCCTCGCTGGGCGATCGGAAGCGGACTTGACGTCGGCCATGCAAACCAGTTGGCCAGCTGCCATCCGCATCTTGACCGACGCCATGACGCTGGACGCGGACAGGAGCGAACCGTTCGCACTGAACATTGACCAGGCACTGCTAATCGATGCGGAGGCTCCCGTCACCTATCTGCACCCTGCTCGGCTAATACGAACGGACCTTGCGCTGCCTGAGATCGGCGCGATCATCGAGCAAACACAGCTGGATCGGAATGGTGAGGATGTCTAATCCCTCGGCAGCGATAGGCAGTCAAGCGCAGCGCGCCGAGGCCACCGACGAATTTGCGGAGCCGGACCCGGGAGCGCTGCTGCTCGCCCACGTGCGAGCGATCGGACACGTCAACGGACCGGTGGCAGCATCGACGCTGGGCCGAGCGATGACCGCCGCAGCAGGAGCGGACCGATGCCTCGGTGAACTGATTGACGCGCACGGGCGAACGATTCTGATTCGCGGATGGCTCAACGGTGCTGCGCCCAATCCCGACTTACACCCGAGCGGCCCGCCGAGGACGTTGCCTCCAGTAGCGAACCTCGTGTGGGCTGCATGTCTCGGCGAGGCGTGGCCGGATCCCGCCGCGAGCCCGTACCCGGGACGCCCATTCTCCCGCGCGTCCATCATCGCGACGTGCGCGGCGCTGGACGCCGACAGTAGGTCGATCGTCACCGCGCTGGACACCACACTGCCGACCGCAAGACTGATCACGTTGAACGGGGACCGAGGTGAACTCGGCCCGGCTGCCGCTGCGCTACCGTCGGCCACCTGGTCACAGCTACGAAGGATTCATGAGCGGCTGCCGAGACCTACGGAGCACCGCCAGCCGCCGAAAACCGCGCCAGACGAGACGTTCGAGTCATCGGCGGTGCGATGGATCGCCACTGACTCACAGGCGCCGGCGACCGACTTCGACGACAATATCCGAAGGGTCATTTGCGCCCTGGAAGCAGCCGAAGGTCCGATCCGGCACGCCGACCTTCCCATGCTCATGGATCCCGCGATCCGCTCCTCAGTCGAGATCACGCTGTCACGATGCGGGCGAACACTAGTATCCGTGGGGTCGCACAGCTGGATCACCGGCTACCCATCTGCTGTCGCGGCGACCCTCGCCCGGCACCAAGTCGGCACCTTGCAACCGATGGAGCGAGCAGTCCTAGCCCTCGTGCTACTTCACACGGTCGCCATTCCCAGAGCACGAGGCATCCAGCTCGACGACACCTGGGCCAGCACCCACCCGGTTCAGATGGACACGCTCATTGCCAACCGGACGGTCAAGCGCACAACCGCCGTCGCGGCCCTACGGGGACTGCGTCGGGCAGGCTTCGTCGCTACCGCAAGGGCAGGCGGCTACCTACCAGGACCGGCCCTGCTACGGCTAACTCCCAACCAGCGGAACCTGCTCTGGGAAGACTTGATCGTGCTCGGCCGACCAAACGGCTACATGGCCCGTCGAATCCGCGAGCAACGCGCGACCGACGCCTAACCGAAGGGCTTGCAATTACCGTGGCAGCATCGAGGTTCGTGACCGCCAAGCTCGGAATCGTTGGCACCAGACAACTCATCTTGGTGCAGACCCTCGATATCGCGCGACTGACCGCTCACCCGGTGAGACTGATCCCCGAGACCTTCATCGCTGTCACCGGCATGGGGCCCGTCGACTCCAACGAATCCGGCAAAACGAGCTTTCTCGCCGCAACTGCCCTGCTCCTCGGCGATCCAGAATGGCGGGTCGGTGGCAACGGCGCCGGCGCCGTCGCCACGCTGCTGTTCGAACCGGTTACCGCGGGCATCACCGGGGCAAGCGCTGCCACCGAGGGTTACATCGTCGGCGTGTTCGCTGATCCGACGAACGTCGCCGGGTCGGCCTGTACCGTCTGGATGAAGATCTCCTCCGGCACCCCCTACGTCCAGGTGAAGCACGGGCCCGGGATCCACTTGACACCAGGAAGCGACGACCGAGAACGACACCTCAATGCCACTCGCGTGTTCCGGTCCCTGCCCAGCGAGACATTCGGCGGTGCCGAGTTCGCCGAGAAACTCTATGGCCGCAGCCCGCGCGTCTTGGCCTATGTGGCTAGCCGAGGCCAAGTCCGCTCCCGCCCTTCGCTGCTGAAGCTAGACGCGGGAACATTCACTCCAGACCAGATTGGCGATGCGCTCATCGCTTTGACCGGACGTGCGACCCTGTTCGAGCGAGACGAACAGGAACGTCTGGACCTCGCCAACAAACAGGCAGAGCTGCAGACGCACATCGACAACGATCGTAATCAGACAGCGCGTGAGGCAGAGATTCTGCGCCAGGTCGAAGCCCGCGACGAGCTTCGCGAGCAAACCGGCGCTGCGCTTAAAATGTGGAACGCCAGCCTTGCGCGCGCTGTTGTGGACACCTACGCGCGAGCGGCATCCGCCACCTGCTTGCTGTCTAAGGCAAAGATCGCTCGCGAAGAGCTGACGAAGCAGATCGCCACACTGGCCATTCAGCGCGACGAGCTACGCAACCTTAAGAAACTCCAAGACGTTCACGAGGAACAGAAACGCAAACTGAGCGAGGCCAAGAGCGCTTACCAGCTGGCCCTCGGAGTCGAAGGACAACTCGTCGGCGAACTCAACGCCTTGGAAAGCCCCCTAAGAAGTGCCCGCCAGAAGGCGACCGGTTACGACCTAAAGTTCGACCCACCCGCCGCGGAGGCCGCCGAGGAACGCCAAAGCCGAAACCAGGAAGTCGGCGCAGCCAAGTCTAGGCTTGAGACCGCGGAAGACGTTCTCGTCGCAGCCAAATCGGCCAGACAGGAAGCCGCCCACGGTCAATTCGGGGAATCCGGCAAGGTCATCCGCCTGCTGGCTGAGAAGGGCATAACCGCACAGTCACTCATCGCCTCCGTACACCTAGAGGCAACCTATCGCCAAGATTGGGAGGCCCGGCTCCACCCATGGCGAGAAGCACTTGTGGTCTCGCGTGAGAACCTCACTGAGGCGTTGCCCCTTCTACATGAAAATCCAGGCACGATTCTCATCTCACGACCTGCCCCCAACAGCTCGACCGACAAAGTCTCCCGCTTTCCCACTGGAGTGGTCTCAGCACCCAGTGAAGCAGTCCCATTCCTCGAGGCACTAGGACGGCAACACCTCGCAGCTGAGCCCGTCACCCATGTACACGCTGAGGACATCGGCCTGCGCATCATCGGTGGCTTCCAGGCCCCGACTGTCGGCCTCGATGACCTCATCGCCTATTGGGATCGGCAGGTCACACTCGCCAAAGAGAAGGTTCAACGCCGCCTAGACGAGCTCGGCCGGGCCAAAAAACTCGCCGAACTGGCCGCTACCAACGCGACACGCGCGCATGCTGCAGAACAATGCGCATCGCTGACGCAACATCAGAAAGGACTCCAACACCGCCTGACCGCCCACCGTCAACAGGTCATGCCACCCCTATCCGACGCGGTTGATGATACAGAAACCAAACAACGTGCCGCCGAGACCGCATTGGCACAACGTACTCAACTGCTCAACGGGGCCAACAGCAACCTGATGGCCGCACAGGAAGAGCTTCGCACTCTGACCTCGGCTTTAAACAAATACGAGGCCGCAAGCCGACCGAACGACGCCATTCTCTCCACATGGGCACGCGGCATCGACGCCGCGCTGCAGCAACTGGGATGGCCAGCGCTCAACACCGACGACGACTACGACCAACTCGTCGACGAAGCCCCCGCCCCACCGGCGAGCGACGAAAACCCGCACATCGAGCGCCGTACCAATGCAACGCTCCAACAAGGCGCCCACGACAAATTAGTCGTAGCCATCGCGAACCTGAAGGTCTACCCGGACAGCAGCGCACCTCCACCTGCCGACGTCGCTGAGGCTGCAGGCAAGTACGCCGCAAGCCGCGAAAGCTCAGGCTCCGCAACCGCCGAACAGATGATCTCCACACTCGCAAGCATCATGGAATGGCTCGACGACTCAGCAGAACGCGACTCATCCGCCCACGAAGAGGTGATCCACGCACGCCAGACACGGCAGCACACCACCGAATTCGCCAGCAAAAAATGCCGCGAGCTGGAACAAGCCCTCACGATGACGCAAGACGCAATAAAGCAACGCGCATCCTCCGCCTTGGATCGAATCAGCAAGGCACTCAATGATTTGAACCGCAACTCCGGCGGCCTGGGTGCAAAACTCGACTACACGCTCCAATCGCCGGACAAGCCGGACAAGAAATGGGAATGCCAGGTGGTCCCGCGATGGCGGCGGAACCCAGAAGGGCCGATGCTAGCTTACGACAACGTCACCAACACAGCGCAGGAAAAGCTCTTCTCGATCCACCTCGTCCTGGCTGCCCTGCTCGCGGCACCGAATCCCGAGGGCCGGGTATTGATACTCGACGAGCTTGCTGACTCGCTGGGCGCCGAACATCGCCGTGAGGTGCTCGACGCCATCGCCGAGGTGGCCCGTCAGCATCGAATCACGATTCTGGCCACCTGCCAGGACGCGATCATGTCCGAAGCAAGCCCGCACTGCGGACAAGTCCTCTACTTCCACTACCCATCCAAGTCCGAGGCACTGAACCGGCCCACAAGAATGTTCGGAAGGGATCAACTGGGCAACCGTGTAGAGCTGACCGCAGAAGCTTTGCTCGAGGGCAGAGAGCTGATGTAAGAATCGCGTACCGGCAAACAAGCTGCTGCGCATCTGGTCGGCCATCGGCAGCAGGTTCTAGGTGCGCCGCTGTAGGGGTTTTATCCCAGTGCGACTCGAGGCGCTCCGCTGTCGAATGCGGCGTTGGCCTGCGGGTAGGGCCAGCGCAGGCGAGAAAAGTCTCCGGTGCGCCCGTTCGCGGCTAGGGCGGGCCAATGGGGTGCTCGGCGGGATAGTTCACCAGGTGACAAGATCGGCGGCGTCGAACCCGGCGTCCTCGGCCGCGCGCACCAGCGCACGCCGCACGACGTTGCGTGCGTCGTGTTCGCTCAGCGATCCGCGGCCAACGACGGCGAGGTCGAGCCGAGACTGGTAAATCTTGTGGGTGCTACCAAACGGACTTAGATCGACCAGGTCACCGAGCCGGAAGGTCCGCTCACCACCGGTGTTCTGCCCGCGCTCGTTGATGATGTACAGGCTCGCCCCGGGCCGGTCGCCGTGGTCACCGTCTGCGACGGGCTCGCCCAAGGCCAGAGGAAGAACGTCGAACGCAAGGCGCCACGCCGCGGTGAAGAACTCGGTGATCTCCACGTGGGACAGCCGCCGGGTCACCGGCGTGTTCGGCTGGCAGGGTTCAGTCTGGCAGCCGTCGAAGTCGATCTCAATGTCAACCAGGCTTGTGAGCCGCTGAGAGCGCATGAGGTCAGGCATGAGGAACTGCAGCGTGCCGCGAATGGTGGGCCGGCCATCAGCCGAGTGGATCACGCACTCGTAGGAGGCGCCCCAGCTGTCGTTGCGGGCGAACTGGTCGGCGCACGGTCGCCACCGCAGTTCGCCCGGCACCCCGGTCCTGTCAGCAGCGAAGGCGGCCACGATTGCAGTCATCTCCGGCTCGGCCAACTCAGCGGTCAGTCGACGTCGGCCCGATGCGGTCAGCCTCGGCTCGTCCTGCGCGAACGGGATCTGCGCGGCGAGCCGCAGCCGCAGATCCAACGCCGACTGCGAGTTGAAGGCCGTTTCAGCATTGGCGGAGTTGTTCGAGTCGAATACAAGATCCGGAGTCCAGATCCACCGGCGGTCGCCGGTCCGGCGCATGGTCCCTGCGCGCCAGGAACCGCCCGTAGTCGGTACCTGCTCGATGGTAGGGCTGATGTAGCGCTGGTCGCCGCCTGTCGTGTGCACCGGGAAGCCGACGCCGTGAACCCCGCCGCTCGGACGGCCGCCGCCGATGTTCGCGATCCCGTTCCACAGGTCCGTAGTGATTACCACCGCCGCCCTGCCCGCGATCGCGCAGATTACTGCGGGGTGGCCGCAGCGGGCACCGCGCAGATGCTGCACGACGCCGGGGCCGGTTTCGTATGCTGCCGCGCTGGGCAGGCCGAGAAACGACGCGCCGCCGGCGGCGTCGTACGCCTCTTCGAACGCCTCCTTGACCCCCGGCACACCGTCGCCCACGCCCGGACCAGTGTTGGCGGTGCGTGCGAGCGCCGCGTGCAGCAGGCGCGCGGCATCGTGGGTGAGCTGGCCGGTGGCTTCCAACCGGTCGACGGTCGCCGTAAGTTCGGTGGTCGCGTCGCGGAATGCCTCGACGAGCAGGTGGGGCAGCCGAACCGGCAGGTCGTCGAGTCGGTGCAGCTCCTCGCGGGTCGCGGTGTCGAACTCAGCCTCGCGTTTGGCCTTCCACTCACGCAGCACGTCGACCGGATAGCGGTCTCGAGTCCGCACATCGTCAATGATCTTGTGGTGGCGGCCGCACAGGATCAGGAGGTTCTCGAACGCGTTGCGGTCCGGGACGTTCGCGCCGCCGCGCGGGCCGGACGCGACCGCCGCGACGATATGCGCGATCTCACCGACAAAGACCGACTGGCCTTCGTCGAGGACGACCACAGGCTCGTCGCACTCAGGCGCGTAGCAGTGACCGCGCCTCAGCCCATACAGCGCCCGTCGGACTCGTTCGGGGATCGTCCCCCGCGCCTCAACCACGGCAGCAGCCTAGCTTTAGCCGCTCACATCCCTCGGGCTACCCACTACCGGTGGCGAGCGCCGAGAAGCTAGGTAGCAACCTTCTGATCAAGGAATGCCGACGCACGTCAGCCCGGGAGGAGCGCCACCGCCCCGAGCGCGCACCCTGTTGGCAAGGGTCGTTCGTCTTTACAGCGGGCGGCCCTTGCCCTCGAACGAGATGATCACGAGCTAGTGAGATCGACTGCCTGCGAGGATCCGGGATCACGCGAGTGGAAGGCCCTCAGTTGCTTGCTTAAGCGCGTCGACGGATGGCCGGAACTGACACAGGATGCCCGTGAGCTGCAGGAATGCGGTTCGGGTTCTGCGCATCGAGTCCTACCCATGGCAAGTGAGTTCGAAGCGTGAAACTGGATGGGCGGTGCACGAACCGCTTTGGGCAAGGAGCGCCGTGAACTGGGTAAACGTCCTGACGGAGTGGCCGTGGTGGTGTTGCGTTACGGCCGACTGGCCCGAGCGGCACGGTGATCGGCCGGATCGGCGACGCCTTCGATTGGGCCCGGCTCGCACGAGCGGTGCCGGAGGCGGCGTCCTGGGACGGTTCTGGCGGTCCACCGAGGTCGGTGAACCGGTGCGCCGCGGGTTGCTGACCACCTGACGGACCTGACACTGCGCCTCAAGATTTGCGGCATAAGTGGATGGCGTTACCGCGACCTCCGCGGTGGCATGCCGGCCCCCCGGATCAGCCCCGCTGCAATCGGCCGCGGCGTACGAAGGGCTGCATGGCCCAGCAGTGAGCGGCGGCACGCCCGGGCTCCACCAAAAGTCCGTTAAGTCTCATTCATCCAAACCGGCTGGCTCCGACTCGATGGGGTGCCGAGGCGTCCTGGGTCACTTTGACGGTCCTACCACCGCGCTCAGGCCGGTGTTACGATTTAGGTAACATGGAACCATGGAGCTCGACTACGCGACGCGGGACCTGAAGCGGGTCTGCACCGATGCTCGTCGGATGCAGGCCACCTACGGTGCGGCTGTCGCGAAGAAGCTGAGGCTCCGGCTTGCCGAGCTGACCTACGTCGTTGAGATGGCGGACGTGTTGGAGGGGCCGGGTCGTTGGGAGGAGCTCACGGGTGATCGCGCGGGGCAGTGGTCGGCGCGGCTCACCGCGAACTGGCGGCTGATCGTACGACCCGAGCAGCGCGAAGTGATCACGGTGGTGGTAGTCGAGATCGTCGACTACCACTAGGCATCCAGGAGGATAGGAGCGGAACATGTCCACCACACTGGATTACGTCGTCGCCACCGGCGATTTCATCGCCGAGTGGATGGAGGACGAAGGCATTAACGCCGCCGAGTTGGCCCGCCGTCTCGGCGTGACACCCAAGCATGTCAGCGAACTGTTGAGCGGCAAGGCCCCGTTGTCGCATCCTCTTGCTCTCGCCCTAGAGCGGGTGACAGGCATCCCTTCACGCCTGTGGAACATGTACGAGTCTGGCTATCGTGATGCCCTCGCTCGTGAGGCCGCGGGCGCCGATCTCGTCGCGCAGCACGAGCAAGCCAAGAAGTTTCCGCTTCATTACTTGCGCAAATGGGGCTTCATCACTGCACCTGCCCGGGAGCGGGCGGAAACTGTCCGACAACTGCTCGGAGTGCTGGGCGTGGCTAGCCTGGAAGCTTTTGAGGTCACGTGGACGAAGGGAAGCGTGGCGTATCGCCGAGCCGCCGCGAGGCGGGAGGATGCGCCAGCGCTCGCAGTTTGGTTGGCGCTGGCAGAGCGTCACCATGACGGCCTTCGCGACGTCCCTGCGTTCAACCGACCAGGGCTGGAGGCATTGATACCTAGGCTCCGCGCGCTTACAAGGCAGGAGCCAGTGGCCGCGATCGAGGAGACCGTTACGGCTCTGCGTGAGACCGGCGTCGTGCTCTGCTTCATCCCGGCTGTGCCAGGACTGGGCATCCATGGAGCCACGCGATGGGTTAGCGGGCATCCCGTCATCCAGCTCTCACTTCTTTGGAGAAGCGACGACCAGCTCTGGTTCACTCTTTTCCATGAGCTCGGACATGTCCTCCTGCATGGCGACCAAGACCTCTATATAAACGGCGAGCAGAACGCTGCCGAGGAAGAGGCGAACACGTACGCCTCGGATATTCTCATCCCACCCTCGTTCGAGCGCCGGCTGCCGCGCACGCGCGACATTGCGGCTGTGCGCGTGCTCGCTGACCAATTAGGTATCGCGCCGAGCATCGTTCTCGGTCGTGCCCAGCGGAAGACCAAGGACTATGGTTGGGGGCATGGGCTAAAGCGGAAGCTTGAGTTCCAGATGAAGCCGTCCCAAAGCTAGCGTGTTCGTACACAACAGGACGGTTGGTGACGTCGGTCCGGCGTGAGGGAAGAGGCGCAACTGCCACACCCGGTACACCCATAGCGCTTGAGCTGGGAAAACGTCAAACCGGACGGGCAGTACACGAACCGCCTTGGCAGGGTGCGCCGTGACTTGGGCGGAGCGGCCTGTCGGCGTGGCACCTCCCGGAACTCCTGGCCTAGCTGGCGGGACGGCCTGTCGACCTCAAGGAGGAACGGGCGGCCTTCCACGACCTACTCGCCACCAGCATGATCGTCCGGAAGATCCACCAACTCGCCGAGGAGCCGGACGTAAGCGGTTCACGCATCTGGCACCGACCGTTCACTACGCAGTCACGCCGTCCCGACTATCTTGGCTTCCGGTCGTGCCGATGAGCGTGCGTCACTTGCCCAGTAATGACACGAGGCCCGAGACATACCCACTGACATGGCTATAGTGCCTTCTCCGTCCCTGACGAGTCGGCGGGCATGGTCAGTCCATGAACCACATTCTCGCTCTCGGGAGAGTTCCTCAGTGTGCGGCGAAGAGTAGTCTCAGCATGGAGGGACGAACGCTTCAATCGTCGCCTTTAGGAGCGCCCCGCTGATGGCGCATTCTCGAAATGGCTGACGGTCACACCGAGGGCAAGTCGATCCTTACCGGCGGTGTTTACGATGATTTCGTAAAGGTCAGGGCGGAGGATTAGATCGGCTCCGTGGATGGCTGGTTCGAGTGGTGTGTAGCTGCCATCGTGGATGAGGAAACCGTGCCATTGCCGGCCGACAATTGCTGCGCCGTTGTCGTCGACGAGGACGTGACGTAATGCTGGTGTTTCGGGGCGGAGCCCGAGAAGGGCGACTATTTCGATTCGGGGGACGAGTGTGAAGCGTTGGAGTCCAACTCCACGGTCATGCGCCGTGGCGCCCGGTTGGCCCTCGTAGTCGACGATTGCGGCGAGGGGTCGTCCGGTGGAGCTGAGGGCGATGCGGGCACGGTCGGCGTCGAGACCCGGTGCGAGGTCGTCGCAGCAGACGGTCCACGCGTCCGGGGCGGCGCGGGAGAGCGGCATGCTGTTGACGGGTGGTGTTCGGTCGCACGCCTCGAGTCCGGTTGCGATGAGTATTTGCCGGGCTGCGACGGCGGGGTAGCGGGTGCCGAGTGTTGCTTGCCGCTCGAACATCCCGAGCTGGACCCATCCTTTGTACGGCTCCTCGCTGACGCGTACCGGCTCGCCGTCTGCACCGGTGAGTTGCCGGACATCCGCGAGGGTGATTGCGCCGGCGGGGGGCCACTCAGCGTTGTCTTCAACCCATGGGATGGGTGTCAGAGACCAGTTGAGCACACTGGCTCGGGTTGGGGGGCGCGGAACCCTTGATGCTTCGCTGAGCAGCGCCCATCGAGCGTTCGGGGCCAAACGTCTAGATAGATGGACCTCGAACTGTCGCGGATCTGATAGGACGCCTTCAAGCGCTCTCGCGGTCCGGATGCCGGCAGCCGCGGCCTGCAGCTCGTTCTCGACGACTTCTTCGTCTGCGAGGTACGCGTCCGGAATGCGCTGGGCCGACGGTGACCGCAAATGGTCTACCTGCTCCCCGAAGCGCTTCCCGATGTCATCGACCTTCCCGACGAGCCGGTCGACGATTGCTTCACGCAATCCCGGGGGCTCGTTCGCACCTTTCAAACGGTCATCGAGAAGCAGGTTCACCAGGCCTTTAGCCCGCTCCTCCGGTGTCGCCGGCGTCATTCGCGCTCCCCCATCAGGGCGTGGAAGGCGGCACGCACCTTCGGGGCCGGTTCGGTCGCTGGCGGGTGCGGAACAGGACGTCCGTGTGCATCCAGGATCTGGCCCGCGAGCGCACGCACCGACAACCAATCAGTCCGTGCCAGCTGCGTCCACTCTGCTGCCATCTCATCAGTCAGCTCACCGATCGGCAGGCAGGCGCGTACGACGTCCAACAGCCATGTGGTCCGGCCTGCATCCAGGCCAGCCCGCAGTACGTGGACGAGTGCCGCCTGCCCGATCCTCGGGCGGCACGTCATCAGCAGGGTGGTGGCGATGAGCGTCTGCCGCAGGTCCGCGCGCAGCGGCTGAGAGATCGTCGCCAATGCGAGCGTCGCCATCGCAACATCCAGTGCGTCCTGCGAGTCAGGGGTCGCGGTCGGCCGGTACGTGTGACCGGCCCGTTCCGCGATACCCGGGAGCCGATGTTGGATGACCGAGAACGCAGCCTCCCAGCACTCGACCGCCGTACCACCCTGCGCGCCGGTCGGCGTTGAAGCGAACGCTGCGACCACAGCCTGAGTCACCCCGTACGTGCGCTGCGGATCTGAATCGACTGTCTCGGCGACCGCCGCCGCTAGCGTCCTCTCCGCGGTAACCGAGTCCAGTTCGTGTGCCGCGGTCCAGAGGTGTACACGTTCCCGTCCGGCGAACGTGCGCCACCCGCCCCCGCCCCGTATGCGGATGTAAGCGAGCGTAAGGCAGTAGCTTGCCACCGTCTTCAACGAGTCGTTTGTGCTCTCGCAGCGGGCGGCGAGTCCCTCGCCAAGACCAGCGAACACCTCGTTATCGGAGAACCGGGCCACCTCACGAGCGACATCGTCAATTAGCCCGATACCCGCCTCTGCGCCATCGGTCACGGCCGCTTCGACGATGCGCCATCCGATGGCGTTCGTGACCGCGTCAAGCTCCCACCTGGGAGCGGCGTCGTCCCGATATCGCTGGTTCTCGAACTCGCGTGCCGCGAGGACCGCACCCGCTCGGCCTTCGGGGACGACGGGACGCTGGTCGCTCACGAGCCGCTTCTGCATCTCCAGCGGGTCGGGCTTTGGGTTGGAGTCCCATGCGCTGTTCCGCTTTTGCTCTGGACGCGGCGTCCGGGCGGGGAAAGCTGCGCCACCCAATCGGACGACTGCGTCGACAAGCTCCGGTGTCACCGCGGACTTGGGCTGATCGCTGGTGTACAGCATCGGCTGGTCGTCGTAGCTCGCCGCAATGTTGTTCGCGACGATGGCGAGCATCACGTCTGTCTGCGGGCTCTTGCCGAGCTCCTCCTGAAGTCGGGTGAGGAGTTGGAGGTCGGTGGTCGGGCGACGCCAGTCCGTCCCGACGGTGAGTCGGAGGGCCGCCAAGACGATGGGGTCTGCAGTCGTGACCTGGTTTTCGAGCAAGTGAGTATGTGCTGTGTGCGCGCGCCCGTCTTCGAAGCCGAGCTCGGCGAGGAGGGTGTCGGCGCCGTCGATGCCCGCAGCGGTCGGATCAATGGTTGCGACCTTCTCCCACCACCGGTCCACGAAGTGTGAGGTGCCGCGGCCGTTGGTGTGCTGCCGCACCAGGTAGACGAGATCGACGAGCTTGGCCAGGCACACGCGTGCGGTGGCGATGTCGACGTCGGCGATGTCGTGGATGCTGTCGATGATTTCGGAGAGGGTGGGGTCTTTGTGTCCGCCGTAGCTTGCGAGGAGCAGGCAGGCGCGGCGCCAACATTCGTTAGCTTCATCCTTTGCGCCGGCGGCGACGCAGATGCGGGCGGTTGCGAGTTCGAAGTCGGCGGTGATGCTGTACTGGGTGTTGGTGTCACGGCGTCGGCCCCGAATGACCTTGATCAGGGCGTGGATGGCGTCGACGCCGATGTGGCTGGACACGCGAGACAGGATTTCGAGGAGGTCATTTATTGTCAGGGGCCCGTTCTCGGGCAGTCCGAAGTTGGTCGTGGTGGTGGTGCCGTCGCTAATGGCGACGAGATGGGCGAGAACCGGGCCGAGGTCGCTAGGTTGGACGACGATGAGGGAGTCCTCGACGACCTTGTGAACGAGCGAGTGAATGGAATAGAGGTCGCACGCCCGAGGGTCCCCGGTGAACGGCTGTGCTTCTGTCGCGAGGTCCGCGAGCGCGACCAGGACGACCGTGGAGGCTTCTTCGGCCGTGGTGACGCCGGCGGCGACGTCGTCTGCGATGCCGATGGTCGTCACCGCGTACCGCAGCCAGGCGCGATAGAAGCCTTCGCCCGCGAGTTGGCTGACGTACTTGAGCGGAATAGTCCCGTCGAGGGAGTGTGCGAGCGTGAGGAGCGAAAGCCACCGTTGGACGTTGACGTCGTTGACGAGGCGCCCGTCGAGGACGCCGTCGGTGGCGGCCTGGATGTTCGCTTCAAGGTTGATGGTTCCCAGCCCTGTGAGAACATCAGCGCCAGGGATGCCGTGGTTGAGGTACCCCCCGATGTCGAGTGCTGGCGCAAGCGTCCACGCCTGCCGGGCGAGGTCGGCCGGATCGGGTAGGCCAGGTGCCCCGGCTGTGGCGAGGTCGGCGAGTTTCAGGTAGACCCGGGCGGCCTTGGTGGGATCGGTCATTGCCGCGGCAACCTCCGGCATGGACCCTGCCGGGAGACCGGCGGTGAACACCTCGACGAGGTCTTCGAGGGACGCGTCGTGGTCGAGTTGGAGGTTCTCGGCAACCTGTTCGGCTAGGTTCGGCGGGACGTCACCACGCTGATTGCTGAGGCGGAGCGCCCCGAGTTGGCCGGCCCGATAGAGAGTTCCGTCGCGGTCAGAGCTGTAGGTGGAGCGTTCCCGCTTCGATTCGTGCTTTCGGGCGTCGATGTACACCTTCCACGGCGCCGCAGCCCCGGCTCGGTCCACGGACTCACAGAGGCGGAGCCCCCACCGTGACGGGAATGTGGCCCGCCCTTCGTACATAAGTCGCTCGGCTACGATGTCGGCACCGACGATGGCGACCACGACGTCCGCATACTCGACGATCGAGTCGGTCAGCGACTCTGTCTCGTAGGTGTCAATTGACTTGCGGGTCTCGATGCAGGTGATCAGCGTTGGCCAGTCGAGCCGTGCTTCGCTTTCGCGGGCGACGATCCCGACGACCCACTGAAGCGCCTCCGGCGGTTGAAACGCGCGGAGGCCTTCGGCGACGAAGCCCGGTTGGATGAGTTCCTTCAGTTCGTCGTACCGGTCTAGGTGCGCGAGGAGTTCGGGGAGGTGCCGGAACGCCCGCGCGTCGGTGAAGAACCCGCGAGCCGTGAGCCACGCGGCGGCGCTTTCACGGATGGACGCGACCCACTCGTCGTCTCTGCCGCGCAGGATGTGCCGGCTAAAGCTTTCGTGATGGATGCGCAGGCCGCCGAGGCCGGGTTGCGAGGTCAGCACGGGTGCGAGCGCCTTGAGAGCGGGCGCCAAGAACGGCTTCACCATCGGGGGAAGCAGTTCGCCGAGCTCGTTCGCGGACAGCGCGAAGTCGCACAGCGCGAGGGTACCGATGGCGAACAACTGGTCGGCGGTCATAGCGCCGAGCAGGTACTCGTAGTAGGCGTCGATGTCAGTGGCCGTGTCGGGGATACTCGTTAGTCGGTGAATGATGTCGTTGGCCGTGCCCGGCGCTGCGTCGTCGTCGAGCGGCGAGGTGCGGGTCGCGTACCGGCACAGGTAGGTGGCGTGTAGCGCGTTGCCGCCGGAGCGGTTGTGGACTAGGTCGACGATGGCGCGTTCGTCGTCGAGCGGCTCGGTCCCGCCGGGTTCGGTGAGCAGCCCGTGCTTAGTCACGAGAGTGCGAATCTCCTCCCATGACATGCGTGGCATCTGGAGGGAGTCGCCGGTGTCGGGTGCTGCGTTGACGAGGTGGGAACCGGGTTGGCTGGCGATGAGCATGCATACGCCGGGCGGGAGGTCGATGGCGGCAAGCTGGTCAACCAGTAGGCGTGAGGGGTCCGTCTGCTGGCTGGTACGCCGGCCGAGGACCCGGTCGACGTGGTCGAGGCCGTCGACGATGAGGAGCACGTTCTGGCGAGGGCGCGTCTCGCGGCATGTTTGAATTGCCGCGGTGAGTGCGTCCGGGCTAGCGGCGAACCTGGGCCGCAGGTCTGTGGTGGCTTCGGGCACGACCTGTTCGAGCTGCCGCAGCATGCTTCCGATGACAACATTGGTGAGGACGCGTTCCCCTCGGTTGATGTCAGTGGCACCGAGCCAGCAGTGGTGCCTGGCAACAATCCAGCCCTCGTCGCGGTAGGTGTCTGCGAGTTGTTCGCACAGCCAGGACTTGCCGACACCAGGTTCGCCGGTAACGATGACACGGCCACCGGCGGAGGCAACGGCGTCGACATGCTTGCGCACTTCGGTGGCAGCCCCGGCCCGATGCACGACGACGGCCGTTTCGATGGGGTGTCCTTCGGCGACCGCACCGAAGTCGGTGGCAAGCCCGACTTGGGGCAGAACTCTTTCCCGGGCGACGTTCCCGTCGAGTGCCCGGGCGCCTGTGGCTGCGTGCGCCAAGGCGAGTGCCGCGTATTCGGGTCGAATGTTGGTGTTGGGGGGACGGCCAGAGCCGAGTTCTTCGATAACGCGACGCAGGAGCGCGCGCTCAGCGGGACCGGGCGCGGAGAAGTCGAGCGTCGAAGCCGGGGCGCTGGTGTCGACCGTGAGGTACTCGCACGCCGTGCGGATCTGCACTTCAGTGAGCCCGGCAAGACGCGTCTTCCAGGGTTCAGTTTCCTGCAGGGCCGTCGGGTCGAACTTGAACCTGCGGGTGGCGACGCCCGGCAGCGGGTCGCCAGGGTCGTCTGCCGCCTCAACAGGTTTTAACACGGCGGCGAGGCCCTCATCCGGGTTGCCGTCACGGACGATGACCCGGTACGTAGTGCCGGGATGCTGGTCCAGGTCGGACAGGAGAGCGCCGTACAGCAAGTCGAGCCGGAGACTCCTCCCGTCTCCGGAGAAGCTGTCCTTCGAGAGCTCGCGGTCCAGATTCGTGTGCTTGATCTGGATGCGGACTCGCCGACCGGTCCTGTAGCCAATAGTCAGGTCGTCGAACCGGTCGCCCGTGAACCCCTTGGTGTCGACCGTGATGCTTTCCGCGGTGCCTAGCATCAGGTCGACGAGGGCGATGCCAGTGATGAGGTCCTGGTATGCGTAGCCGTAGTGCGTCGCCCTCAGGTTCATGCGCGTCCTCAAACTGGTCCCAATCCGGCAAGTCGGGTCCTGGAGGAGAGGCCCGTCATGCTGGGGTAACTCGATGATGGCACGCGGGACCGACAAGATTTGCGTCCCACCGAGCAGGTCGGCAGTGTGATCGGGCTGACCACACCGCTGGGCCGCTACCGCAGCCGTCACCTCATGCCGAAACTTGTGCAGCTCGACGGCGGCCGGCAACAGGCGCAGGACATATCCGTCGCAGAAGGGCGCGCACGGTCGGCCCGGCGGCGAAGGATCCGAGGCGGCATCAGCATCCGCTCATGGCCGCAGACAACGAGCGGACCGTCGCCTGACCCATCACTGCCAGTAACGACGTCGGTTGGCGGGAGCCCCCACTGCGGCTGATATGTAACGGCCAGCCAATCTCCCCAACGGCGGCCAGATGGTTTCCCTCAAGGCACGGTGGCCTCCCTCGGCCCTGTCGAGGGAGGCCACCAGGTGATCCATCGTCTAGGCTTCCACGGCGAGTGGATGGTCCTCGCTGGTCAGACCGGCCAAGGCCACCGCGACCTCGTGCAACGTCGCCCGCACATAGGTGGCTGTCGAGCCGCTCCCACTGCCGCCGTCGGTGTGGCCGGCGTAGGCGCGGGCGACGGCGTGACCGTGAGTGCGCTCAACCCAGGTCAGGGTCGTATGCCGCAGCCAGTGTGTACTGATCTGCTGGGTGTGCACCCATCGCAGATGTTGCCCGATCCGCGCCCACAGATGGTCGTAACGCCGGTAGGTCAGCGGCCGACCGTCGCGGTAGCGCAGCAGACTGCCGTTCCGGTCGCCGTCAGCCCGCTCGGCATGATGCGCCAGCAGGTGCCGCATCAGCGTCGGCGAGACGGGCTGCCACCGGGCCGTGCCGCCCTTCTCCCGCAGGAAGATCAGACATTGGTCGGTGTCCAGGTCCCGCGGGCGCAGCGCCAGCGCCCCGGCACGGCGGCAGGCCGTCTCGGTGTGCAGCCGGATCAGCAGACTGTCCAGACCCGGGTCATCGCCCGTGCTGGCCGCCACTTCGTTGATCTCCGCCAGGCGCGCGTCGCCGATCGCTCGCCGGGTGCTGGGCAGCCGGCGTGGCTTGTCCACCTTCAACGCCGGGTTGTCGGCCGCATCCAGGTACCCGTCCGCCACCGCCTGCCGGTACAGGCAGCGCAGCGCCGCGACCAGATGTTCGGCAGCCGATCGGCCGCCCCGGTTGTTGCGGCGCGCCACCACATTGGCCTGCACCTGGGCGCGCAACTGCTCGATCTCAGACGGTCGGGGTTCGTCGATACGCCGATCTCCCCATGCCTGCACCACTCGGTTCCAGTACGAACCGTACGCCCGACGAGTACCCGGCGACACCGCGGCGGCCACCACTGGCACGTACTCGGCGAACGTCGGGGCTAGCGGACGGGCCGGCCGTACCTGCAGCAGATCGGCCGGAGAGATGCCCATTCGCTCGAGCAGCAACCGGGCCGCCTCCAACTCCGCCCGGCCAGCGACGGTCTGGCTCATTCCACCTCACCCCCCGCCACGGCAGCGTGCACGTCGGCCAGCAGCCGGTCGAGCACGGCAAGGGGATGGGCCACCAGTACACCGGTGGCAGGGTCGGCAGCAAGCAGAACACGGTCCCCCGCCGTCAGCCGGCACCATCGGCGCACCGCCAACGGCAGATGCAGGTGACCACGATCGCCGACGTAGTGGACACCATCGGCTGCCGGCCGGGCCACGATGATTCCTGCCTGCTCGCGGATGTCCAGGCGAGCCCCCGGCCCCCAGCCAAGCACCCGGACGATGCTGCGATCGGCGACCCTGCCGCTCTTGTCCACAGCGCTCAACGCGTAGACGGTGTCGGTCGCTCCCGGGGACGGGGATCTGGATTCCAACGCCGGTACGGGAAGGGGCCGTCGACTCCGACCCACCGGACCAGCACCGGCACCGGCAGCGGCACCGGCACCGCCAGGGACCACCTTGGGGATTACCGGCGGCACGAACGAGGCGGTCACCACGACCACCCCCGCCCCGGCACGGCGGTCGCCCGCAGAGACGCCAGAGGGTAGATGAGGTGTTCAAGCGGGCTTGAACACCAACACGTAAAACAGCGCCTAGATGCGGAAAATCTGTGTCCGAGGGGGGACTTGAACCCCCACGCCCTATACGGGCACTAGCACCTCAAGCTAGCGCGTCTGCCATTCCGCCACCCGGACTTGCTCGTTCAGCCTACCTCGCCGACCTGGATGATCTTGACACCCGACGGTCGGCCCGGCGGGCCGCACGGGGAGTTACTGTACACGCCACTCGTGGATCATGCACATCGCCATCCGACCCCCTTGTCGAGGCAGTCCCACCGCTGCTCAGACCGCCTTGAGAGGGGTCACCGACGTACCGCCGTAGGCGTGTCCGGGTAGCGTCGGGCGGGCCTCTGACGGCAGCATTGCCACGTGCCCCATCCCTCTCCTCTGGCAGCCGCCCAGCACCGGGCCCTCGCCCTGCGCGCCGCGGGCGACCTCAGCGCCGCCCGGCAGCTGCTCGCGGAGGCCGTCGGATCCGCCCGCCCGTCGTACGGCGAGGACCACCCCGAGGTGCTGCACACCACGCACCTGCTGGCTCGGCTGCACCGGGAGGCGGACGAGCCGCTCGCCGCCCGCCGGTTGTTGGAGGAGGCGTTCGCCGCGGGCGAGCGGCGCTGGGACCACTCCGATCCGGCGATGCTCGCGCTCGCCTTCGAGCTCGCGGAGGTCGCCGAGGAGCTGGGCAACCGGCACGAGGCCCGCCGCAACTACACCCGCGTCGCGACCGCCGGGCCCGCCGTGCTCGGGGAGCACCACCCGGCGGTACGCACCGCCCGCCGCTACCTCGGCGAAGCCGCTGCCGCACCGGCCGAGCATCAGCCGTCGCCGCCAGCGCCCCGGCTGACCCCGGATGACCGTTCCGCCGATCCCGTTCCGGCCGGCGATGCCGGGACGCGCTCCGCGCTGTCCGGTCCGACGCTGTCTCTGGCGACCCTGGCCGCGATGCGACCGTCGGCAGGCGGCCCCCCGGCCGCCGCGTCGCCCTGGGCTCCACCGGCACCGCCGGCCGCGCCCCAATCGACCCCTCCGGCGGTACGCGCACCCGCCGCGCCAACCCCGCCAACCGATGCCGGCCCACCGCCGGGACCGGCTCCCGACCCCCGCGTGATGCCCACCGAGCCGGCAAACCGATCGGCATCGACGTTCGTCACGCCGGGGCCACCGCAGCCCGGAGCACCTCCTGCGCCTCCGCCGGTGGCACCTCAAGCGCCCCAGCTCACGGCGCCTCCCGTACCCCCGGCACCGGCACCTCGCACGCCGCCACGCCAACGCACCGAGGAGCAGCAGCCGGGACCAGCCCGACCGCCGGTCGACGCGTCGCCTCGTCCACGGCCGGCGAACCAGCCGGCGGAGCCGCAGCAGCTGGTCGGACCGCAGCAGCCACCCAGGCCACTGTCCGGGTCACCGGTACCACCGCGCCAACGGGTGGGCGACCAACCGCAGCAGCCAGGGGTCGATGCGCCGCCGACACCATCGGCCCAGGTGCCGGCCGCCGCGCCGCCAGGCCCGGCGGTGCCGCCGTCTCCGGCTCCCCGGTGGGATACCCCGACGATCCAGGTACAGCAGATCGAGCCGCTGTTGGCCGAGGAGATGGCCCGGGCTGCCGCGACGCCGGCCGAGGCGAGCGGGTCAACCAACGTGGCCGGCGGGGCGGCGGGCGGGCTTTCCGCCGCCAGCGCCCCTCCCGAGCCGGTGCACCCGGTGAGCGCCCCACCCGGCCACAACAACCCGGTGTCCGGACCACCCGGCCACAACCACCCGGTGTCCGGACAACCGGGGCTCCCCTACCCCGTGTCGGGGCCGCCCGGCCACCCCTATCCCGTGTCCGGGCCGCCCGGCTACCGCCATCCTGTCTCCGCGCCATCGGCCCAGCCCTATCCGGTGTCCGGGCCGCCCTACGAGCAGCCCGTCTCCGCACCACCGGGCCACGACTACCCGGTGTCCGGCCCACCCGTCTCCGCACCGCCGGTGAGCGCGCCGCCCGTACCGCCGTGGGGGTTGACCGCGCCGCCGTGGAGCCGCACCGCGCCGTCGCAGCCGTTGCCCACTGCCGGCAACGACCCGGCGGGTGGTTCCGTGGTGGACGGGCCCCGGTCCGAGGCGCACCCTGAGGTCGAGCCCGGTGGGGCCACGGCGGTGCCGCCGGGCGTGCCAGCCCATCCGATGGCCGTGACGCCACCCGCGCCGACCGAGGTGTTCACACCCGTGGGGCCGGGCAGCGGCGGTCCGGCAAGGCCCGACTCGGCCCAGCCGGACCTGACCGCCCGACAGTCGAGCCCCGTCGCGGCCGCGGATGGGACGGCACCGCCGGCCGCCCCCGCACCGGCCGCCGAGCGGTATCCGGGCCAGGAGCGGTACCCGGCCCAGCAGTACCACCCGGGTCAGCCGGTGTACCCGGGTCAGCCCTACCACCCGGGCGGCCAGGACGGGTATGGGCCGGCGTACACCGAGGAGAGGTCGGCGGGCCGCGGCCGGGCGACGCTGATCGGTGCGGTGGTGGCCGCCGGGGTGGCCGTGGTGGCGGTGGCCGGACTGGGCGCGGTGATGCTGAGTCGCGATGACGCGCCACCGACGGCCGGGACCGTGCCGACCTCGGCGGCGCCGACGGCGGCCGGGCCACCGCCGGGTGATCTGAAGCTGCGGGACGACGCGGTCACGATCACGCTGACCTGGACCGACCCGTCCGAGGGCGCGGTGCCGTTCATGGTCGCCGGTGGCCGGGCCGGGCAGGCGCTGGGAGTGATGGCCACCGTGGACCCGGGCCGGACCAGCTACACGGTCAACGGGCTGAACTCCCGGGTGGACTACTGCTTCACAGTGCTGGCGGTCTACTCGACCGACAGCTTCGCCACCTCTGGGCAGGTCTGCACCGAGCGGGAGCGCGGCACCCCACCGAGCTGACCTGGGCGTCCACAGCGCACACGCTCGGTATCCACAGGGGTGACCGTGCGGGTTCCCCCGCCACCTGCCGAGCCATATGATGGCACCCGGCTCAGGGGAGGGGTCGCCGCGAGGCGCGCCACCTGCCACGACTCAGGGGAGGCAGCCGGCTGTGGCCAGCATCGAGGACGCCGCGCGCACCGACGCCCCCCGTTCGCGGTCCCGGCTGCGCGGCGGGCTGGTGACCATCGGCACGGTGACCGCGCTGCTGGCGGCCATGGGGCTGACCGTCCTCGGGTTGGGTGCGGCGGACAACGCGGTGGCCAACTACGACGCGAGTTCCTGGCTGTGGAGCGCGGCGCGCAGCGAGTTGGCCCGGGTCAACGGGGTCACCGCCCGCGTCGACACCCGCACCGAGGTCCCCAACGCTCGCCGCCACCCGATGCAGGTCACCCAGACCGACCGGCTGCTGATCTTGCGCGACCTGCAGACCGGGCAGGTCAGCTCACTGGACCTGGCCACCCTGCAGCTCACCGCGACCACCCGGACCACCCCCGGGCTGGGCGTGAGCGTCGCCCTGCACGAGGACGCGGCGTTCGTCGTCGACGCGGTGCAAGGCATCGTGCGTCAGCTCGACCCGCGGTCGCTGGCGCCCGTCGGAGAGCCGGTCCGCTACCCGCCGGGCATCACCGGCGGCACCTTCGACGGCGAGGGCCGGCTCTGGATCGCGGTGCCCAGCGAGGGCACGGTGTCGGCGGTGACCGCCGCGAAGCTGCCGTCCGCGCCGGCGTCGGCCGCGCCGGCCGGTGGCGGGCTCAGTCCGGAGCGGGTCGAGACGTACGACGTTGCCGAGGCCAGTCACGAGCTGGTGGTCTCCACGCTGGACGACGGGGTGGCGGTGCTCGACCGCACCGCTGGGAAGCTGGTGCGGGTGCAGCGCGGCGAGGTGCACCTGACGCCGCTGAAGCTGACCGGTCCGGCGGCGCTGCCGGCTCGCACCAGCGGCCCGCGTGTCCCGGTCACCGTGTCCGCTGAGCGGCGGGTGCTGGTGGTGGGTGACGCCGGCGAGGAGCGTGCGTTCACCGTGCCGGGCAATGGCGACCGGCTCAGCGCGGCGGTGGCCTGGGCGGACCGGTTCTACTGTGCCGACGAGGCCAACGGCACCATCTACTCCTTCGACTCCGGTGGCCAGTTGGTCGACACCATCCGCGGCCGGGCGAACGGGCCGCTGGAGCTGGAGGTGCGGGAGAATCACCTGTTCATCAACTCCCCCGACTCGGCGACCGCCCGGGTGGTGGACGACAAGCACCAGGTGCGCGAGGTCAACAAGTACGCCAACGACGTGCTCGGCGGCGACCCGCCGCCGGCTCCCCCGCCGCCGCCCCCGCCGAAGAAGCCGCGGGTGGGCAAGCCGAGCGCGCCGCGCAGCGTCACCGCCGCCGCCGGCAACGCCGAGGCCCGGGTGAGCTGGCGGCCGGCCGCCGCGAACGGCGCCGAGATCATGAAGTACGTGGTGCAGGGCGCCGGCCAGCGCCTGGAGGTCGGTGCCAACCGGCGCGCGGTGGAGGTCAAGGGGCTGACCAACGGCGAGACGTACCGGTTCGCGGTGCACGCGGTGAACGCCAAGGGCGACGGCCCGTCGCGCAGCAGCAACCCGGTCACCCCGACCGCCGCCGTGCCCGACCCGCCCGCGAGCGTCACCGCTCAGGAGCGGCCGGACGGCACGGTGCTGGTGAAGTGGCCGGCGGCCAACGGGCAGGGCAACAAGATCGCGAAGTACGCGGTGACGGCCAGCTCGGCGGGGACGAACGCGCCGGCCGGCGAGTCGACGAAGACCGACCTGGTGGTGCCCGCCGGGGAGCTGGAGTTCGGCACCCAGTACGCGTTCACCGTCGTCGCGGTCAACGACAAGGGCGCCGGCTCGGCGGCCTCGCCGGTCAGCAACACGGTGGTGCCGTTCGCGGCGCCCGGCCGGCCGGTCGACCTGCGGGCCGGCACGGTCGCCGCCCAGCCCGGCGCGATCACCGTGCAGTGGGCGCCGGCCGAGGCGAACGGCCGACCGGTGACCAAGTACCTGGTGGACGTCGGTGGGCGCAGCAGCGAGGTGACCGACACCCGCACCACCGTCACGGGGTTGGGCAACGGCCAGAACGTCACAGTGAAGGTGAAGGCGGTCAACGAGGCCGGGCCGGGCCCGGAGGCCACCACCACCGCCCGCACGGTCGCCGAACCACGGGTCACGGTGACCGGCTCGTCGGCCACCGCCACCTCGGCGACCGTCACGTTCACAGTGGACGCCGGCGGCGGGCAGGCCACCTGTTCGGTGAGCACGCCGGGCGAGCCGGCGAAGGCCGGGGCGTGCTCCAGCATCACGGTGCCGGGCCTGACGCCGGGCACGAAGTACACGTTCACGGTGACCGCCAGCAACGCCGCCGGCAAGGGCACCGCGACCCGGGCGCAGGACACCGACCCGCTGTACGGCGTCGCGACCTGCAACAACGGGCCGGACGGCGACCAGCGGACGTACTGCGACAGGGAGGTCGACGGCCGCAACGGCAACGAGATCTTCCGGGTCACCCGGCAGGACAACGACCAGCAGGAGGGCTGGGCGAAGCCCGGCACCCGGCTGAAGGCGTACTGCAAGAAGTCGGGCCAGAACGTCGACTCGTGGATCTACAACAACCAGAAGCAGAGCACCTGGTGGGTGCAGGTCGAGTACAGCGGGAAGAACTACATCCCCTGGGCCTGGCTCAACCTGGAGGGCGGCGACAACATCAACGTCCTGCCCACCTGCTGAACCACCCAGGCAAGGAGCACCACCGACCGTGAACACCCACGAGCCGCTCACCCAGCCGGAGGTGCAGGGCTTCGCCGCGCTGGCCGCCCGGCTGGCCGAGAACGTCAACGCGGTGGTGCTCGGCAAGCCGCAGGTGGTCCGGCTGGCGCTGACCGCGCTCTTCGCGCAGGGTCACGTGCTCCTGGAGGACGTGCCCGGGGTCGGCAAGACAACCCTGGCCCGCGCCATCGCCGCCACGGTGAAGGGTCAGTGGCGGCGCATCCAGTTCACCCCCGACCTGCTCCCGTCGGATGTGTCCGGTGTGACGATCTTCAACCAGGCGACGCGGGACTTCGAGTTCCATCCTGGGCCGGTCTTCGCCAACATCGTCATCGCCGACGAGATCAACCGTGCGTCGCCGAAGACCCAGTCGGCGCTGCTGGAGGTGATGGAGGAGCGCACCGTCACCGTGGACGGGGTTCGGCACCCGGTGCCCGCGCCGTTCCTGGTGGTCGCCACGCAGAACCCGGTGGAGATGGACGGCACCTACCGGCTGCCCGAGGCGCAGCTGGACCGCTTCCTGGTCAAGCTCTCCGTCGGGTATCCGGACGAGGCGGTCGAGGTGGAGGTGCTGCGCGGCGCGACCGTCCGCTCCCCCGAGGCGCTCACCCCGGTCACCGACACCGCCACCGTGGGCGAGATGGTGCGGATGGCCCGCCGGGTGCACATCGCCGAGCCGCTCTACGCGTACGCGGTCCGGCTGGCCGCCGCCACCCGCACCCACCAGCACGTGCGCGTCGGAGTCAGCCCCCGGGGCGTCATCGCGCTGACCCGCGCCGCGTGCGCGTACGCGCTGATCGACGGACGGGGTTGGATCATGCCGGAGGATCTGAAGGCGCTCGCCGAACCGGTGTTCGCCCACCGGCTGCTGCTCACCCCGGACGCCCAGGTGCGTGGGATGACCGCGGCGGAGGTGCTGCGCCAGGCCATCGCCTCGGTGCCCGTGCCGCTGCCGTCGGGGCAGCCGGCACCGGTGCAGGGCTGACCGGCAGCAGCGCCATGGGGATCACCGCCCGCGGGGTCGGGCTGCTCGTCGCCGCCGTCGTTCTGCTCGGGGTGGGCTTCCGGTTCGCGTACCCCGAGTTGACGCTGCTGGGGGCGGCGGCCGGCGCGGCCGTCGGCTACGCGGCGCTGACCGCGGCCTGGCGGCCCCGGCTGGTGGTGGCCCGCCGCGCCGACCCGGACCGGGTGGCCCGCGGCGAGCCGGCGAGCATGACGTTGACCGTCCGCAACACCGGCCGGCTGCGCTCGGCGAATGTGCTGGCGGAGGACCGGTGTGGGGACCGCACTGTGCCGGTGCCGCTGCTGCGCCTGCGGCCCGGCCGGGACACCGAGGTCCGCTACGACGTGCCGACCCACCGCCGTGGGGTGGTCCCGGTCGGGCCGCTGCGGGTGACCCGGCGCGACCCGCTGGGCCTGGTGGCGCTGACCCGCCCGTACGGCGCGAGCACACCTGTGTGGGTACACCCCCGGGTCCACCCGCTAACGGCGGTGCCCACCGGCGCGGGGCGCAGCCTCGACGGCCGGGTGGACGGAGTGCCGCACGGGTCGATCACCTTCGACTCACTGCGGGAGTACGTGGTGGGCGACGAACTGCGCCGCGTGCACTGGCGCACCAGCGCCCGGGTCGGCGAGCTGATGGTGCGGGAGAACGTGGACACCAGCCTCCCCCGCCTGGTGGTGCTGCTGGACAACCGCGCCGCCGCGCACCCGCAGCGGGTGAGAGGGGTGGCCGAGTCGTTCGAGTCGGGCTGCGAGGCGGCCGCGTCGATCGTCACCGCAGCGCACCGCGCGGACCTGCCGGTGCTGTTGGTGCTGGTCGCCGCGGAGTCCGCCATATCGGTCGAGCGGGGGCGCGGCGACCGGGTCGACGGCACGGCGGACGGCGAGGACCAGCCGCTCGGGCCGCTGGACCGGCTCGCCGCCGCCGAGCTCTCCGGCGACGACGACGCGCTGCGCGCCGCCACCACCCGACTGCGGCAGGACCGGCTCGGCGACACGCTGATCTTCCTGACCGGGCCGGGTGGCCGCGCCGAGCTGGGGCACGTGGGTGCGCTGCGCGGCGCGTACCCGTCGGTGGTCGTCGGGGTGTTCGGCGCGGCCGAGCCGACGCCGGCCGGTACGGCGGGCCTGGTGGTGGTGGACGCGGCCGACGGCGCGCGGTTCGCCGCCGAGTGGGACGGGGTGCGCCGGTGGTGACGGACGTCGACCAGCAGCGTGCTGGCGGGACCACCGCCGACCCGGCGCGTGCGGAGCCGGGTGCGCCGCCCGACGGATCGGCGCAGCGGGGCGCGGCCGGGGTCGGTCGGGTGCTGCGGGCCGCCGTCGTCCCGCTCGCGTTGATCGGATTGACCTCGCTCGCCGGTGTGGTGCTCGGCCGGGTGTACGCGGGCGACCTGCTGGCCCGGCTGGTCATCGGTGCCGCGGCCGGGTCGGTGCTGGTCAGCGTGGCCGCCCGGCGGCTGCCGTCGTGGCTCGTGGCGCCGGTGTCGGTGGCCGCGATGGCCGGCTGGACACTCTGGTCGTTGCGGCTGGCCGCCGCCCACGCCGAGCTGCCGGGCAGCCTGCTGGAGGTGACCGCGGACGCCGCGCGCAACGGCATCCCCCGCCTGCTCACCGCGATGATTCCGGTCGAGCCCACGCCGGACACTGTGCTGATGCCGGTGGTCGCCGCGTGGCTGGCGGGGCTGGCCGGCGCCGAGGTGGCGCTGCGCACCGGCCGGGTGCTGCTGGGTTACCTGCCGGCGGCGGGGCTCTACGGCGCCGCTCTCTACGTGGTCGGCCCGAACGCCGAACCGGCGATCGGGGCGACGCTGGCGTTCGTCGCGGTCGCCGCGGTGGGTCTGGCGGCGCCCACCGGGTCGCCGGCCGGTGGTGACCCGGCCGCCGACCTCGCCCCCCGGGTCCGCGCGGCGGTGCGGGTGCGGCTCGCCGCCACCGCGGCGCTCGGCGTGGCCCTGGTGGTCGGGCTGACGGCGCTGCTCGGCCCGGTGCTCGCCCGGCAGGTGGACGGTCGGCCGGTGGACCCTCGGCGGTACGTGGAGCCGCCGCAGGTGCAGACGCTGGACGAGAACCCGTTGATCCGGATCTCCGGGTGGGCCCTGCACCCCGAGCAGAAGCTGCTCGACGTGCGCACGGTGCGCCCCGGCGGCGCTGGCAGTGTGCGGATCCGCCTCGCGGTGCTCAGCGACTACGACGGGGTGACCTGGCGGGTCGGCGCCACCTACCGTAACGCCGGTCGGATCCTGCCGGCCGCGACCCCGGCCCGGGACAGCACTGTGGAGACGGTCCGCCAGCAGATCACCGTGGCCGACCTCAGCGGCCGGCTGCTGCCCGCCGTGGCCACCCCGAGCGAGGTCAGCGGCGCGCGGGTGGCGTACGACCCGGCGACGGGGACGCTGATCCGGCCGGAGGGGCTGACCCCGGGGCTGCGGTACACGGTGACCTCGGAGCGCGAACGCCCGGACAACAACCTCCTGGCCACCGCGAACGTGCCCGCCGGTGAGGAGGTGGCCCGGGTGCTGCGGGTGGCCGACGGGGTGCCCGAGCCGATGCGCCGGCTGGCCGCGCAGCTCGCCGAGGAGAACGGCGCCCCGTACGCGCGGGCGGCGGCGATCGAGCAGTTCCTGGCCGAGCACTACCGGGTGGTGGCGGACGCGCCGAGCGGGCACGCGTACCCGAACCTCGGCTTCTTCCTCTTCGGTCCGCGCAACGCTGGCGGGCAGCGGGGCACCTCGGAGCAGTTCGCCGCCGCGTTCGCGGTGCTCGGCCGGCTCTCCGGGCTGCCCACCCGGGTGGTGGTGGGCTTCGAGTCCACCGGGCAGGGGCCGGTGCGGGCCGGTGACGCGTACGCCTGGCCGGAGGTGCTCTTCGACGGGTTGGGCTGGGTGGCGTTCGACCCGCTGCCCCGCCCGGACAACGAGCCGCGGCCGGTGGAGGAGGACTTCCGCCCGACGCCGGAGGATCCGCCGCCGTCGGAGGCGCCGGCGCCCACCGTGGAACCGACCGCGTCGCCCGAACCGGCAGCCGCCCCCGACGGCCCTGCCGGCCAGGGTGGGGTGTCCACCCCGGTGCTGGTCGCCGGCGGCGGTGGTGGCCTGCTGCTGCTGGTGGGGGCCCTGCTGCTCACTCTCCTGGCGATGCGCCGCTCGCTCACCCGCGCCCGGCTCGGCCGGGGTGATCCCGGCCAGCGGATCGCCGGCGCCTGGCGGGAGGTCACCGACGCGCTACGCCTGGCCGGGAGGCCGATCGGCGACGACCTGGCGGCCACCGAGGTGGCCGGTCAGGCCCGCCAGGCCCTGCTTGACGCTCACCTCCGACGGTCCGGCGGCAGGCCGCTCGACCCGGACCCGGCAGCCAACGGCGACGGCCACCAGACCCCGGCCGGCGCGGGCCAGTTGCCGGGCGGCCCGGCCGGGTCCGGAGCCGGCGGGAACGTCCCCGGGATCGACGAGCTGGCCGCTCTGCTCAACCAGGTGGCCTTCGCGCCGGGCACGGCCACCGCGGCCCAGGCCGATCACGCCGGCGCGGTGGCCGCCACCTACGTCGACGGGCTGCGTGCCGCCCGCCCGTGGTGGCGACGGCTGCTCTGGTCCATCCACCCCGGTCCACTACGGCGCCGCTGACCTGCCCTGCCGGGTCCCACCGGCGCGCGCGTCGTCAACGTCCCGTGCGCGCGGCATCGCCATCATCGCGGTGTGCTGCCCAGGACGGGCGCCACGTCGTCGTCGGGAGGGCTGCCAGGTTTCCGAAGTGGTTGATGACCGCCCGGAGTCCCGGGTGTGGGTTCGTCGCGGGGAGGATGAGGAACAGTGGGTAGGCGAGCGTCGGATTGACGATGGGGATGCGGCGTAGGTCATGGTTCGTCGGCCAGATGTATCGGTCGCGCGCCCCCACGAGGGTGGCCACGTCCGCGGAGTCCGCGAGGGTGTCCAGGAGAACCTCGTCGCCGAAGTGCGGGCCTGCCGCGTCGATGCGCAGGTCGAAGTCGGTGGCGAGCTGATCGTAGAACTCGGCCCATTCGCTGCGCGGCGCGATGCCCGGCACCCAGATCCGGTGCTTGCGCAGCTGGAGTGGCGTCAGTGCTCGTGCTGAGGCGAGCGGATGCCTCGGGCCGACGAGGAGTTCCAGCGGCGAGTCGAACGCATGGAGCATTCGCACGTGGCGCGGAAGCGTGGCCGGGTCGGTGATGGTGCGGAACGAGGCGTCGACATCGCCCGCTTCGACGGCGGCGACCGCCACGCGCGGGTCGTTGACCCTGAGGGTCACCACGTCGAGGTTGGTTTCGGGATGCGACCGCCAGTAGTCGTGCAGAACGACGGCCTGCGCGCTTCGCAGGCCGAGAACGTCGATCCGAAGGGCCCGGGAGCCCGGTCTGACCGCGCTGACGGCACGCTCGACACCCGCGACGATGCTCCGGGCGTGCGGGAGAAACGCCTGGCCGTCGAGCGTCAGCTCGACCCCTCGGGCGGTACGGGTGAACAGACGGACCTCCAGCTCGCGCTCCAGGGCGGCGATCCGCTTCGAGACCGCCTGCTGTGTCACGCCCAGTTCGTCGGCCGCGTGTTGCAGTTGCCCGAGCTCGGCCGCCCGGACGAACGATCGCACTGCCTCGGTGTCCATTGGTGCAGCCTATGGCCGCACAACTGATCGTTGTGGCTCGCCCAAAGACGGTTGTTTGACCCTGCGCTCACTCGGCCGATGTGATTCAGGGACCCAAACATCGGTTGTCGCGGAGGAGTCGTGTGCGCGTGAGATCAGGGTCCAGTTTCGGCTGGTTGTGGTCGGCCTACGCCGTCAGCACGTACGGCACGTGGATCGCCTTCGGGGCGTTCCCGCTCATCGCGGTTCGGGTGCTGCACTCGCCGGCATTCGCCGTCTCGCTCCTGGGGGCCGCCGGGCTTGCCGTCGCCGCGGTCGTCGCGGTTCCGTTCGGGCCGTGGGTCGAGCACCGGGCCAAGCGTCCGGTGATGATCGCGATGGACCTGGTCCGGTTCCTCGCCATGGCGAGCGTTCCGGTCGCGTACCTCCTTGACCTGCTGTCATACGGCCAACTGCTGGTCGTCTCGGTCATCTGCGGAACGGCGGGTATCGCCTTCACCGCCGCCTCGGGGGCGTACCTGAAGCACCTCGTCAGGAAAGATCGCCTTCTCGTCGCGAACGGGAGGTTCGAAGGCACGAGCTGGGTGGCGACCGCGGCGGGCCCGCCCATCGGCGGCGCGCTCATCGGGCTGCTCGGCCCGGTCACCACCGTCGCCATTGACGCCATCAGCTTTCTGCTGTCCGCGCTCGCGGTCCTCCGCATCGGCGGAAGCGACGTCGCGGCACCCCGCGACCTGGCGACCAGGGTGCGCCCCACCAACCTTCTCAACGGCTGGCGGTTCATCCTCCACGACACAGTCCTACGACGTCTGTTCCTCAATTCCGTGACGGTCAGCGGACTGATCATGGCCACCAGTCCGCTCCTGGCCGTCCTCCTGCTCGGCCAGTACCACTTCCCCGCCTGGCAGTACGGTCTGGCCTTCGGCATCCCGGCACTCGGCGGCTTCGCGGGTGCGCGCCTCTCCCCGCGCCTCGTCGCCCGCTACGGTCTCCACCGCGTCATGATCGTGTCCGGCTGGCTGCGCTCGATCTTCCCGCTCGGTCTCGCCTTCACCGGACCCGGCGTCCCCGGGCTCCTCACGGTGATCATCGTTGAGGCCCTGCTCATCACCTGCATGGGCGTCTTCAACCCCATCAACGCGACGGAACGCCTGCACCGCACCCCCGCCGACCACGCGGCACAGGTCCTCACCGCATGGAGTATCAGCAGCAAACTCGCCCAGGCCACGCTCATGGCGATCTGGGGAATCCTCGCCACGCTCACCAGCCCGCTCGCCGCGATCACGCTCTCCGGCATCCTGCTGCTCGCCACTCCGCTCCTGCTGCCCAAACGGACACACATGCACCGCGAGCAGTGGGAAGCGTGCGCCGGGTCAGGTGGCCAGGCGGCGGACCAGTTTGCGGAGGCCGGCCTGCCAGCCGTCCGGGTCCTCGGCGCGGCGGCGCGCGTAGACCGCGACCTCCGGGTGCGGCAGGATCAGGAAGCGCTCCTCGGCCAGCCCGGCGATGGTCGCGTCGGCGACCTGGTCCGGGGTGAGCACCGCACCGGAGGCGGCGATCACCCGGGCGCCCAGGTGGCCCTCCACGATCCCGCCCGCGAGCATCGGGGTGTCGACGCCCTGCGGGCAGAGCGCGCTGACCCGGATGCCCCGGTCCCGGTAGGTGATGGCCAGCCACTCGGCGAAGCCCACTGAGGCGTGTTTCGTCGCGGTGTACGCGGCGTCGCCCACCGCGGTCAGCACGCCCGCCGCCGAGCAGGTGTGCAGCAGGTGGCCGCCGCCACGGGCGAGCATCCCGGGCAGCACCGCGCGGGCGGAGTAGACGTGCGCGAGGACGTTGACCCGCCACGCCCGGTCCCAGCCGGCGTCGTCGACCTCCACCCCACCGCCGGTGGTCACGCCCGCGTTGGCGCAGAACAGGTCGATCCGGCCGTACCGCCGCTCGGTGTCGTCGACCAGCGCGCGGACCTGCTCCTCGTCGGTGACGTCGAGTGCGGTGGCGTGCGCGACCGGGCCGATGCCGGCGGCCACCGCGCGGGCCGCGTCGGCGTCCAGGTCGGCGATCACCACTGCGGCGGCGCCCTCGGCGGCGAACCTGCGGGACAGCGCCGCACCGATGCCGCCGGCGCCGCCGGTGACCACCACGATCCGGTCGGTGAGGTTC
The DNA here is from genome assembly GCF_900091455.1 of Micromonospora coriariae. Taxonomy (NCBI): domain Bacteria; kingdom Bacillati; phylum Actinomycetota; class Actinomycetes; order Micromonosporales; family Micromonosporaceae; genus Micromonospora; species Micromonospora coriariae. The sequence continues at coordinate 4,866,082 of NZ_LT607412.1, read as the reverse complement.
ACGTCGACGCTCCTACGGGGTCGGTGCCCAACTGGGCGATGAGGGTGGTCAGCGCGGCCGCACCGCCGGCGGTCACCTCCGGGGTGGGCAGCAGCGCGAAGACGGGCACGTCCACCCCGGCATCGGCGTAGCGGCGCACCTCGGCGCGACACCGCTCCGGCGAGCCGTGCAGCACGAGCGCGTCGACGACCTCGTCCGGCACCGCCGCGCTGGCGCCGCGCCGGTCACCGGCGGCCCACGCCTGCCACATCGGCGCCAACACCTCGTCGCGGCCGAGCCAGCGGTGGAATTCGGCGTACGCCGGGACGGTGAGGTAGCTGGTGATCAGCCGGCGACCCAGCTTGCGGGCGTACCCGGCGTCCTCGGTGGGGCAGACGAAGATCCGGGCGGCGACCTCGAAGCCGGCGCGGCGCTCGCCGAGTTCGGCGAGGGCGCGTGGCACGTCGTCGGCGCCGAGCCAGTTGAGGATGACCCCGTCGGCCTCCGCGCCGGCCAGCCGGAGCATGCCCGGGCGCAGCGCGGCGAGCAGGATCGGCGGTGGTACCGCCGGGGGCCGTTCCAGGGTGAACCGGCGGACGGTGAAGGTGTCGTAGACCTCGTCCACCGTCTCGCCGCGCAGCGCGGCACGCAGGAAGCGCAGGACGTCCCGGGTGCGCCGGAACGGCTCGTCGAACCGCACGGCGTTCCAGTCGCGGACCAGCACCGGCGAGGACGCGCCGATACCGAGCGCGAACCGGCCCGGCGCGGCCTCGGCCAGCGCCGCCGCGCTCATCGCCAGCAGCCCGGGCCCCCGGGTGAAGACCGGGGTGATCGCGGTCCCCAGCCGCAGCCGGGGCTGCCAGGCCGCGGCGAGCGCCAGCGGAGTGAACGCGTCGGTCCCGGCGACCTCGGACGACCAGACGTCGGTGAACCCGGCCCGGTCGAGCGTCGCGTAGACCGCGGCGTGGTCGGCCAGCGGAATCCCGCCCAACGGCACAGTCATGCCCCATCGATTCGTCACCGATCGATCGTGCCCGTTGACCGGGTCCGCGAGCAAGATCCCCGAACCGGGCAGATTCGCCGTTATCGGGCCGCCAGACACGTGCGCCGGTGTTACGACTGCCAGGTGGACCGGACCGACCGCGCGGGCGGCTGACAGTGGGTTCCAGGACAGCCGGACGCCTGGAGCCGGTATCTGCGACCCGCCGAACCGAACCGGGCCACCTTCCTGGAGCTCTTCTTCGACGCCGTCGCGGTCGCCGACGCCCGGCGGGCGCGCGGCGCCCCACCGGAGGCGCCGAAGACGCCGTTCTGAGCCATCGAGGTACGCCCATGTAATGCCGGCGCGGCAGGTTAATCTCGGCGGGTGACCTTCTCCCTCGTGGCCCGCTCTGCCGACGGCCGGTTGCACGGCGTCGTCGTGGCCAGCAAGTTCCTCGCCGCCGGGGCGCTCGTGCCGGCCGCGGAGGCCCAGGTCGGCGCGCTGGCCACCCAGGCGCACGTCAACCTCGCCTACCGCCCGCAGGGGCTGACCCTGCTGCGCACAGGGGTGCCGGCCGCCGACGTGGTGGCCGGCCTGATCGCCGCCGACGCCGAGCGGGAGCACCGCCAGCTCGGCGTCGTCGGGGCCGGCGGTCCGGGTGCCAGCTGGACCGGGCCGGCCTGCCACCCGTGGGCAGGTGGGCGCACCGGCGATGGCTGGGCCGCGCAGGGCAACGTGCTGACCGGTCCGGAGGTCGTCGACGCGCTGGGCGACGCCTGGCTGGCCGGTTCGGCGCTGCCGTTCGCCGAGCGGCTGGTCGCCGCGTTGCGTGCCGGCGACGAGGCCGGCGGCGACCGGCGGGGTCGGCAGAGCGCCGGTCTGCTGGTGGTCGAGCGCGGCGGCGGGTACGGCGGCAGGAGCGACGTGCTGATCGACCTGCGGGTCGACGACCACCCTGATCCGGTGGCCGAGCTGGGTCGGCTGCTCGCCGTGCACACCCTGCTGTTCAGCCGGCCCGACCCGGCCACGCTGCTGGATCTCAGCGGCGCGGTGGCCGACGAGGTGGCCGCGTTGCTCACCGCTCTGGGTCACCCGGTCACCGACGACGGTCCGGAGGGCGCGTTGATCTCCTGGGCCGGGCTGGAGAACCTCGAAGAGCGGCTGGTGCCGGGGCGGATCGATCCGGTGGTGCTGACGCACCTGCGCGGCGTCGCCCCGCACGTGCCCGCGCCCCGCTCCGCGAGCTGACGCGGGTCAGCTCCCGAAGGCGAGCCAGCGGAACCCGGCGGCGTTGACGGCGGCCCGCTCCGGGCCGGTCAACGCCACCCGCCCGGTGGTCTTGCGGATCAGCGTCAGCCGGTCCCAGCGCAACTCGGCCGGCGCCGGCCGCCCGCCGGTGAGCAGGTCGACGATCACCGTTGCCGCCTGGGCGGTGAGCCACGGCGGGCGGTCCAGCGCGGCGGCCAGGTCCAGCCCGTGCACGCCCACCTCGAGGACCCGGGTCCGCAGGAACTCGGTGAGGCGCATCGCGTCGCCGTGCCGGGTCCGGACCACCCGCTCGGGCGGGGCCGCGGCGACCGCGGCGTCGGCGGCCCGCCACGTCCGGTCGAGGTCGGTCGGCAGCGCCGCCGGGTCCAGCTGCCGCGCGTCCCGCCGGCCGCCGGCGATCCGCTCGGCGTCCACCTCCGGGGTGAACTTCGCCGCGCCGAAGTACTCGGCGGCGTCCACCTCCGGGTGCGGCGGGGCCGGGGCGGCGAGCATGTCGGTCAGCCGGCCCGTGCCCGTACGCACGTGCGCGATCAGTTCGCGGACGGTCCACGGCGGGCAGTCGGTCGGCCGGTCGAGGTCGGCGTCGTCCAGCCCCGTCAGGGCCCCGGTGAGTCGGGCGCACTCGGCGCGGAACGCCGCGCGGATCGGATCCACCACCCGGCTCAGCCCTTGACCCGGGGCACCAGCCGGTGCACGACGCTGAGCATCAGCGCCATCACCAGCGCCATCGTGCCGCCGATGCCGGCGGCGCTACCCGCGTACGCGACGAAGAGCGGCCGTCGGCTCAGCTCGTCCGGCCCGGTGCCGCGCAACTCGACCAGCCAGGACAGGGCCAGCAGGCAGGCGACCAGGGCGAGCACGCCGGCGGCCGCGAGCAGCAGGGCGGCGAGCCGGTGCGCGTCGCCGGGAGCGACCTGCGCCTGCTCCCGCTGGGTGATGAGCAGGACCAGCCCGGCCAGCGCCGCCCAGACACCCACCACGAGGTACGCGGCGACCGCGTCGCTGGGCCGGTGCCATCCGGCGGAGAGGGTGGCCACCCCGGCGGCTGCGGCGTACGCGGCGGCGAGGAAGCCGCCGACGGCCCGCACCTTGGCCGGCAACACGAGCACGAGCGCGATCGCCACCGACGCGGCAACCGTGGTGTGCCCGCTGGGCAGGCTGTTACCCACCGCGGCTCGCTCCGGGTCGAAGCCGTAGTCCGGCCGGTTGAGCCCGGACTTGAGCAGTTGGGTGGAGACGTTCGCTCCGGCGATCAGCAGGGTCGCGGTGATGGCCAGGGCGATCCGCCCCCGCATCAGCGCGATGAACCCGATCATCGCGGTGGCGGCCAGCAGGGAGACCACCGACATCGCGTTGAGGAGCTTGTCCACCGGGCCGTCGATGCGATCCTGGCCGATCCGGTTGCCGGTCAGCGCGACAGTGTCGATCCACTGGCCGACCTCGGTGTGCACGGACACCCGCCAGACGACGAGGAAGGCGGCCGCCTGGACAAGGGCCATGACGACCAACCAGACCGCGGTCCAACCCCTTGCCGTCGCGCGCATTGGCACACGGTAGCGGCCGGTGTCGGCCGGACGGCCGGTGGCCCACCCGGGGGCGGCGGTTAGGTTGAGGCGGAGGCGAGGAGGTGGCGGTGAGCGGCACACCGGAGCGGGACGCCGGCCAGGAGGCGCCCGATACGGGCCGGCGGACCGGGGTCGACACGGGCCGGGACGGACCGGCCCGGACCGAGTCGCTGGCGGATCTGCTGGGCGGGCGGCGCGGCGCCATCGACGCCACTCTGCCACCGCTGGCGTTCGCGGCGGGCTGGCTGCTCGGCGGGGAGTCGCTGTGGGCCGGGGTCGGCGCGGCGCTGGCCGTCGGCGCCGTGGTGGCCGGCGTCCGCCTGCGTCGGGGCGACCGGCCGCGTTCGGTGCTCGTCGGGCTGCTCGCCGTCTGCGTCGCCGCGTTGATCGCGGTCCGCACCGGCCGGGCCGAGAACTTCTTTCTGATCCAGTTGCTCTCCAACGCCGCCAGCGCGCTGGCGTGGGCGGTCAGCATCGTGGTGCGCTGGCCGCTGCTCGGCGTACTGGTCGGCGCGGTGCTGGGCCAGCGCTCCCGGTGGCGGCGCGACCCGGCGCTGCTGCGCGGGTACGGCCGGGCGAGCTGGGTGTGGACGGCGACGTACGTGGTGCGGGTGGCCGTGTTCGTGCCGCTGTACCTGAGCGGGCAGGTGCTCGCGCTGGTGGTGGCCCGGGTCGCGCTGACCTGGCCGCTGGTCGCGGCGGCGCTGGCGGTGAGCTGGGTGGTGCTGCGTCGGTCGTTGCCGCCCGGGCACCCGGGGCTGCGTCACCCGATCATCAAGGGCCCCACCGCGTCGCCCCGGTGACCCCACCGGCTGGGAAACCGGGGCACAAAAGTGGAGAGGCCGCCACGGGGGGAGCGGCCTCTCCGGTGACGTACGTTACTCCGTCCCGGTCGTCGGCGTGATCCCGTGACGGCCCGAATTTCTGGGCTTTTTCGCGGCTGCCTCCAGTCTGGGCGGTGGGGTGGGCCGGCCGACCCGCTGCGTCGGCCGGATGGCCGGCCCACCCCGGCCTGACCGTGGGTGTCAGGCCGTCAGCCGGCCGGGTCCCGTCGTTCCCCCGGACCCGGCCGGACACCGGGGTGGGCGGCACGCCACCCACCCCGGCGCGCTGTCAGCCGTTCGGGAACAGGTTGCCGTAGTCGGCGTACGCCATGGCGACGTCGGCCTGGGCCCAGAACCGGTGGTAGTTGAAGCTGGGCTCCGCACCACCGTTCAAGTACGCCTGCACCTTGGGCCAGTCCGGGTCGTTCTTGTAGAACGACCGGATGTCGACGAAGCTCTTGCCGGCGGCGATGGCGTCACCGTTGGGCATCTTCCCGGTCCAGCCCGGCGGGACGTAGAGGCCCTGCCCGCTGGCCGCGTCGTAGGTGTCGTCGAAGCGCCGGTAGTCGCCGCGCTTCTCGGTGGTGGACACGCCCTTGGCGTCGCTGGCGGCGTGCAGCGCGTCGAGCAGCCCCTTGGCGGTGGTCCTGGCCGCCTCGTTGCCCGACTTGGCCGCGTACGCGATCAGGGTCCGGGCGTAGGCGGCGGCGACGCCGACGTCCTGCCCCTTGACGGTGACCTCGACGTGCAGGTTGGTGTTGGGTTGCGGGTTGGTCGGGTTCCAGGTGGTCGGCTGGCCGGTCCACTTCATGTCCGACGGGATCGACCAGTTGGTGCCGACTGTGGTGTTGGCGATCGCCCAGGGCACCCACTTGTCCAGCAGTGCCTTGGCCTTGGCGTTGCCGGTCTGCAGGTACAGCTCGGCGATCCGCTGCATCGACCAGGCCTGCATGCCGAACCACTGGTTGGACGGCGGGTCGTTGTAGACCGGGTCGACGTCGTAGTACATGCCGTAGAAGGTGGACGTGCCGGCCGGGGGCTGGCCGTAGTTGCCGCCCCAGCTGTTGGTCGCGCCGCCGGCGATGCCGCCCTCGGCGGACTGCAGCCAGGTGTAGAACTCCAGCTGCCGCTCGAAGCTCTTGGTCCAGTCGGCGGCCGCGGTCGGCGACTGTGGCTTGAGCTCCGGGGTGTTGGTCAGCGCCCAGGCCGCGAACGGGTTCTGGTAGCCGAAGTGGTTGTGGCTGGAGCCGATCCGCCAGGACCAGTTCTGGTTGGTCTCGTACGCGCCGCCCCAGGCGTAGTACCAGGACATCAGGTAGTGCGCGGAGTCCTTGCCGCTGCCGGCCGGGCAGGCGCTGGCCCCGACGCAGTTGCCGATCTTCTTGAAGTACTTGTCGAACATGGAGTAGCGCAGGTAGTCGCCCATCTTGGCGGCCTTGGCCACGGTGGCCGCCACATCGGCCTGCTTGCCCTGCGCCTTGGCCCAGGTCAGCGCCCAGTACGCGGCCTGTACGGCACGGGCGTCGGCGTCCGGGGCATTTGTGTACTTCCACTGCTTGGCCGGGGCGGCGGACTCCTTGATGAACAGGTCGAGGTAGCCGTACTGGCCGCCGGCGGTGAAGGTGTCGCAGGACGGCTGCGGCACGGTCTCCCAGACCGACTCCTGGGTGCCCCGCTGGAACGTGTTGATGTACGCCGGCCGGGTGGTCTTGTCGCCGCAGCGGCCGAAGCCGTAGGTGTTGTCCACGTCGATCAGCCAGTGCATGCCGTAGATGTCACCGGTGCCGTAGGTGGACTGCAGCTCGCTGCGCAGCGGGTCCTGGCCCACCGACACCGACGGCTCCAACTGCGAGGGGTACTGGCTGGGCAGGTCGTGCTCGGCGGCGTACTGCGGCGTGCCCGCCGCGCCGGCGGTCGGCTGGTCGGCGTGAGTGGGAATGATGTACTTCTCCATCACCGTCCAGGCGTTGTTGAACGGCGCCCAGTTCTGGGTCACGCGGCCGTACTGGGCCTCCAGCCAGAGCCAGAAGCTGAACGCTTCCGAGGTGGTCTCGTGCCCGTGGTCGGGCGCCTCGACGATCAGCGTCTCCACGGAGTGGTACGGCACGCCCTCGGGGCTGAAGTAGCCGGAGTTCTTGATTTTGCCGTACTGGTCGAGGAAGCGCGTGACGTAGGTGTTGTCGCCACCGGGCGTGTCGTTGTCCACCTCGGTCGCGGTGATCGCGAGCGGGGCGTAGCCGGTGGCCGAGGCGGTGACGGTGGCGGTGCCGCTGACGGTGTCGGCGTCCTCGGCCGCCGCCACGGTGAGGTTGACCCCGGTGTTCCAGTTGCTCGGGGTGAGGCTGACCGTGGCCGGCGAGACGGTGATGTCGGCGTCGCCGGTGCGGGACAGGGTGACCGGCACGGTCGCCGTCGGGGCGGCGCTGAGCTTGAGGTTGACCGTCGAGCTGCCGCCCTCGGCGACGGTGACCGCGGACGGCGTGGCGACGAGCGTCGGCCCGGACGCGGCGGTCACGGTGAACGACTTCTCGGCGGTGGCGCTGAGGTTGGCGTTGTCGTACGCCTTGGCCTGCACGGTGTAGGAGCCCGCCGGCAGGTCTTCGAGGGTGTAGCCGTACGGGGCGGTGGTGTCGGTGTTGACCAGCAGGCCGTTGCGGTAGAACTCGACCTTGCTGATGGTCCCGTCCGGGTCGCTGGCGGTGGCGGTCAGTGGCACGTCGGCCGGCGCCTCGAACGGGCCGGCCGGCACGGTGAGCCCGACGGTCGGCGGCTGCTGCGGGGCACCCCCGCAGGTGACGCCGTTGACGGCGAACGAGGTCGGCTTCGCGTTGGTGCCGGTGTAGGAGCCGTTGAAGCCGATGTTGGTGGTGGCGCCGGTGCCGAGGTTGCCGTTCCACGACTCGTTGGTGGCGGTGACCTGGTTGCCGGTCTGGCTCCAGCGCGCCGACCAGCCCTGGGTGACCCGCTGGTTGCCGGGGAAGGCGAACGTCAGCGTCCAGCTGGTGATGGGATCGCCGAGGTTCTTGATCGTCACGTTGGCGCTGAAGCCGTTGTTCCAGTCGTTGGTCGCGTAGACCACATCGCAGGCCGGTGCGGCCTGCGCGGCGCCGGCGGGCAGGGTCACCCCGCCGACGGCGAGCGCGGCGGCGGCGATGATCGCCACTCGGCGGCGTCGTGCCAGTTGTCTCATGTGCGCGGTGTCTCCTCGGACCAGGCCGGGATGTGCCCGGCGGGGCGCCTGCCCGCGAGGGTGGTGGTGCGCGGGGATTCGAGGCGCCGGGAAGGTGGTCTCCCGGGCCCGGGCCGGGGTACGGCGGTGCGGCCCGCACGGGAAGGGGGTCCCGCCGGCCGCGCTCGGGTGGCCGTGACCGGCGATCGTGCTACCGGTTGCCCTCGGCGGACCCGCGCCCACGCGATCTGGCTCCTGTCGCGTTGAATCGACAGTGTGCCATGGAAGCGCTCCCACAACAAGCGTGCGGCGAGCCGGATCGACGCCGTGTTTCGATCTTGTTTTGGGTCTTTCACAAAGCCGTGACGGGCGTTACAGTCGCAGCATCATCGATGGGAGCGCTTCCATCGATAAAGGTTCCTATTAGAAGATCACCGGGAACGTCTCTGACGAGCCCGGTGAACCAGCCCGAGGGCTGACGACGGGCCAGCCCGGACGCCGCCGTCAGCCATCATCCCGCCACACGGAGGGAGGTGGAACCAGAGCCACTCGCGTGGCCCGGCTCCCGCGCGACACGCACGGCAGGACCCACAATCCGCCCGTGTGTGTGCAGTTACGGTGGGGACGGGGGTTGCCCTCCCCCGTCCCCACACTAAACCCCCGTACACGATGGGAAAAGAGGCCGACGGGACAGGCGCGCCGCGCCGCCCGGTCGGCCTCGTTCGCTGTCCAGGGCTCCACACCGCCTCAACCCGCCACAGTTGGCCCCACAGGATGACCGACTGATCGGGCCGGCCGCCCCTGCCCTATCATGGGAGCGCTCCCGAATTTCGGCGGTTGCCCTGTATCCACGAGGAGAATCCATGTCGATACCTTCCGGGCCCGCCGGCCCGCTGCGCTTCCCCAGCGACTTCGGTTGGGGCGCGGCCACCTCCGCGTACCAGATCGAGGGCGCCGCCAAGGAGGATGGCCGCGGCGAATCGGTCTGGGACACCTTCGCCCGCACCCCCGGGCGCACCCGCAACGGCGACACCGGCGACGTGGCCGCCGACCATTACCACCGGTACGTCGAGGACCTCGACCTGATGCGCGACCTCGGGCTGCGCAGCTACCGCTTCTCCATCTCCTGGCCCCGGATCCAACCCGACGGCAGCGGCGCGCCCAACCAGCGCGGGCTCGACTTCTACCGCCGCCTCCTGGACGGCCTGCACGAGCGCGGCATCGCCCCGATGGCCACCCTGTTCCACTGGGACCTGCCACAGGCCCTGCAGGACACCGGCGGCTGGGAGTCGCGCGACACCACCAACCGGTTCGCCGACTACGCCGACGCGGTCTTCCAGGCCCTCGGCGACCGCGTCCCGGTCTGGCTGACCGTCAACGAACCCAAGACCGTGGTGCAGAACGGCTACCTCGGCGGGCACCACGCCCCCGGCCTGCGGGACCCCGACGCGGCCTACCTCGTCGCGCACCACCTGCAACTCGCCCACGGGCTCGCGGTCCGCGCGCTGCGCGCCGCCGGCGGCACCGGCCGGATCGGCCCCGCGCTCAACCTGCACCCCTGCTACCCCGCCGACGACTCACCGGAGGCCGCAGCGGCGGCCCGGCTCTACGACGGCTACGAGAACCGCCTCTACCTCGACTCCCTGCTCAAGGGCAGCTACCCACAGGATGTGCTGGCCGACCTGGGCCCACAGAGCCGGATGGTCCGCGGCATCCGCGACGGCGACCTGGCCGTGATCTCCGCACCGGTAGACCTGCTCGCGGTGCAGTACTACACGCCGATCTACGTCACCGCCGACGGCGGCACCGAGCAGCGCTGGCCGACCTCCGAGGCCCGGTGGCAGCAGATCTACCCCGACGGGATGTACGACATCCTGACCCGGGTCACCCGCGACTACGGCCCGATCCCGCTCACCGTCACCGAGAACGGGCTGCCCACCCCGGACGCCCTGGCCACCGATGGCGCCGTCGACGACACCGGCCGGATCAGCTTCCTGCGCGACCACCTGGCCGCCGCACACCGGGCCATCGCCGCCGGGGTGCCGCTCGAGAGCTTCCACGTCTGGTCGCTGTTGGACAACTTCGAATGGGATGCGGGGTACGACCAGCGGTGGGGACTGGTCTACGTGGACTACCCGACCCAGCGGCGGGTGCTCAAGAGCAGCGCCCACTGGTACCGCTCGGTCATCGCCGACGGCGGCTTCTGAGCAGGCTGCCCGGGCAGCCGGGCCCCGGCGGCCGGCTCCGGTGAGCCGGTGACCGTCCGGGGCACGGCCGGGGCCGGTCAGCGGGGCAGCGCCTGCTGCAACTCCGCCCGCAGCGCCGGGGTGAGCATCTCGCCCGCCTGCTTCGCCAGCCGGGCCATCTCGTAGCCCACCACGCCGATGTCCGCGTCCCCGGCGGCGAGGGTGGCCAGGATCGACCCGTCCCGGACCTGCATCACCAGGAAGTAGCCCCGGCCCATCTCGACAACCGTCTGCTTGACGACGTCGCCGTCGAACATCTGGGCCGCGCCCGCGGTGATGCTCATCAGCCCGGAGGTCACCGCCGCGAGCTTGTCCGCGTGGTCGCGGGGCAGGTTGTCGGAGATCGCCACCAGCAGCCCGTCCGAGGAGACCACCACCGCGTGCGCCACGCCCGGCACCCGCTCCGCGAACGCGCTCACCAGCCAGCTCAGGTCCCGTGCCTCCTGGCTCAACGTCGTCACTGTCGTCGTCCCCCTTCATCGTGCCCCCCGGACGGTGGCACGGGTATCTCGGTGGTGTCCTCGGCCTCGGCACGCCGTACCCCGCTGTAGAGCCGGGAAAGCATGCCGCCGACCGCTTCCGGGTCCAGGTCGGCCCGCGCCGGCGCCGACTCCGGCCGGGCCGGGCGCGTGACCGAGGAGAGCTGCGCCATCGGCACCCGCATCGGCAGGCCCCGCTCGTTCGTGCCGGCGATCACCGGAATTGCCGGCGGCACGACCGGCCCCGGCGCCGCCGGCCCGGTCGGGCCCTCGCGGGACCACCATCCGCCGCCGTTGCCCGACGGCCCCGGGGTGAGCACGTCCTCGGCCCGGACCGGCACCGGGCGGGCCTGACGCGGCACGGCCGCCCCGGGCGGGCGGCCCGCAACCGGCAGGTCCAGCGGCGTGACAGCCGGCCCGGACGAGCCCGCGGCCCGGGCAGCCCCGGGCGTCCGCTGCGCACCAACGCCCCGAGCGGCGGCGGCCAGCATCCGGGCCGGGGCCGGCGGATCCAGCTCCACCGCTCCCGCCGGGGCCAGCAACGCGGCGGGCAGCGCGAGCCGGGCGGTCAGGCCGTTGTGGCCGCCGTCCAACCGCACCCGCACGCCCAGCCGGGCGGCCAGGTGGCTGACCACGAACAGGCCCATCCGCTCGACCGTCGCGACGTCCGCAGCCGGCGGGCTGGCCAGCACCTCGTTCGCCTCGGCCAGGGCGGCCGGGCTCATGCCCAGACCACGGTCCGTGATCTCGATCAGGGCGCCGGCGGCCTCGACCCGGGCGGTCACCGCCACGACGGTGTCCGGGCGGGAGAACGCGGTGGCGTTCTCCAGCAGCTCGGCCAGCATGTGCACCAGCTCACCGACGGCATGCCCGACCACGTGCACGTCGCCCACCGACTCCAGACGGACCCGCTGGTACTGCTCGATCTCGGCGGCGGCCGCCAGCAGCACCGGGCCGAGCCCGACCGGCCGGTTCCACCGGCGGGTGGAATCGGTGCCGGCGAGCACCAGCAGGCTCTCGTCGTTACGGCGCATCCGGGCAGCCAGGTGATCGAGCTTGAACAGGTTCTCCAGCTGATCCGGGTCGCTCTCCTCGCGCTCCAGGTCGTCCAGCAGCTCCAGCTGGCGCTCCACGAGCACCTGGCTACGCCGGGCCAGGTTGACGAACATCGCGTTGACGTTGCGCCGCATCGTCGCCTGCTCGACGGCGACGGTGACCGCGCTGCGGTGCACAGCGACGAACGCCTCCGCCAGCTCGCCGATCTCGTCGAGCGAGCGGACCACCGCCGGCGCGACCTCGATGCCCGGCACCCCGCCGGTCACTGTCCGCAGCCGGTCCAGGGCGTCCGGCAGCTCCACCTGCGCGATCCGCAACGCCTGGCTGCGTAGCAACCGCATCGACCGGGCGACCGAGCGCCCGACGAGCAGCGAGATCAGCAGCGCGACCAGCAGCACGGCGACGATCCCACCGGCCACCAGCAGGGTGGTCCTCAGCTGGCCGCTGCTCGCCCCGTCGGCCTGCCGGACAGCGTCGTCGAGCACCCCCGCCTCGACCTGGCGCAGCAACTCCTGGCGCTGCTGGCTGGCCGACCACCACTGCTCCGAGGGCAGCACCTCGGGCGTCGCGTCACCGGCCGGCAGGCTGCGCTCCTCCAGCTGGGTGGCGACCAGGAACAACGGGTCCACCGAGGTCTCGTCGTACCGGCGGATCTGGTCCGTGGTGGCGGCCACCCGGAACGCGCCGAGCGCGGTCAGCTGCTGGGCACGCAGGTCGGTCAGGAGAACCCGGTCCTCTGTGCCGTACCGACCGGCGCGGGCGGCGGCGTAGAGCTGGGCCCGGACCCGCGAGGAGAGCTCCTTGACCCGGGCGATCTGGACGTAGCGCAGCACCGCGTCGCTCAGTGCCGGCCGTTCCTGGCCGGGCGTCGGCTCGGCGAGCAGGTCGAGCAGCGTGTCTACGGCGCGGTGGTAGTTGCTCAGGATCGTGTCGGTGCTGAGCACCGCGGGCGGGATCGCCGGCCGGATGTCGACCACCTGGTCGTACGCCTCCAGCACCTCGGAGAACGCGACCCGCCAGGACGCGTCGGCGTCGGCCAGTGGCTCGGCCGCCCGGCGCAGGTCCACGATGGCCCGATCGGTCGCCGCCTGCAACGGCTTCAGGGCGGTGGACGTGGCCTCCCGGTCACCACCCCTGCGCAGCTCGCCCAGCTCCCCCGCCGAGCGGTCCCGCTCCTGCTGGAGCTGGTGCACGACCGCGGTGATCTGCCGGCCGATGCCGACCTGCCGGGCGAAGTCGTTCAACGCCGTCGTCCGCCCCACCAGCGCGCTGGTCTGCACGCCAGCGAGCACCAGGAACGCCACCGACGGCACCACCAGAACGGTGGCCAGCTTGGTGCTCATCCGCCAGTCCCGCAGCCGGAACGGCGAGCGGCGCCGGTGCGGAACGACCCGGACATCGAAGCGACGCCGACGATGGTTCGACACCGCGCCGTTCACCGGGTCGGGACCTACCGCCACACTGCCTCCTCCGTCCTGCCGCGTCCACCGCGGTCCGGGGAGCGCAGTCCATCCAACCAGGCTCGGGAGCGCTGTCAACGGCCCGGACGGGGAAGAAGTTCACGAAGGATACTGCGGGTGGGAGCGTCCTGTCGTGGTCGGCAGGACCAGCTCGTCCGTCCGGCCGATGTCGGCGAGCTCGACCGCGTCACCGAACCGGCCCAGCGCCACCAACGCTGCGCCGGTGGCGCCGATCTCCGGATTGCGTTGGTGCGACACCGGTCGCGGCGCGAGCGCGGAGGCGAACGCCTGCCGCCACCACACCGAGGCGGCCACCGCGCCGCCGCCCAGCACCACCTCGACGGGTTTGTCGACGGTGGACTCCAACACGGTCAGGTCCTCGGCGACCAGCTCGCACAGCCCCTGCATCAGCCCGGCCAGGATGTCCACCGCTGTGGTTCCGAAGCTGAGCCCACGCACCTCGCCGGTGCCCGCCGGGGCCAGCCCCGGCGCCCGGTCGCCACCGAAGCGCGGGTCCGCCGGCCGTCCACCGCCCGCCGGCACCAGCGCCAGCGCCGCGTCCAGCTCGGCGCCCCGGGGCAGCCGCAGCTCCCGGTCGGCCCAGGCGAACAGGCTGCCGCCGCTGGAGTACGCCGCCCCGGTCACCACGTGGTCGTGGTCGACCCGGTAGCGCCACAGCCGTTCGGGCAGCCGTGGCAGCGGCCCGCCGGCCGGGACCCGCTGCATCAGTCGTACGGCGGCGGACGTGCCGACGGTGACGGCGGCGCGGCTCGGGTCGACGCAGCCCGAGCCGACGTTCGAGGCCGCGCCGTCGCCCACCGGTGGCGACCATCGAGCCTCGGCCAGCTGCGGCCAGCGGCGGGCGCGGTCCGGTCGCAGCCGGCCGTGCCACGCCAGCTCGCCCAGCGGCGGCAGCTCCCTCGGTCGCGTACCGGCCAGCGCCAACGCCTCCTCGTCCCAGCGCAGGTTGCCCAGGTCCAGCAGTCCGGTGCCGGAGGCCTGGGAGACCGACATGGGCGCCGCCTCGAGCAGCTCGCCCAGCACGTACTCGGGCAGGCCGACGAACCGGGTGATCGAGGTGCCGGACATCTCGCGCAACCAGGGCAGCCGCACCGACCAGTAGGAGCGGTGCCACCAGCAGCCGGTGCGTTGGTGGAAGTCGTCCGGGTCGGCCGGGCCGGGCGCCCCGTGGAGCGGCGCCGGCCGGGTGTCCAGCCAAGTGATCACCGGGCCCAGCGGGGCGCCGTCCCGGTCCAGCGGGAGCACCGAGTGCCACTGCGCGGAGACGGCCACCAACTCGACGTCGCACAGATGTCCACCCTCGGCCAGCTCGTCCAGGCACTCGATCAGGCAGGCGAGGTAGCCGGGACCGGAGAGGGTGCCGGTGCCGTCCTCGCCGAGGGCGAGGTTGACCTTCCGCCGGGCCAGGGCGCCGGGCAGCGGTTGGGTGTCCCCGTCCAGCACCAGCCCACGTACCGAGGAGGTGCCCAGGTCGAGCGCGAGAATGTTCATCGCCGGTCAAGTTACCCGGTACCGGGCGTGCCGGAACGTTGGTCGGGCCGGGCGCACCGGTACGCCCGATCGGCTACCCGGCCGGTCGGTGGGCGCGTAGGGTGGACCGCATGCTCGCGCACCTGACCTGCTGGTGGCCCGCCGACCCGGCGGCCACCTACCGCGCGTAGCTCCATCCACGCGGCCGCCATCGAGGCGGCCGCCGGATCTCCCGGCACCGATGGCCGCCCCAACGGCGGCGCCCGGCCCGACGGAGAATCCGATGACCCACCTGACCGACCTGCTCGCCGCCGTCGCCCGCGGCGTCGACCCCGGCCCCTTCGCGCTGCTGCGCCGCGACGGCACCGACGACCTGGAGCTGTTCACCGGCCCGGTCGATGCCGTGGACCGGCTGGCGGACATCCCGCTGCCGCCGGAGCCCGGGGCGCGGACGCTGGCCGTCGTGCCCTATCGGCAGATCACCGAGCGCGGCTTCGCCTGCGTCGACGACAGCGCCCCGCTGGAGTGCCTCCAGATCCGCGAGAGCCACCGGATCGCCCTGGCCGACGTGCTCGCCGCGCTGCCCGACGAGCCGGTGCGCGCCGTCGACGCCGCGTTCGACGTCACCGACGAGGAGTACGCGGGGACGGTGCGGCGGGTGCTGGCCGAGGAGATCGGCCACGGCGAGGGCGCCAACTTCGTCATCCACCGCGCCCTGCACGCCACCGTACAGGGCCCGCCGCTGGTGGCCGCGCTGGCCGCGCTGCGCCGACTGCTGGTCGCCGAACGCGGCGCCTACTGGACGTTCGTGGTGCACACCGGCACCCGCACCCTTGTCGGCGCCAGCCCGGAGCGGCACGTCAGCGTCGACGACGGGCTGGTGATGATGAACCCGATCAGCGGCACCTTCCGGCCCGCCGGCGGGGCGCCGGACCGGGCGGCGCTGCTGCGCTTCCTCGCCGACCCCAAGGAGGTCGAAGAGCTGTACATGGTGCTCGACGAGGAGCTGAAGATGATGGCGACCGTCGCCGAGCACGGCGGCCAGGTGATCGGCCCGTACCTCAAGGAGATGTCGCACCTGGCGCACACCGAGTACCTGCTCGCCGGGCGGGGCACCCGCGACGTGCGGGAGGTGCTGCGGGAGACGATGTTCGCCCCCACCGTGACCGGCAGCCCGATGGAGAACGCCTGCCGGGTGATCGCCCGACACGAGCGGGTCGGCCGGGGCTACTACGCGGGCGTGCTGGCCCTGCTCGGCCACGACGACGCGGGGCGGCAGACGCTGGACGCGCCGATCCTGATCCGTACCGCCGAGATCTCCCCCACCGGCCGGCTGCGGGTGCCGGTGGGCGCCACCCTGGTCCGACACTCGACGGCGGCCGGCGAGGTGGCCGAGACACACGCCAAGGCGGCCGGGGTGCTGGCCGCGCTCGGTCTCGGCCCGGCGGCGCCCGGTGGCGGCCGCGGGCCGCTCGCGCGGCTGGCCGACGACCCCGCGGTACGCGACGCGCTGGCCGCGCGTAACGCCCCGCTGGCGCGGTTCTGGCTCGACCAGCGGGCCCCGGACGCGCCGGGGCTGCCCGGGCTGGTCGGCCGCCGCGCGCTGATCGTGGACGCCGAGGACACCTTCACCGGGATGCTGGCCCACCAGCTGGGCGCGTTGGGTCTGGCGGTCACGCTGCGGCCGTGGCACGACAGCGGCCCGCTCGACGCCTACGACCTCGTGGTGGCCGGGCCTGGGCCGGGCGACCCGGACAGCCCGGACGAGCCGAAGATGGTGGCGCTGCGGGAGCTGCTGACCGGGCTGCTCGCGAGCGGCCGGCCGACTCTCGCGGTGTGCCTCGGCCATCAGGTGCTGGCCGGGTTGCTGGGGTTGCCGCTGCACCGCCGGGAGGCGCCCTACCAGGGGTTGCAACGGGAGGTGCCGCTGTTCGGGCACGTCCGCCGGGTGGGCTTCTACTCCACGTTCACCGCTCGCGCCGACGCGGACCGGCTGGACACCGCGTACGGGCCGGTGGAGCTGGCCCGGGACGTGCGCGACGGCGCCGTGCACGCCCTGCGTGGGCGCGGCTTCGCCGGCGTGCAGTTCCACCCGGAGTCGGTGCTCAGCCCGGACGGGATCGCCGTGCTGACCGAGCTGCTGGACGACCTGCTGCCGGCGCCGCACCCGGACGAGCTGTCCCCGGCCCGCGGGCGGGCATAGTCACCCCGACCGGGGGTACGGCTGCAATCGACCGGCGGCGCGGACGGGCCGAGAGCCCCCGCCCGCGCCGCCGGTCCCCGCTGCGGTCAGCCGGCCAGGCCCTTCTTCAGGGCGGTGCCGATCTGTACCGCCCGTCGGGCGGTGAGCGCGGCGGCGCCCAGCGCCACGGCGTCCGGGGCGATCTCCCCGTTGTTGCTGGTGTGCGAGGCGCCGTACGGGTTGCCGGCGATGAACTGGCTGGTGTCGGTGTAGCCGGGGGTCACCACGACTCCACCCCAGTGGTAGAAGACGGTGAAGAGCGAGGTCAGGGTGGTCTCCTGCCCGCCGTGCGCGGTCGCCGTCGAGGTGAACGCGGAGTAGACCTTGTTGGCCAGCGCGCCCTGCGCCCACAGCGGGCCGGTGGTGTCGATGAACTGCTTCAGCTGGGCGGCGACCATGCCGTACCGGGTCGGCGCGCCCATGATCACCACGTCGGCCCAGGAGAGGTCGTCGACCATCGCCTCGGGGACATCCTGGGTCTCCAGGTGGTGTGCCTGCCACCCGGAGTTGGAGCGGATCGCCTCGTCCGGCGCCAGCTCACGCACCTTGCGCAGGCGCACCTCGGCGCCGGCGTCCCCGGCGGCCTCGCACACGGCCTGCGCCATCTGGTACGTGATTCCGGTGGCGCTGTAGTAGATCACCGCTACCTTGGTCTGGGCAGCCATCAGATGTTTCCCTTCTCGTCTGAGTCAGCTCCGGCGACTACCCCCTGTCCGCACCGCCAAACGGAATCCGGGCCCGCTACCGGTCACGCCCCGGTCAGCGGACCAGGGCCGCCATCAGTCGCTCCAGCTCCGCCGCGGGGTCGGCGGTGAGGCCGGTGTGCACCGGCCCGGTCTGGATCATCGTGCTGCGGGGCGCGACCAACCAGTGGAACCGCTCACCGAGCCGCATCCGGCTCGCCGGCCCGTCACCGGCGCAGGTCCGGTCCCAGGAGTCCAGCACCGCGGCCACCGCCGGCAGGTCGACGTCGGGTGCGAGCGCGCGGACCCGGTCGGCGTCCAGGTGCGTCCGCGCGGCCAGGAAGTCGCGCTGCTGGCAGTAGAGCAGCACCCCGACGTTGATCTGCTCGCCGCGCTCGATGCGGGGCACCAGCCGGATGACGGCGTACTCGAATGGTTGCCTCATGCCGCGCTCCCCTGCGGGAGCCAGTCCGCGGTGCGGGCGACCCGGGCGGACAGGTGCGCCAGGTACGCCTCACGCGCCGCGTCGGCCGAGTCGAAGTCGGCCGCGGTCAGCCACTCCTCGGGCACCAGTGCCAGCACCTCGGCGAGCAGCTCCGGGGTGACCCGTGGCGCCAGCTCCGCGTCGGCCTCGGCGAGCCGGGAGGCGTACGGCGCCAGCACGTGGTCCTCGGCCCGGTACGCCCGGTGCACGGCGGCGGCCGCCCGCGGCCAGTTGTGGTGGAAGTACAGGCAGGCGCCGTGGTCGATCAGCCACAGCTCCCGGTGCCAGACCAGCAGGTTCGGGTTGCGCCAGCTCCGGTCCACGTTCTCCACGTACGCGTCGAACCAGAGCACCCGGGAGGCCAGCATCGCGTCGACGGGGTGCGCGACCGGGTCGAAGCCCAGCGCACCCGGCAGGAAGTCCATGCCCAGGTTCGCGCCGCCGCTGTTGCGCAGCAGCTCCTGCACCTCCTGGTCGGGCTCGGCCCGCCCGATCACCGGGTCGATGTCGAGCACCACCAGCGGCGGCACCCGCAGCTCCAGCCGGCGGGCCAGCTCACCGCAGATCACCTCGGCGATCAACGCCTTGGGCCCCTGGCCGGCGCCGCGGAACTTCGCCACGTACGTGCCGAGGTCGTCGGCCTCCACCACGCCGGGCAGCGAGCCACCCTCGCGGAGCGGGGTGACGTAGCGGATCGCGGTGATCTGGCGGAGCACATCGCCCACCCTACTGTGATCGCCGGCCGCGTCCGCCGCCGTCCGCCACCGCCCGCCGCGCGATCCACGCTGCGTCCGCGGCCCCTCTTGTGACCGAAGACGACGGGTAACCGTGCGTGACGTCCGGACGGAGCCGCCACCCCATGAATCGCGTCCTTTGCTCTGCTTACCCGGACGCAACACCGCGCTGAGCTGCGACTATGCCGCAGCTCCGCACGGCGATGCGCTCGGCATGGCCGAACCGTGAATACCTGTTGCGCCCGTGTAAGCAGTGCAAAGGGAAATGGGACAGTGGTCGGGAGCACGCCACCACCGAGGCGGACGCGGCCAGCGTGCCACCGGTGTCAGTCGAGCTTGTCGCGCAGGTCGTCGACCTGCTGCTGGAGGCGGTCCACCGCGCCCTCGTTGTTGATGAAGGTGGTGATGCCCGCGGCGAGGCCCAGGCCGATCAGCACCGCCAGGATGCTGAGCACCAGTCCCCCGATCGCCACGCCCCGACCGGTCACCCCTGGTCGACGGGCCATCTTGAGCCCGACGATGCCGAGGATGATCCCGATGATCCCGAGCACCAGCCCGACCCAGGCCAGGATCGCGGTCAACACGCTGATCAGCCCGGACACCCCGAAGACCAGGGCGAACGTGGCGGCCGCGCTGGTCTTGGCGCCGGTGCCCGCCCGATGGCCCTGGGACCCGGCAGTCACGCCGGAACCTCGGGCCGGTTCGCTTGCGGCAGTCATGACACTCCCTTCCGCACGCGCGGCGCGCGCACTTCCGGTCGGCCGCCTTCCCGCTGCGACGGCCGTTATGCTCCCGGTTGCGATCCGGTCGGACGCGGGCGCGCCGGGTGTCGTGTCCACCCGGGTGTCGGTTCCACCCGGTGTCGGTGGGTGGTCCTAGGCTGGCGGCCCCGACAACCGGAAGGAGCGCCTGATGCCCGCCGACCTCAGCGCGGCCGACGCGTTGGCGCTGCGGATGACCAGCCTGCTGCTGCGCCCGCACCCGGCCACGCGACCCTGCACCGTCGGCGAGGTGGTCGAGTGGTTCGGGGCGATGCAGGCGCAGGACCTGGCCAGCGGGCTGTGGTCGCTGGGCGCCCGGCTGCCCGGGTGGACCGTGGCCGACGTGCAGGCGGCTCTGGAACGGCGCGAGGCGCTGCGCACCTGGCCGATGCGGGGCACCGTGCACCTCGTCCCGCCCACCGACGCGCGCTGGATGCTGGAGGTGACCGGCATCCGGTCGCTGGCCGGCGCGGCGACCCGCCGAGCACAGCTCGGGCTCACCGACGTCGACGCGGACCGGGCGGTGGACGTCCTCGGTGCGGCGCTGGCCGGCGGTGGCCGGCTCACCCGGGCGCAGTGTCTGGCCACCCTCCGCGCGGCCGGCCTCGACACCGACGGCCAGCGGGGCTACCACCTGCTGTGGTACGCCAGCGTGCGCGGGGTGACCTGCCTGGCGCCGAACATCGGCACCGAGCAGACCTTCACGCTGCTCGACGAGTGGGCGCCCGGGCCACGCCGGCTGGACCGGGAGGAGGCGCTCGCCCTGCTCGCCCACCGCTACGTGCGCGGACACGGGCCGGTCACCGCCCGCGAGTTCGCCGGCTGGACCGGCCTCACCCTGACCGACGCGCGACGCGGGCTGGCCGCCGCCGGCGACGCGCTGGCCGTGGTGCGGGTCGACGGCGAGGAGATGTACGTCGACGCGGCGTTGGCCGACGCGCCGCGCACGCCTGTCGACGACGTGCTGGTGCTGCCCGGTTTCGACGAATACCTGCTCGGCTACCGGGATCGCGCGCTGATGCTCGATCCCGCGCACCTGGCGGCCGTCGTGCCGGGTAACAACGGCGTCTTCCAGGCCACAGTGGTGCGGGCCGGCCGGGTGGTGGGCCTGTGGAAGCGGCGCGTCGCCCGGGCTGCGGTCACCGTGACGATCCAGCCGCTGACGCCGCTGGACGACGGTGAACGTGCCCGGGTGGAGCAGGCCCTGGGTCGGTACGCCGACTTCCTCGGCCTGCCACCCCGGTTCGACTGGCCGACCTGACCGGAGCTCAGTCCTCGGCCGGCCACCTTGCCACGGCCGCGCGCGGGACGCAGAAATGACGGGGCCGGCGGGCGAACCCACCGGCCCCACCGCGATGGACGCCGTTCAGTCGGCGAGCGCGCCGGCCGCCCGACCCTCGTGCAGCGTGAGGTTGCGGCCGTTGGACGGGTCGAACAGGTGGATCTTCTCCAGGTTGAACCAGACCCGGCGCGACTGCCCCTCGGCCACCGGTGACTCGGCCGAGAGCCGGGTGACCAGGTTGCCGCCAGCACCGGCGAAGTCGGCGGCACCCGCATCGGCGGCCAGCTCCTCCAGCTCGGCGGCGCTGGCCCGCTCCCCCTCGACGGTGAAGTAGACGTACTTGTCCGAGCCCATCGACTCGACGATCTCCACCGGCGCCTCGAACTCCAGGCCCCGGCGGCGGGTGTCCTCGTCGATGAGCTCGGCGTCCTCGAAGTGCTCGGGGCGGACGCCGAGGATCAGCTCGCGCGGCGCGTCGGCCGCCTCCAGCTCGCGGCGGACCCGGTCGCCGAGCGGCACGTCGCCCAACGCGGTACGCAGCCCGCCGTCCTGCACGGCGGCGTGCAGGAAGTTCATCGACGGCGAGCCGATGAAGCCGGCCACGAAGAGGTTGCGCGGGTGGTCGTACAGCTCCTGCGGCGGGCCGACCTGCTGCACCGCACCGCCGCGCATGATGACCACCCGGTCGCCGAGGGTCATCGCCTCGGTCTGGTCGTGCGTGACGTAGACGGTGGTGGTGCCGAGCTGCTTCTGCAACCGGGACACCACTGTGCGCATCTGCACCCGCAGCTTCGCGTCCAGATTGGACAGCGGCTCGTCCATGAGGAACGCCTTCGGCTGCCGGACGATCGCCCGGCCCATCGCCACCCGCTGGCGCTGCCCGCCGGAGAGGTTCGCCGGCCGGCGGTCCAGCAACGAGGTCAGCTCCAGCACCTTCGCCGCCTCGTCGACCTTCTGGTTGATGGTCTCCTTGTCCAGCTTCGCCAGCCGCAACGGGAACGCCATGTTCTCCCGCACTGTCATGTTCGGGTACAGCGCGTACGACTGGAACACCATGGCGATGTCCCGGTCCCGGGGGGCCTTGTCGTTGACCCGCTGGCCACCGATGCGCAGCTCGCCGGAGCTGATGTCCTCCAGCCCCGCGATCATGTTGAGGGTGGTGGACTTGCCGCAGCCGGAGGGTCCGACCAGGATGACGAACTCGCCGTCGGCGATCTCCAGGTCGACGTCCTGCACGGCGACGGTCCCGTCCGGGAACTTCTTGCTCACCTTGTCGAGCACGATGTCAGCCACGACTACTCACCTATCCCTTGACTGCGCCGGAGGTCAGGCCGGACACGATGCGGCGCTGGAAGAAGAGAACGAACAGGATGATCGGAACGGTGATCACGACGGCGGCCGCGCAGATCGCCCCGGTGGGGTCCTCGAACTGCGACTCGCCGGTGAAGAACGACAGGGCGACCGGCACCGTACGAGCCCGTTCGGTGGAGGTCAGCGTGATGGCGAACAGGAAGTCGTTCCAGCAGAAGATGAAGACCAGGATCGCCGTGGTGAACAGGCCGGGCGCGGCCAGTGGGGCGATGACCCGCCGGAACGCCTGGCCCTGGGTGGCGCCGTCCATCTTCGCCGCCTTCTCCAGGTCCCACGGGATCTGCTTGAAGAACGCCGACAGCGTGTAGATCGCCAGCGGCAGCGCGAAGGTGATGTACGGCAGGATCAACCCGCGCCACGTGTCGAAGACGCCGAGCCAACGCTCGATCTCGAACAGCGGCGACACCAGCGACACCTGCGGGAACATCGCGATCAGCAGGGAGACGCCGACCAGCAGCCCCTTGCCGGGAAAGTCCAGCCGGCTGATTGCGTACGCGGCCATCGCGCCGAGCACCACAGCGACCAGCGTGGCGATCAACGCGATGCCGATCGAGTTGATCAGTGCCCGGACGAACTGGTCGGTGTCGAAGATCGTGCGGTAGTTGTCCAGCGTCCACTCTCGGGGGATGAAGTTCCCGTCGGTGAGGGTGGCCGGCGTCTTGAACGACAGCGACGCGATCCACAGCACCGGGACCAGCGCGAAGACGACCACGAGGATGTCCAGGAGACCCCAGCGCACCCGGGCTCGGGTGGTGGTTTCGGTACCGGTGGCCATGTCAGCGCCTCTCGGAGTCGTCGCTGCCCGGGGCAGCGGTGCCGAACAGCTTCACGAAGACGAAGGCGATGATCGCCACAGTGATGAAGATCAGCACCGACATCGTCGACCCGATGCCGAGGTTGAGGCCCCGGATCAGGTTGTTGTAGGCGAGCATCGACACCGACGACGTCTCGTTGCCGCCGGCGGTCAGCACGAAGATGTTGTCGAAGACCCGGAACGCGTCCAGGGTGCGGAACAGCAGCGCGACCAGGATCGCCGGCTTCATCACCGGCAGCATGACCTTGGTGAACCGCTGCCAGGCCGTCGCGCCGTCGGTGGAGGCGGCCTTGAGCAGGTCCTCCGGGACCAGCGCCAGCCCGGCCATCAGCAGCAGCGCCATGAACGGGGTGGTCTTCCAGATCTCGGCGAGCATGATGATCGCCAGCGAGCTGGCCCGCTCGGTGAGCGGCGCTCCGTCGCTGAACAGGTTGGCCAGGTAGCCGGTGCCGGGCGTCCAGGCGTACCGCCAGGAGAACGCGGCGACGACTGTGACGATGCCGTACGGGATCAGCGCCGCGGTCCGCACGATGCCCCGCCCGACAAGCGTGCGGTGCATGATCAGCGCCAGCCCCATGCCGAGCACCAGCTCGACGGCCACGGTGACCACCGTGATCAGCATGGTCACCCCGAACGCGGTCCACCAGAACTCGTTGCTGAGCACTGTGACGTAGTTCTCCAGCCCGATGAACTCGCGCTCGTCGGGGAAGCGCAGGTCGAAGCGCTGGAGCGACAACCCGACCGAGTAGAGGATCGGGTACGCGGTCACCGCGACCATGACGAGCGCGGCGGGCGCGCAGAGCAACCAGCCGAGCCTGCGTTCGGCCTTCTTGTTCTCGCTCAGCGGCGGCTTGTGACGGCCGGCGCGCTGGGTGGGGACGGTGGCGTGCCGGCCGGTGGAGCGGGTGGTCTCCTCGGCGGTCACGTCCGCTCCGGTCGGCGTGGCGGGCAGGCTCACGGGAGGACCCCCTTGGATTGGAGGGCGTCGGCGATGGCGGAGCGCAGCTCGTCCGCGGTCTGCTGCGGACGGATCGCCGACGGTGGCGACAGGATCGCCGACATCACTGTGGAGATGCTCTGGTAGGCCGGGGTCAGTGGCCGGGTCGCCGGCTCCTTCAGCTCCTCCAGGATGGTGTCCTTCATCGGGTACGCCTCGGTCATCTCCGGCTCGTCGTAGACGGCCTCGATGGTGGGCGGGACGCCGTCGTTGATGGCGGAGAACTTCTGGTGCTCGGCGTCGCGGATGCACCGGGCCGCCTCGAAGGACAGCTCCGGGTGCCTGGAGTAGGAGCTGACCGCCAGGTTCACCCCGCCGATGGTGACCTTGCTGGGGGTGCTGTCGTCGACACCCGGGATCCGGGCCCAGCCGACCTGCTTCGCCAGTTCGGGGTTCGCCTCCTGCAGGGCGGGATAGACGAACGGCCAGTTCACCTGGAAGGCGCCCGCACCGGACTGGAACTCCAGCCGGACCGGGTCCTCGGTGGCGTTGGTGAACGACGGTGAGGTCACGCCCGACGTGGCGAAGCGCTGCAACTGCTCCAGCGCCCGGACCGTGCCGGCGTCCATCACGGCCTGCGTGCCGTCGTCGTTGAGGATCTTTCCGCCGGCGCTCTCGGCCAGGGTGTTGTAGAGGACGACGAGGCCCTCGTACTGGGCGCCCATGGTGAGCACCTGGTACGGCTTGCCCTGCTCCTTGAGCTGCTGGGCAGCGGTGATCATCTGATCCCAGGTCTTCGGCGGCTGCGGCACCAGGTCCTTGCGGTACCAGAGCAGCTGGACGTTGGTGTTCTTCGGGGCGGCGTAGAGCTTGCCCTCGTAGCGGGCGGTGTCCAGCGGTCCGGCGAGGGTGCCCTGCTCGACCTCGGCCTTGTCCTGGCCGGTCCACTCGCGGATCCAGTCGGCGCTGGCGAACTCCTGGGTCCAGGTGACGTCCAGACCGAGCAGGTCCATCCCGGTGTCCTCGGCGGCCAGCCGGCGCACCATCTGCACCCGCTGATCGTCGGCCTGCCGGGGCAGCACCCGGTAGGCGATCTCATACCGTCCCTGAGCCTGCGCGTTGCAGTCGTCGACGACCTTCTGCAGGTTCTGCTCCGGCGGGTAGTACAGGTTGATCGTCGGTGGGCCACCAGCGTCACCGGAACCGCAGGCGGCCATGGGCGCCACCAGCGTCAGCGCGGCGGCTGCCGCCACCGCGCGTACCCGTGGTCGCCGTCGACGTCGGGCCTCGTCAGGGTCGCTCATCACCCCTCCCCTCTTGTCGGCCAGCCGCCGGGGAAACGCACCGCGCCCCGGCGCACGGCGAGACGATCGGGGCGCAGGACCAGCGGCGCGCGACCCCGGACGTTTCGTGGCCTTCACACTGCCCGACCTGGAAAGTCGCGAAACCTGACGCCAGCGGGGGACACGGCCAACCGGCCCGGTGTGCGCGACATCACTTCGGGCGCGTCGGCCGGAGCCGCGTACTCCAGGGCCGGGGGCCCGGCATGCTGTGCCGGTGATCGCCCGTTTCAAGGACCTCTGTCTGGACGCTTCCAACCCGCGCCTGCTGGGTGCCTTCTGGGCCCGGATCCTGGACGCGGACGTGGCCGACGCCGGAGGCGAGGACACCCGCGTCGACCCGCGTGCCGCCCGCTCGGGCGCCGAGTCGATCTGGGTGAACCAGGTGCCGGAGCCGCGTACCGGCAAGACCCGCGTACACCTGGATCTGCGGCTGGCCGGCGCGGAGCCGTCGGCGCTGATCGCGGCCGGCGCCCGGCTGCTCCGCGCACCGTCCGGGGACGTGACCTGGTGGGTGCTCGCCGACCCGGAGGGCAACCCGTTCTGCGCGTTCGCGGCGCTCGAGGGCACCCGACCGGGCCCGTTCGAGCTGGTCGTGGACTCTGCCGATCCGGCCGCCCAGGCGGCCTGGTGGGCCGGCGTGGTCGGTGGCACCGCCGAGTACGGCTCCGGTACCGCGTCGGTGGTCGGTGCGGCCGGGTTCCCGTGGGACCGCTGGGTGTTCGACGCGGTGCCCGAGCCCAAGACGGTCAAGAACCGGATGCACTGGGACGTCGACCTGGTCGACCCCGAGCCGATGGCGCTGATCGCGGCGGGCGCGACGCTGCTGCGCGAGCCGCAGGACGAGAGCCGTTGGTGGGTCCTGGCCGACCCGGAGGGCAACGAGTTCTGCGCCTTCGCACCGCGTCCCATCGGGTGAGCGACCGACTACCCAGCGCGGGCACCGTCGGCTAGCGTCGTCCTAGCGCCACAGCCAGCGCGTTCGCCGCCGACGTCGACACGCCTCCGGCCGACCCCGGCCTGCCCGTTCGGTTGGTAATCGCGGGAAGTCCCACCGTCATTCCCCCGGTTCGGCAGGATCGTCCCAACGAGGAGGTGCCGTCGTGCAGGACACCCGCGCTCTCGCCCTGACGTTCGAGGTGAGCGGCCTGCCACCGGTCAAGACCGAAGCATTGTCCATCTTCGCCGCCGGGCACCGGCAGGCGACGAGGGTCCGCACCCTGCTCCAGGCCGCCCTGGCGGCGGCCCAACGCACCGGCTGGACGCCGCTGCCCGGGCCGATCGAGGTCGACCTGGTCCTGCGCTGCCCGCCCGGGCACCGTACGGCCGACGCCAGCACCCTGCTCGGCGGCGTCTGCGCGGTGTTGCAGGACAAGAAGCGGGTGACCAGCATCGGCCTGGCCCACCTCGGCGTCCTGGTGGACGTCGCTCTCTTCGACGACGACCGGCAGATCCGCCGGTTGTCGTACCACGAGGAGCCGGCGGAGGACTTCTCGTACCAGGTGCGGGTCGCTGCCGTACCGGCTGAGGTTTGACCGACGAACGCGGTGGGGTACCGCCGACGCCGACGAAGGGAGCACCATGTCGGAGCCACATGTCACGCTCGACCCGCGGGGGCTCGACCCCGTGCAGCAGAAGCTGCGCGGCCCGCTGGAGGATCAGCTGACCTCGGCGCTCCAGGCGGCCACCGACCGGGTCCGCGCCGGCTACGCCGGCGAGCCGGTCGAGCAGGTCTGCCAGCGGCTGCTGGACGAGACCCGGTCCGGGCTCCATCCCGACATCGCGGCCGGGTTCAACCCGGACATGGACGAGTTCTGCCGGGTGGCCGTGGCGATCGTCCGCGGCGGCCAGGTCACCTGAGCCGCAGGCCCGCTGGCGGCGGCTGGGCGGCGCCGGCCTAGCTGGTCGGAGGGCTGAGCACGATGTGCGGCGAGAGCGCCGGGTCCAGCCACCGCAGCACGGGAACCAGATGCTCGTGGGCCAGGGCGACGCAGCCGGCGGTGGCGTTGCCGCCACTGGCGCTGAACTCGTGCAGGAAGATCCCGCTGCCCGCGTACGGCACCGGCTTGCTCACCGTGGGCGGCATGTTGTACGTGATCACCGCGAAGTGCGTGTAGGCGGGCACCTCCTTCCACAACGCCTCGCTGTTGCCGCCGGGGTTGGTGGAGCTGTGCTGGAAGGAGTTGTAGCGCGACGACGTCGGGTTCTCGTTCCACCAGTCGCCACTGACCAGGCGGTGGTACGGGTATCGCACCCCCGGGTTCGCGGCGATGCCGTACATGGTCGGGCCGATGGCGTAGGTCCCGGTGGGCGTGGTCGGCACCCCCTCGACGTGGTTGTCGCTGAATCCCTTGGAGCCGATCCGGACGGGCAGCACCGCCGAGGCGGGGCGCCAACGCCCCCCGTCGCTGATCCGTACGTACGCCTCCACAGTGGCGTGGCTGACGGAGCGGCCGGTGCCGCTGACGACGAGGACCTGCTTCGCCCGTGACGGCAGGGTCGCCAACCGGGCGGCCAGGTTGTGGCGCGGCACTGTCGGCCGGGTGAACCGGGGAATCGTCGCGGTGGCCACGACCGGCGCAGCCGAGCCGGTCGCACCGAGGGCGGGCGCCGCCGGGGCGAGCACGGCCGGCGCCGCCAGGCCCGCGGCGGCGCCCAACAGGACTGATCTGCGCTTCATGCCGTCATCCTGACAGTCGACCCGACTCGCGGCTGTCCCACTCGCCGGGCGTAGTCGATTCGGTGGCCGGGCCAGGACCGGGTCCGCAACTACCCGGCCCTGACCCCCGGTCATCCGGCATGGGAACGGGCAGCTCCGGCCCCGTTCCGCCCGGGCGTGGCTCGACGCCCACGGCTCGACAGGAGAGCCGGCCGCCCTGCACTCAGCTCCACGGTGCCCACCCGCCGGACGCCGGTGCGCCCCCGACACACCCCGAACGGCCGTGAGCGCCGGCCCAGGCTAGGCGGGTCACGACGGGCCGGACAAGCCGGGCAGGACCGCCGGTGGCAGGACTGATCTCCAGGGGAAAAACCGGCATCTCCGCGTAACGCGACCATGATCGCCGACGCTGTTCGGGCTCCTGGAGCGTGTCTCAGTACAGGGTCCCCGCCTTCGACCGTCCCTGCCATAGTGGGCGCATGCATTTGATCAAATATGGCCACGCCTGTGTGCGCCTGGAGGCGGACGACCGGGTGCTGGTGATCGACCCGGGGACGTTCTCGGAGGCCGAAGCGCTCGACGGGGTCGACGAGGTGCTGGTGACGCACGAGCACCCCGACCACCTCGACATCGCCAAGCTCGTGGCGGCGAGTCAGCGCAACTCCGCGTTCCGGGTGTACCTGCCGTCGGCAGCGATCGAGTCGGCCCCCGAGCTGGGCGGCGCAGCGGTCGCCGTCGATGCGGGGCAGCGGTTCACGGCGGCCGGGTTCACCGTCGACGTCGTGGGCGGGGCACACGCCGAGATCTACGACGGTCTGCCCGGCTGCGCCAACGTCGGTTTCGTCGTCGACGGCACGGTCTACCACCCGGGCGACTCGCTGTTCGTCCCGCCGTCGCCGGTGGCGACGCTGCTCGTGCCGGCTGCCGCACCCTGGCTCAAGCTCTGCGAGGCGTTGGACTTCGTGCGGGCGGTGCGGCCGAAGCGGGCGTTCCCGATCCACGACGCCACGCTCAACGAGCTCGGCCAGGAGTACTTCGACGGCTGGTTGGACTTCAAGGGCGGCACCGAATACGCGCGCATCCCGGTCGGGGAGTCGGTGACAATCCGCTAAGAGCGTGTCTCAGCAACCGGCAATCCGCGCGTGTCTGGCCCGCAAACTGCGGACCAAGCCCGGCCGGAAGGCCTACAGCCGCCGCAAGGACATGGTCGAACCCGTCTTCGACCAGGTCATGACCTGCCAGAACGGCCGCCAGTTCCTCCTGCCCGGAGAGGACGGCGCTCGAGGCGAGTGGCAACTGCTGGCCGACTGCCACAACCCGGCCAGATACCCGTTACCGACCCACGCTCCGAGCGGGTCAGAAGTGCCGCAGCAGGTCGCGGAACGCGGCCAGGCGCAGCAGGTGGGCGTCGGTCGGGTCCAGTTCGTCGTCCTCCAGAACCCAGGTGTTCTCATTCGGAATGAACACCGCGTTCAGCCCGGCGGCCCGGGCCGGCAGGATGTCAGATTTCGGCGAGTTGCCGATCATCCAGGCGTCGACCGGGTCGAACCCGTGCTCCCGGACCAGCCACCGGTAGGTGTCGACGTCCTTCTCGGCGACGATGTGTGCGGCCCGGAAGTGGTGCAGCAGCCCGCACGCGTCCAACTTGCGCTGCTGCTCGACCTGGTCCCCCTTGGTCAGCAACAGCAACTCGTGCCGGCCGGCCAGTTCGTCGAGCGCGTCGGCCACCCCGGGCATCAGCTCCACCCGGTGCTCGACCAGGGCCACCGCCAGCCGGTCGATCTCCTGGCGCTCGGCGTCGGTCGCCGGTCGCTCACGTAGCCGCTCCAGGCAGTCCGCCAGGCTGCGCAGGAAGACCTTGCTGCCGTAGCCGTGCGCCACCGTGTTGGCCCGCTCGATGTCGTCGAGGACGGCCCGCAGCTCGACCCGGTCCAGCGTGGGGTGGTCGAGCCAGGCCAGGAAATCGTCGATCACCCGCTCGAACACGACGTTGTTCTCCCACAACGTGTCGTCCGCGTCGAAGATCAGCACCTGCGCCTGTCGGCGCGCCGCCTGGTCCACAGTCATGCCGTCCCCCCCGTCGTGATCACCGCACCTGACCGTCGGGGACCTTAGGGCATGTCGCGCGACGCGCCCAACCGGTTTCCGTCCGCCTCGGCGGCCTGCGGGCAGGGCCACCGGAACAGCCGTTCCCCGATCATCGACTCCCGCTCCTCCTGCGCCTCGGGGCGAAGCCGGCCACCCCGGGTGAGCATCACCATGCCGTGCAGCAGGCTCCAGCCCACCTCAACCAGGGTGTCCGGGTCACGCCCCTCGGCCAGCGGGGTCAGGGCCGCCCGCAACTCGGCGAAGACGCCCCGGGGCGCGGCCGGCACGCCGTCGACGCCGAGGGCCAGGTCCGGGGTCAGCGCGAGCATCGCGTCGTAGACCTCCGGATTCGCGTACGCGAAGTCGAGGTACGCGCCGGCCACCGCCGGCCAGACCCGTTCCGGACCGCCGGTCGCCTCCGCGTGCGCCTCGGCCAGGTCGGCGGCCAGGTCGGCGAAGGCGCACACCGCCACGGCGGCGAGCAGCGCCTCCTGATCCGCGAAGTGCCGGTAGAGGTCGCCGACGTCGACCTCGGCCCGCTCGGCCAGCCGCCGAGGGCTCACCCCCGTCCAGCCCTCGACCTCAGCCAACTCCCGCGCGACCGCGACGATGAGGTCACGCCGGTCCTCTTCGGTGGCTCCCTCGGCAGGTCCGGACACGCCCACGAGCGTAAGTCGAAGACACGGCGCGCAGTCGCACCATGACAGATTGGTGACTACGCGTACCCTCCCGCACCACCGCACTAGCCGGAGGCTCAGTGCCAGTCGCCGATCCGGACGTCGTCCGGCGCCGGCCTGCCACGGCCGGTCTCCACAAGCTCCTTGAGACTCATGAGGAACGTCGCCCACTTGGTGCTGCAGTGGTGCATGAACTCGACCGGCTCGCGCCAGCCCTCGTGCGTGAACTGGACGATCGTGTACTCGCCACGCTGGTCGAGGCGCCAGCCGATCTCGGTTCCGATCCATTCCTCGGGGCCGTCGGTGACCCGCCACCGCACGCGGCCGGAGGGATCGAGTTCCAGGACCTCCATGTCGAAGCCACCGACGTCGCCGAACCGGAAAGCCAGGTGCCCGCCAACCTCGCTCTTGCCGACCGTGTCGGTCGTCCACCAGCCGGCGATGCCCTCTGGCGTTGCCACCGCTCGGTAGACGTCGTCGATCGGGGCGACGACGCCGACCCGGTGCAGGATGTCGACCATGTCATTCTCCTTCGTCGTTGTGGCGGTCGCGTTCGATCGCCTCGGCGATCCGCTTGATCCGGCGGAGTCGGGCGTCCCAGGTGGAGCCGACCGCTGACAACTGGGCGACGGCTCGGGCGAGCTGCGCCTCGTCGACCTGGTAGTGCCGCTCCCGACCGGCCGGCGGGGCGTGCACCAGACCGACCCGGTCCAGGACCGCGAGGTGCTTCGAGACGGCCTGGCGGGTGACGGGTAGTCGCTCGCTCAGTGACGTGGCGGTGCCGGGCCCCCCGGCGAGCAGAAGGTCGATCATCGTGCGCCGGATGGGGTCGCCGATCGCCGACCACAGGTCGTCGTCGACAGCGGTGCTCATGAGGTGGAGACCAGCCGCGCGACGTACCTGCCCAGCGCGGGGATGTAGTGGTCCCACCCGCTCACGTGGTCCTGGTACTGCTGCTCGAGGAGAGCCACCTCCCATCCCATCTCGCGGAAGCCGGTCTCGGTCATGCGGATCCGGGTCCCCGTACCGGTCGGGAGCAGCTCGAAGGTGACCAGCAGCGACTGTCCGGTCCGGGCCGGGTCCGAGTAGCACCACCGGAAGGAGAATCGCTTCGGCGGGTCGACCTCGACGACGGCGAGCGCGACGGTCGTCGTCTCGCCGGTGTCGCCGTCACGCCACACGAGCTTGCCGGGCGCGCCCGCGACCGGCTCGAACCGTGCGTCGTCAGGCCACCATTCCCGCATGTGCTCCGGCCGACTGATCACCTCGAAGACCACCTCGGGTGAAGCGTCGACATGGATGTCGCGCTCGATCGATCCCTGTTCCATGCCACCCAACCTTTCGCAACCTTTGGTTGCGTAACGCTACAACGGCCACGCCGCGACGCGCAACCTTTGGTTGCATGTTGGGTGGTACGCCGCCACCGGGCGGCGCGCGGGCGGCGGCCGGGTCAGCGGCGCAGGGTGAGGATCAGGTCGGCCACGAGCGCCGTCCAGCCGGTCTGGTGCCAGGCGCCCAGCCCGGCCCCGTTGTCGCCGTGGAAGTACTCGGGGAAGGCGATCAGGTCGCGCCAGTCCGGGTGGGTCTGGAAGATCCGGCACGCCCCGTAGATCGGCCGCCGGCCCCAGTCGTCCTGCGTGAAGAGCGAGATCAGCCGGGCCGAGAGGTCGTCGGCGATCTCGTCCAGCGTGCGCTTCACCCCGGAGCGGGTCGGGTACTCCACCTGGAGGTCGTCACCGAAGAACGACGCGTAGTCACGCAGCGCGCTGATCAGCAGGAAGTTCGTCGGCATCCAGATCGGCCCACGCCAGTTCGAGTTTCCGCCGAACAGCCCGCTGGTCGACTCCGCCGGCTCGTACCCGACCGAGAACTCCTGCCCGCCGAGGGTGACCGAGAACGGCTTGTCCAGGTGCGCGCGGGACAGCGTACGAAGGCCAAAATCGGAGAGGAACTCGTCGCTGTCCAGCATCCGGGCGAGCAGTCGCACCACCTGCTCCGGGCCGACCATGGACAGCAGCCGCTGCTGGCGGCCGTCCGGGCCCAGCCGGCGAGTGCCGATCACCTGGGCGTACTCGGGACGGTTGGTGAGGAACCAGCGCAGCCGGGCACCCAGCTCCGGCAGTTGGTGCAGGGTCCGGGCCGTGAGCCGGGTGGTGGCGGCCAGTGGCAGCAACCCGACCACCGACCGGACCTTCAGCGGCACCTTCGTGCCGTCGGCGAGCCGCAGCACGTCGTAGAAGAAGGCGTCCTCGTCGTCCCACAACCCCTGCTCGTACGCGGCGGCGGCGATGTACGCGAAGTGCTCGAAGAACTTGGTGGCGGTGTCCACCCAGGTGCGGTCGTGCTCGGCCAGCACGATCGCCATGTCCAGCATGTTCAGCGCGTACATGGCCATCCAGCCGGTGCCGTCGGACTGCTCCAGCACACCGGCCACCGGCAGCGCCGCCGACCGGTCGAACGGCCCGACGTTGTCCAACCCGAGGAAGCCGCCCTCGAAGACGTTGTTGCCGCCGGTGTCCTTCCGGTTGACCCACCAGGTGAAGTTGAGCAGCAGCTTGTGCATCACCCGGGCCAGGAACTCGTAGTCCCGCCCGCCGTCGATCTCGAACACCTTGAGCGCCGCCCACGCGTGCACCGGCGGGTTCACGTCACCGAACGCCCACTCGTACGCCGGAATCTGCCCGTTGGGATGCAGGTACCACTCGCGCAGCAGGAGCAGCAGTTGCGTCTTGGCGAAGCCCGGGTCGACCCGGGCGATGCTCACGCAGTGGAAGGCCAGGTCCCAGGCCGCGTACCAGGGGTACTCCCAGGGGTCGGGCATGGAGATGACGTCGAAGCTCGTCATGTGCCACCACGCGCTGTTGCGGCCGTGGCGACGCCCGGCCGGCGGCGTCGAAGCCGGGTCGCCGTCCAGCCAACGCTTGACGTCGAAGTGGTAGAACTGCTTGCTCCACATCAACCCGGCGATGGCCTGCCGGGCCACCAGCGCCTCGTCTGGCGTGGCGGCCTCCGGGATCACCCCGGCGAAGAAGCGGTTCGCCTCGGCACGCCGCGCCCACACCACCGCGTCGAAGCCGTCGCCGAGATCCGCCCGGGGCGGCGGAGCGGCCGCCGGCGGCGACGCGGTGCGGGTCAGCCGCAGCCGGATCTGGCGCTGCCCGCCGGCCGGCACGTCGAGCACGTAGTGCAGCGCGCCCTTGGTGCCCTCCCCCGCCGGGTTCACCGTGGCGGCGCCGTTGACCACGTGGTCGTTGATGCCGTCCTTCGGGTAGCGGGACCGGCCGGGCAGGCCCCAGAGCCGCTCGGCGTTGGAGTCGTTGTCGCAGAGCAGCGGCACCGGATCTCCGTCGCCCTCGAGCAGCAGTTGGCCGAGCACCCGATGCTCGCCGACCAGCCGCGCGCCCTCGCCGGTCAGCCGGGGAATCCGGTCACCCCCGGGCAGGCCCCAGGCCCAGGTGTTGCGGAACCACAGGCTGGGCAGCACGTGCAGGGTGGCGGCCCGGTCGCCCCGGTTCGCCACCGTCACCACCATGCACAGGTCGGTCGGGGACGCCTTGGCGTAGTCGACGCTCACCGCCCAGTACCGGTCGTCGTCGAAGATCCCGGTGTCCACCAGCTCGTACTCGGTGTCGTCCCGACCGCGCAGCGCGTTCACCGCGACCAGCTCGTCGTACGGGAAGGCGGCCTGCGGGTAGTGGTAGCGCCAGCGCATCCAGGAGTGGGTGGGCGTGGAGTCCTCGTACCACCAGTACTCCTTGACGTCCTCGCCGTGGTTGCCGCCGTCACCGCCGAGGCCGAACATCCGCTCCTTGAGGATCGGGTCCCTGCCGTTCCACAGCGCCAGGGCGAAGGCGAACGTCTGCCGGTCGTCGCAGACGCCGGCCATCCCGTCTTCATTCCAGCGGTAGGCTCTGGACCGCGCGTGGTCGTGCGGGAAGTAGTCCCAGGCCGTACCGTGCTCGCTGTAGTCCTCCCGCACCGTCCCCCACGCCCGTTCGGACAGATAGGGACCCCATGCGCGCCAGTCCTGCTCCCCCGAGTCGGCCTGGGCGAGCCGGAGCCGCTCGGCGTCGGGTGGCGAGGCGTCGGAGGACGAACGGTCAGAGATCACGTGCACATCTTTGACGTCGCCGCGGTACTTGACCACAGCAGCCATTCTCGTCGTGGCGTGTTACACCCCGCCGCCGGTGGAGGAAAGTTGATCGACATTCACTTCGGCCCGCAGGTCTGCGGCGAGCTGACCAGCGCGGCCAGCCGGGAGTGGCTGGTGCCCGACGGCGTCGGCGGGTACGCGATGGGCACCGTCGCCGGGCTGCGGACCCGGCGCTACCACGGTCTGCTGGTGGTGCCCGGCGAGACGCCGGCGTCCCGCCGGGTGGGACTGGTAAGCCTCGACCCGGCGGTCACCCTGCCGTCCGGCGCACGGGTCCGGCTCGGCGTGCACGAATGGTCCTCCGGGGACGTCGACCCGCGCGGCTTCGAGCTGCTGGAGCGCTTCGACCTGGTCGACGGGCTGCCCCGGTGGCGGTGGCGGATCGGCGCGGTGGTGATCGAGCGGGAGCTGGCGATGCTGCCCGGCCGCTCCTGCGTGGCGGTGGTGCACCGGCTGGTGGCCGGCGGGCCGGTCCGGCTGGAGCTCTCCGCCGCCTGCACCTGGCGTGACGCGCACGGCGAGCGGCGGGCCGACGGCCCGACGCCGCAGGTCGAGGCGGTGGCCGGCGGCGCGGTGGTCGAGGGGGCGTACCGGCTGGCCGGCCCGGGCTGGACGCCCGAGGGGCAGTGGTGGCTGGGCGTGCACCACCGCGAGGAGGCGAGCCGGGGACTGCACCCCGATGAGGACCTCTGGTACGCGGGCCGCTTCGCCGGCGATCTGGAACGCCCCGGTGACACCGTGTCGGTGCGGGCCTGGGCCGGCCGGCTCGACGAGGAGCCGCCGCCCGCCGCGGAGATCGTGGCGACGGCCCGGCGGCGCAACCGTCAGGTGGTGGCGACGGCGAAGCCGACGGACCCGGTGCAGGCGACGCTCGTGCTGGCCGCGGACGCGTTCGTGGTGCGTACCGGCCGCACAGCCGTCGATGTGGTCGCCGGATACCCGTGGTTCGGGGCCTGGTCGCGGGACACGATGATCTCGTACGAGGGGCTGTTCCTCTGCACCGGCCGCGCGGACGAGGGCCGGGAGCTGCTCCGGGCGTACGCGGCGACGCTGTCCGAGGGGATGCTGGCCAACACGGCCGACACCGGGCGGGTGGAGTACAACACCGTCGACGGCACGCTGTGGTTCCTGCACGCGGTGAGCCGGCACGTCACCGTCACCGGTGACACCGACCTCGGCGACGAGCTGCTGCCGGCGCTGCGCACGGTGATCGACGCTCACCTGGCCGGCACCCGCTACGGCATCGCCGTCGACCCGGCCGACGGGC
Organism: Micromonospora coriariae; assembly: GCF_900091455.1. NCBI lineage: Bacteria > Bacillati > Actinomycetota > Actinomycetes > Micromonosporales > Micromonosporaceae > Micromonospora > Micromonospora coriariae. Next base: position 4,830,070 of record NZ_LT607412.1, on the reverse strand, counting down.
TGCTCACCCAGGGCGCCCCGGGCACCGCACTGACCTGGATGGACGCCCGCGTGTACGGGGTGCCGGTCACCCCGCGTACCGGCAAACCGGTCGAGGTGAACGCGCTGTGGATCAACGGGCTGGCCGGGCTCGCCGAGCTGACCGAGCTGGCCGGTCGGGACGCGGCCGAGCTGTGGCGACGACACGGGCAGGCCACCGCCTCGTTCCGGGACCGCTACCCCGCGCCGAGCGGCTGGCTGCACGACGTGCTGGACGCGCCCGCACCGGCGTACCCGTTGGGCGGGGCCGCTCTGCACGACGACGACTCGCTGCGTCCCAACCAGCTGCTGGCCTGGTCACTTCCGTTCGCGCCGCTGGAGCCGGACGAGGCGACCCTGCGCCGGGTCGCGGCCGGGCTGCTCACCCCGCTCGGGCCGCGCAGCCTCGCCCCGGAGTCGCCGGAGTTCGTGGGCCGGCACCGGGGCGGCCCGGCCGAGCGGGACGGCGGCTACCACCAGGGCACCGTCTGGCCGTGGCTGCTCGGCCCGTACGTGGACGCCTGCCGCCGTGGCAAAATGTCGGCCGATGACGTTTTCGTGGGTATCGAATCCCATCTGACCGAATTCGGGCTAGGCTCGGTCAGCGAGACGGCCGACGGCCACGCGCCGCACGCCGCTACCGGCTGCCCGTTCCAGGCGTGGTCGGTGGCCGAGCTGCTGCGGGTGCGCCGAAAGGGCCAGTAGCGCTTTACACGACCGCAACGGCGGTGTCTCCGCTGGTTATCTCGGCCCCGGCAGGATTGGTCCGAGATCCAGACGCGACGGCGGGCACCGGTTCCGGTGCGGTCGGCGCGCGCCCGGAGACAACCAAGGGGGCCGCATGTCACCCGATGCCCACGTGATCGACATCCACCCCGCCCGGCAGCTGCGGGTGCTGATGCTCTCCTGGGAGTACCCGCCGGTGCTCGTCGGCGGCCTCGGCCGACACGTCCACGCCCTCTCCGTCGCCCTCGCCGCCGCCGGCCACGACGTCACAGTCATCACCCGCCACGCCGACGACGCACCCCTGGAGGAATACGCCGACGGCGTACGCATCCTGCGCGCCCCCGAAGACCCCGTCACCTTCCCCCTGGCCACCAACTCCCTACTCGCCTGGACCATGGCCTTCAACCACACCCTCACCCGCACCGCCCTACGCGCCACCCAAGCCGGCACCTACGACGTCATCCACGCCCACGACTGGCTCGTCGCCCACACCGCCATCACCTTGCGCGACCACCTCGACCTCCCACTGGTGAGCACCATCCACGCCACCGAAGCCGGCCGACACCAAGGCTGGCTACCCGAGGAGATGAACCGCACCATCCACGGCGTCGAACACTGGCTCAGCAACGAATCCGCCCGGGTGATCACCTGCTCCGGGTACATGCGCGAACAGGTGACCGCGCTGTTCGACCTTCCGGCCGGCCAGGTCGACGTGGTGCCCAACGGGGTCGACCACCGGGCCTGGCGGGCCCGGCCACGCGCGGTCGCCTCGGCCCGGGCCCGGTTCGCCGCCGACGGCCCGCTCGTCGGGTACGCCGGCCGGCTGGTCTACGAGAAGGGCGTGCAGCACCTGGTGCACGCGGTGCCCCGTCTGCGCGAGCGGCACCCCGGGCTGCGCGTGGTGATCGCCGGCGACGGCCCGTACCGCGCCGAACTGGAGGAGGAGGCCCGCCGGCTCGCGCTCTGCTCGACCGTCCGCTTCACCGGCTTCCTCGACGCCACCCAACTGCCGGCGGTGCTCGGCGCCACCGACGCCACAGTGGTGCCCAGCCTCTACGAGCCGTTCGGCATGGTCGCGCTGGAGGCGGCGGCCGCCGGCGCGCCCCTCGCGGTGGCCCGCACCGGCGGTCTCGCCGAGATCGTCGAGCCCGGCGTGACAGGCGTGACGTTCCCGCACAGCGACCCGGACGCCCTCGCCGGCGCGGTGGGCCAACTACTCGGCGACGAGGTCTTCGCCCGGCGGGTCGCCCGGCGAGCACGCACAATGGTCGGCGAACGGTACGGCTGGGCCACCATCGCCGCCCGCACCGCCGCCAGCTACACCACCGCCCGACGCGAGCACGGCCCGCTTCAGGCCCGACGGGCCGCCGCCCGACTGGCGGGCGGACATACCCGGATCGCCATCCCGGAGGGCAATCTGCTCGCCACAGCCGACCACGCCGCCTGCTGAGCCGAGGCGGACGACCGATAGGTGACTCCCGATCCGCTGGTTAGGGTGTATCCCGGACAGCGGCTGAGGAGGCGTCGTCGTGAAGGTGACCCGGATCGCCTATTCGCATCGCCTCAACGTGGGGAAGTATCAGGCGCTGGCTGAGCAGGCGCAGCGGTTGGGCGCAGTCCGCGGCGAGGTGTGGCAGCGGTATGGGTCAATCGCAGGGTCAGGGCTGACCGACCGGCAGGTTCGCGACCGGTGGCTTGCTGAGGGCATCCACCACCGGTTCGGGGTGTTGGCAAACGCGTGGAAGGAAACCGTCCGCGACGCCATGGCCGATATCGCCGCGACCCGCGAGTCGGCGAAGGTGCCGGTGCGGCGGGCAATCCTCCGCCACATCAGTGATCAGAAGGAGCAGAAGCGGCTGTTCAGCCTGCTGAAGGCTGACCGGTGGGCCGACGACCCGTACCTGTCGCGGCTGATGCGCTCACACTGGCGGCGCGGGCACAACCGCACCCATAACCAGATCGTGGTGCGCGCCGATCAGCACCACACCCAGGCTGACGAGGGTGGGCGATTGTGGCTGGCCGTTCCCGGGCTCGTGCGGCGCCAGATGGTCCGCATCCCGTTGAACACCACCGTCGCTCCGACGGGCACGCTGCGGCTGATCCTGCGCGGCGGCCGGGTGGAGATCCACTATCAGATCGACGCCGCCAGCATGAAGACCTCACAGCGTCCGTGTGGCACGGCGACGCTGGGGGTGGACAAGGGTTACACCGAGGTGCTGACCGATTCCGATGGCAACCACCACGGTGACGGTCTCGGTCATCTGCTGAGCGCTGAATCCGATCGGATCAGGGAACGCAACCGCCGCCGGGCGAAACTGCGCTCGATCGCCAACACCGCAGCCCGGCGCGGCGACCAGGCGAAGGCCGAGCGGATTGCGGTGAACAACCTCGGCACGATCAAGCGCGACCGGCAGGCTGCCCGTCACCAGGCGCGGGTGCGCACGGAGATTTTCACCGCGGTGCATCGGGTGGTGGACAAGGCCGCCGTCGTGGTGGCCGAGGACCTGACCAGGACGTTCACCGGGCGCAAGCAGCTCGGTAGGAACACCAATCGGCGTCTCGCCGCGTGGACCAAGGGGGTCACCGCGCAGGCGCTGAAGAATGTTTCGGAGCGCAGAGGTTCTGCGCTCGTGCACGTCAACGCCGCCTACACCTCACAAGTCTGTCACCGCTGCGGCTGCTTTGGCCGCCGTGCCGGGGATCGGCTTCACTGCACCCTGTGCGGGGTGGTGTGGCAGGCCGACGTGAACGCCGCGATCAACGTCCTGCGACGACATGGTGACCCCGACATCACCCTGCACACCCCGCATCGCGCGGTGAGGCAGATCGTGCAGGCACGGGCCGATCGCCACCGGAGCAGACTGCCGCTCCCGGACTCCAGCCCGGCACGCCGAGCGGAGAGCGAATCATCCGCTTTGCCCATCAGTGAGCAATGACAAGGAAGCAGGAGCGTGCGCAGGTGCTGATCGCCGGTCGGTACCGGCTGCTCGACCTGGTGGGTCGCGGAGGCATGGGCCGGGTGTGGCGGGCCCGCGACGAGATGTTGCACCGAGAGGTCGCGGTCAAGGAGGTCGTGCCGCCGAGTTGGCTGGCCGACCACGAACGGGCCGAACTGCGCTCGCGCACCCTGCGGGAGGCGCGCGCCGCGGCCCGGCTCAACCATCCCGCCGTGGTCCGGCTCTACGACGTCGTCCCGGTCGAGGGCAGCCCGTGGATCGTGATGGAGTACGTCCCGTCCCGCACCCTGCAGGACGTGCTGGACACCGAGGGGCCTCGCACGCCGGCCGAGGCGGCGCGGATCGGCCTGGCCCTGCTCGGCGCGCTGCGTGCCGCGCACACGGCCGGAGTGCTGCACCGCGACGTCAAACCACAGAACGTGCTCATGGCACATGACGGGCGGGTGATGCTCACCGACTTCGGGCTCGCCACGTTCGACGGCGGCGACGGTGCGATGACCCGCCCGGGCATGGTGCTCGGCTCCCCGCAGTACGTCGCCCCGGAGCGGGCCTCCGAGGGGGTGTCCACCGTGGCCGCCGACCTGTGGTCGCTCGGGGCCACCCTGCACACCATCGTGGAGGGCCGCTCCCCGTACGCCCGCAGCACAGCGATGGCGACGCTGAGCGCGCTGGCGGCCGGGCCGCCGGATCCGGCCCCGCACGCCGGGCCGCTCGCGCCGGTGCTGGCCGGGTTGCTGCGTCGTGACCCGCGCGACCGCCTCGACCATGAGGCGGCCCACCGGCTGCTCACCGCCGCCGCGACCGCAGAGCCGTCCGAGCAGGACCCCACCATCCCGTTGCCCGAACCTGGGCGACCCGCCGCCGACCGGGCCGCGGCGCCGGGTGATCCGCCCGCCGGAGACGCCGCCGAGCGGACCGACACCTCTGGCGAGCACGCGCCCGACGCGTCCGCTCGGGCGGTCGGGCGGACAGCGCGCCGGGCGGCGCTGGTCGTCACGGCGTTGCTGGTGGCGGCTGCCGCCGGCGTCGGCACCGCGCTGGCCGTCAGCGGCGACGAGCCGACGGGTACCGCCGGCCGGTCGGCCACCACGCCGCCGCCCGACCGTCCGCCCGACCAGCGCGGCCCGCGCGGGCCGTCCGACCACCGCCCCGACCGACCGGGCCGACCGCCCGACAGTGGCGCCTTCCCCCCGCCACCGTTTCCGTGTGTCCGCCCGGACGCCGTCGGTGCGCCGGTGCCGCCCGCGTCGCCGGCTCCCGGCGAACGGTTCCAGCCGCCGGCCGGCTGGGTCTGGCACGCCGACAGCGCCGGCTTCCGGGTCTCCGTGCCCGCGACCTGGCATTACTCCCGCGACGGCGCGGTGGCCTGCTTCCAGGACCCGGCGACCGGAAGGGCGTTCAGCGTCGCGGAGGGCGGCGCCGCCGACCCGCTGGTTCGGCTGACGGCGATCCGCGACGCGGCGGCCGCGGCCGGGGCGCTGCCGGGGTACGACGAGATCCGGCTCGCCACGGGCGGCGGCGGGGCGGAGTGGGAGTCAAGGTGGACGGCGCCCTACGGCGCCCGGCTGCACGCCCGACAACATGTCGCCGGCGCACCTGCGGGCAGCGACCGCTGGACGCTGGGCTGGATCACCGACGACCGCGACTGGACCGCCGCCGCCGCGGACTGGACGACGGTGCGAACCAGTTTCCGACTCCCCCGCTGACCTGCGCCCTGTGGGCCGGTTCGACCTGCGGTCCCGGGTGGATCGAGGCCGCTCAGTGGATGAGAAAAGCCGCGCCGGTGGCTATCGTGTAACACGGGGTGACCGAGGGGGAGCGACTGTGCAACAGTTGCTGATCGCGGGTCGGTACCGGCTGCTCGACCTGGTCGGCACCGGCGGCATGGGCCGGGTGTGGCTGGCCCGCGACGAAATGCTGCACCGCGATGTCGCGGTGAAGGAGGTCGTGCCACCGTCCTGGCTGGCCGAGACCGAACGAGCCGAACTGCGACAGCGGACACTGCGCGAGGCGCGTACGGCGGCCCGGCTCACCCACCCCAACGTGGTCCGCATCTACGACGTGGTGCACGACCGGGACAGGCCCTGGATCGTGATGGAGTACGTGCCGTCCCGGTCGGTGCAGCAGGTCATCGGCGCGGAGGGGCCGCTGAGCCCGCAGCGTACCGCCCGGATCGGGCTGGCCGTGCTCGCCGCGCTGCGGGCCGCGCACACCGCCGGTGTGCTGCACCGCGATGTGAAGCCGCACAACGTGCTGGTCGCCGACGACGGTCGGGTGGTGCTCACCGATTTCGGGCTGGCCACGTTCGACGGCGGGGACGGCGCGATGACCGGGCCGGGCACTGTGCTCGGCTCGCCGCAGTTCGTCGCACCGGAGCGCGCCCGCGAAGGGGTGTCCAACCCCCGTACGGACCTGTGGTCGCTGGGCGCGACGCTCTACGCGATGGTCGAGGGGCGTTCGCCGTACGCCCGCTCCAGCGCGATGGCGACGCTCAGCGCGCTGGCCACCGAACCGCCGGACCCGATGCGCCGGGCCGGCTCGCTGCGCCCCGTGCTCACCGGCCTGTTGCAGCGCGACCCCTGGCGGCGGTTGACCGCCGCCGAGGCCGAGCCGCTGCTGCGCGGCGCGGCGGCGGACGACGACCAGCCCACCGAGCCGGCCCGCTCCGCCGCGGTGGCGGCCGTACGCAACGCGGGCCGCACCGCCGTGCCCGCCGCTCCGAGCGGTTGGCCGTCCCCGCCCGGCGACCCGCCGGCGCCGACCGACCGGCCGGCGAACCGACCCGGCCGCTGGCGTCGGCGCCTACTCACCCTGGCCGGTGCGGCCACCGCGCTGCTCGCCGCCGGCGGTGTCGCGTTGGCGCTGGTCAACCGCAACGACGGCCGGACGCCACCATCCGGCGCCGGGGGCGGCGAGGCCACCCCCCGGCCGGCCGCATTCGCCTGCGCGACTCCCCCGCCACCGACGGCGATCCCGGTGCCGTCGGTGCCGCAGCCGCCCGACGCGCGGTACCGGCTGGTGAAGGGCTGGACGTGGCACGACGACCCGACCGGGTTCCGGATCGCCGCGCCGGTGGGCTGGCTGCACTGGACCGAGGGGTCGGCGACCTGCTTCCGGGAGTCCGGCGGACCCCGGATCCTCAGCGTCGAGGCGGGGCCGGCCCGACCCGACCCGGTGGCGTACTGGAAGGCCGAGGAGGCCCGGCTCACCGGCGGCGAGGCGCTACCGGGCTACCGCAAGGTGGACATCTCGGCGCTGGACATCTTCGAGGGCGGCGCGATCTGGGAGTGCGGCTGGAAGAACGCCGCCGGCGAGCGGGTGCACAGTTTCCGGCTTCTGACCAACACCTCGGCCGGGCGCGCCTTCACCGTCTCGTGGTTGACAAAAGAGTTCGACTGGCAGGTCAACGCGACATACTTGCCGATGATCCGGCAGAGCTTCACCCCCGCGCTCTGACACCGTCCGGTGTGGACCGTCCGGAGGATGCCCCTGCGTCGTCGCCGCTGACTACAGTGGCGTAGTTTTGGCGCTCAAGATCCCTGGGGAGGGTGAGCCGAGATGATGGGACCGTCGCACGCGCTGTCCGGCGCGGCGGTATGGCTGGCCGGGTCCTGGGCGCTGGACCAGTTCGCCGACTACCACCAGTCGCCACTCGCGTTGGCGGTGGGCACTGCGGTGTGCGCGGGTGGCGCGCTCTTTCCCGACCTCGACATGTCGGGCAAGGTGACCCGTAACCAGGGTGGCGCGACCGTGGCCCGTACCTTCGGAGTCTTCTCGCTCTTCGCCGCCGAGGTGATGGAGAAGATCTCCCTCGGGGTCTACTACGCCACGAAACTCAGCAAGGACCCGCGCCGCAACAACGGGCACCGGACGCTGACCCACACGCTTCCGTTCACGGTTCTGGTCGGGTGGGGCACCACCGCGCTCTGCGCCGCGTACGGCAAGTGGGCGGTGATCACCATCCTGTTCTTCATGTTCGGCCTGGCCCTGCGCGGGCTGTTCGACGAGTGGGCCGAGCGCGCCGGGTGGGTGATCATCACCCTCGCGTCGGCCGGAGCGGCCTGGTTCACCTTCGCGAACCTGCCGGGTGGGCGCGGCTATCCGCTGATCGGTACCGCCGTCGGCGTGGGCTGCTTCGTGCACATTCTCGGTGACATGATCACCCGAGCCGGGGTGCCGATCCTCTGGCCGATCCCGATCAAGCGGCGCATGTGGACGATGATCGGCCTGCCGAACGGCATTGCCCTGCGTACCGGCAGCAAGGCCGAGGTGGTTGTGCTGCGTGCCGTGCTGACCGTCGTGACGGTGCTCGCCATGGCGGGCCTGCTCGCGCCGTCGGTGTTGCAACGGTTCAATATCGAGATATGACCGACCCCGGCGCGCAGTCACCTCCAGAGGCCGACGAGCGGGTGCCGGATTTCTGGCGCGCACTGGGGCTGCCAGGGCTTGCCGACGTGCACGTGCACTTCCTGCCGCCGCGCCTGCTGCGCCGGGTGTGGGCGTACTTCGACGCCGCCGGCCCGCTGGTCGGCACCGAGTGGCCGATCCGGTACCGGTGGAGTGACGCCGACCGGGTGGCGCACCTGCGCCGGCTCGGGGTACGCGTGTTCAGCGCGTTGGCGTACCCGCACCGGCCGGGCATGGCGGCGGACCTCAACCGCTGGACGCTGGAGTTCGCCCGCGCCACCCCGGGCTGCCTGCCCTCGGCCACCTTCTTCCCCGAGCCGGACGCTCCCGGCTACGTCCAGGAGGCGCTGACCGGCGGGGCCCGGCTGTTCAAGGTGCACGTGCAGGTCGGCGGGTTCGCGCCGACCGACCCGGCGCTGGACCGGGTGTGGGGGCTGCTGGCCGACGCGGGCGTGCCGGTGGTGGTGCACGCCGGTCACGCCCCGGTGGGGACCAGCCACACCGGGCCGGACCCGTTCGCCGCCCTGCTCGCCCGCCACCCGCGGCTTACCGCCGTGGTGGCGCATCTCGGCGCGCCCGACTACCGGGCCTTCCTCGATCTGGCCGAGGCGTACGACCGGGTCCGGCTGGACACCACTATGGCGTTCACCCCGTTCTTCGACCGGTTCGTGCCGTTCCCCGCCGACGAGCTGCCCCGGCTGCGTGAGTTGGGGCTGGCCGGCAAGGTGCTGCTGGGCAGCGACTTCCCGAACATCCCCTACCCGTACGCCGACCAGTTGACCGGGCTGGCCCGGCTGGACCTCGGCGACGACTGGCTGCGCGCGGTCTGCTGGGACAGCGCGGCCACCCTGTTCGACCTGCGCTGAAACGCCGCCCGCCCAAGCCACGCCCTGCCGGCTGCAGGATCGTGCTCGATCGCTCGGGATGTTGGGCGATCCTGCTGCCGGCCGAGGTCCCCCTTGGCCGCTCGGCCGGGCCGAGGCCGAGGCCGAACCGGGCCACCCGGCCGCAGGGGCACGGGACGCCGCAGAGCAGGGCACGGAAAGCGCGGCGACATCGGCTATTGACGTCGCCGTAACAGGTGGCCTAGCGTCTGTCGAAACGCTTCGTCGAAACGCTTCGACGACCATTCGGGAGCGATCCCACGCCGGGCCGGAGGAGGTGCGCGGTGGCCACCATGCACGACGTCGCCCGCCTCGCCCGGGTCTCGGTCAGCACCGTGTCGTACGTGCTCACCGGCACCCGGCCGATCTCCCAGGCCACCCGGGACAAGGTGCTCGCCGCGATGGCCGAGCTCGACTACCAGCCCAAC